>NZ_JBAUHO010000032.1:0-30041 GCF_049680325.1 Planktotalea sp.
GAGCAGGGCGGCGCGGATCCTGCAGCGCTGCGCGCCGCGCTCAAGGGCGGTTTTGCTGATAGCGTTATTTTACAGCAACACGGCGAGCGTATGTCGACGGAAAATTTCACACCTGGTGGATTATCAAGCCTTCAGCTTAAAGACCTTGATAATGCGCTTGCTGAGGCAACGGGGTTGGGGCTTGAGCTTCCTTCAACGCAAATGGTGCGCGACAGGTATGCGCATTTGGTTGAGCACATGGATGGCGCGGGGCTGGATCACGCTGGTCTTTATCTTGAACTGAAGGCGCGAAACGGCCTTGATGATCCCGTTTGAGGTAGGAACGGGAACCGCGACCGGGGCGGCTAAAGCTTGGAACAGTCCCGCGAACTTGGCTGTCTAAAGGGGCGTTCAGGACATTCGCAATTTACTTTACGGGAACTTCTGCGTGTAGTGGCTGGGAACTTTTGTTTTGAAGTGCCCAGCCGTGCGACGCTGGGCGATTTTTCATCACTTTTGAGCATTGTTGCTTAATGTTTTCAGATCAAAGGGCCGAAAGCATTTCGCATGAGGCTTTTCAATAAAGGACATTGGATGTCAGTTTTCCTGCACGGACTTTCCACAGCTTTGCCGCCCTACTGTTTGACGCAACACGAAGTGCGCGAACGCGCTGCGATCATCTTCGGGGGCAAATACCCGCAGTTTGACCGTCTCTCCAAAAGCTTTGCGACGGCTGGAATTGATCGGCGGTATTCAGTGGTTCCAATCGATTGGTTTTCTGATGAACATGGTTGGGTTGATCGCAACGTTGCCTTTATCGAAGGGGCCAAGGCGATGTTTCTGGAAGCAGCGCGCGCGGCATTGCTCGACGCAGGGTGGCACAGCAATGATGTGGACTGCGTCGTCACTGTTTCGTCAACGGGCATCGCCACGCCGACGTTAGAAGCGCAGGTTTTTTCCGACATGGGATTTCGCGACGACATCATGCGTGTCCCGCTCTTCGGTCTTGGCTGCGCTGGCGGTGTGACCGGGCTTTCTGTTGCGCGATCAATCGCGAACGGGCAGGCGGGTGCCAAGGTTCTACTGGTGGTGATCGAAACCTGTTCCTTGTCGTTTCGCGCGGATCGTTTGCAAAAGGCGGATATCATCGCGACGGCGCTCTTTGGCGACGGGTCTGCCGCGGCTTGCCTAAGCACGGACGCAACGGCCGGTCGCAAAGTGATAGCGCTAGGGCAGGGGTTTCAAAAGATCTGGCCTGACACGCTGGCTATAATGGGCTGGGATGTGGACGAGGCAGGCTTTGGCGTTGTTTTTGACCGCTCTATTCCTGCCTTTGTAACGGCCGAGTTTGCGGGAGCAACGCAAAGTGCGCTGGATAGTGCAAGGCTATCCCATGAGCAAATTGATCGCTACGTGTGCCACCCTGGCGGCGCGAAAGTGGTGGACGCGATTGAAGGCGCTTTGCACCTGCCTCAAGGCAGTCTTGATGCAGAGCGGGACACGCTTCGCAAGGCTGGCAATATGTCCGCGCCTACTGTGTTGTTTGTTCTGAAAACAGTTCTGGAAACAGGCGGCACCGGCCAGATGATGGCCTGCGCGCTTGGGCCGGGGTTCACCGCGTCCTATCTACCGCTTCATGTTTCGGCGGAGGCGGCATGATGGAGCTCGCAACCTTCGTTTTTCTGGGATTTATCATTGTCCAACGCCTAAGCGAATTGGTCATCGCCAAGCGCAATACGGCCCGTTTGCTGGCAAAGGGGGCCTATGAGGTTGGCGCAGAGCATTATCCGATCATGGTTGGCATGCACAGCGCGTGGATCGTCTGTTTGCTGTTTCTTGGCTATGATGAGCACGTCGCCCTTGGATGGCTTTTGATTTTTGTCGTGCTTCAAGGGTTTCGGATATGGATACTTGGAACGCTTGGCGGGCGATGGACCACGCGCGTTATCATTTTGCCTGAACCACTGGTGGTGGCTGGCCCGTTCAAATATTTTAGACATCCTAATTATATGTTGGTCGTGGCAGAGATCATCGTGGCACCGATGGTGCTGGGTTTGGTCTGGGTCGCGGTGATTTTCACTGTGCTGAATGCGGCAATGCTCTATGTGCGGATCGGCGTTGAGGAAAAGGCCCTTTCTGCACTTCGGGCAGGCTAGCCATGGCGTTGGGCATAGGTTTTGGCGCTGAGCGCATTGGCTTGGCCGCGATCCGCTGGCCAAGGCTGGCGACAGGATTGTTGATCGCACTGGTAGCATTCATCGGGATGAGCCTGCCAAACCTGCGTTTTGACGATGATATCAACCGTGTTTTTCTGACCGACAGCCCGGTTTCGCGCGCACAGGTCGCCTACCGCGATGCCCAAACGACCCCTTCGAGTACGGTGCTTGCATTGGTGCAAGCCCCGCAGGCCTTTAGTGCAGATCAGATGGGCAAGCTGCGTGATGTGACGCTGGACCTTGAGTTTCTTGACGGCGTTGACGGCGTCGCGTCACCATTTGCACTTCGGTTTCCACCCGGTGAAGCGGCACCTGATGGGACGCCGGTTTTTGCGCCGAGCATCGGCGAAAACTACGTCGCTGGTTTGAACGCGTTCCGCGCATTAAAGACGGGCCTGCCAACATTCATCAACGCAAGCGGGACTGCGCTACTGATCGCGATAAAGCTTGATCTGGGGCAAGCCCGTTTGGGCGATTTGCTCTCAGAGATCACCAATGAATTTGAGCGCGGTTTGCCCGAAGGCCTGTCAGTGTCTTTCACGGGCGAAGATGTCATCAGCCTTGAAATCGTCTCGGGCTTAAAGGACGATTTGATAGCGCTTAACCTCTGGGGCAGCTTGCTTGTCGGATTTGCTGCGCTGGTTCTGCTGCGTGATTTGCGGATGGTTGTGTTGGCGGTAGTGCCCGCGCTTCTTGGCGCGGCATCTGTTTTGGCGCTTTCTGTCTGGCTCGGGTATCCGATCAATGTATTGAGCAATGTGATCCCGATCTTGTTACTGGTGCTCGGGGTCGCGGATGGCGTGCATTTGGCGGGCCATTTGAAGGCCAGCAAGGACGGTGCGCGTGAAACGATTGTTCGCATCGGCCCGGCCTGCGCGTTGACTGCGCTGACAACTGCGCTGGCCTTCGCTTGCATCATGGTAACGCGCAATGCGCAGCTTTTCGAGTTCGCGGTTCTTGGTGCTTTGGGCACGTTACTGGCCTTTGTCATTGTTATCACGAGCTTTGCGTTGCTGGCGCAGGTGATCCAACCCACGGCGCGCGCGGTGCCGCAATTTGCAAACCAGATTGCAAGTCGACTTGCAGGCATCGGGCAGGCGTGGCCGAAGGCCGTCATCGCTGCTGCGCTGGCGCTTTTGCTGGTTTCTGTCATGGGCTATCAAAACACCAAGGCTTGGTTTCCGATGTATCAGAACCTGCCAAATGGTAGTCCGACCGTGCAAGCCAATGACGCGATTGCGAAAGAGTTCGGTGGCGTGTTCCAGATGATTGTCGAGATCGAAGGTGGCTGGGACAAAACCCGCGCAATGGCAGATGCGCTGTCCCGGATTGCAGGGCGCGACGCCGTGCTGTCCCTGGTAAACGTAGCGCGATGGTCGGGCGAGGACGCGCGCGAACCTACGCAAGAAGAATTGAGTGCGGTCCCTGTCGATTTGCTCACGCAGCTCCAAGGCGAAAACGGCGTGCAACGCATTTTCGTTTCCGTTCCCGAACCCATGCGCGATGCAGCTTCGCTGGCACATTTTGATGCGTTGCACAGCTCTGCGCATGCAGGCGGCGCTGCGCGCGTTTTCGGTTTGCCAACTGTGATGCGACAGGAAGCAGTGAGCATGATTTCACAACTCTCGCGCGGCCTGGTTCTGGCCGCCATCGGGGCCAGCTTGGTTGTGGCCGTTGCCTTTGGATCGGCGCGCTTATTCCCGTTGTTGTTGATCCCGAATGTGTTGCCTTTGATGATGACGGGCGCATCCTTGCATATCTGGGCCAGTGGCCAGCTTTCGCCGACGGCGGTGCTGGCGCTGACGATCGCCTTTGGCATAGCGATTGATGATAGCATCCACTTTGTGAGCCGCTTTTTCGAGGCGCGTCGTAACGGGAAATCGCCGCAAGATGCGGTGGGTTTTGCGACGCGATCTGCTGGGCAGGTCATGGTTCTGAGCACGGTTTTGTTGACCTTCGGGCTGGCGGTCACGCAGATCAGCGGTTTCTTTCCAATTCGTCTGTTTGGCGGCATGATGATGATAACGCTTTGGGCAGCTTTGGTGTTTGATTTGCTTTTGCTGCCCGCGCTTTTGGGTGGAAGGGGTCATAAGGATGTTTAAGGCCTTAACTGTTCTTTTAGGCCTCACGGGCGCACCTGTGATGGCTGATGCTTTGGCTGATATGCAAGGCACGTGGAGCGGTTCTGGCTGGGCGCGTGAGGCTGCATCCGGGCCGAAAGAGGCGGTGCGATGCCGCATAAAGAACAGCTATGACGAGGGCGCGCGTGCTTTGTCCGTTTCGGGGCGCTGTGTGGTGCCCGGGCGCAAGATTGCATTGGCGGGAGAGATCAAGGGTAATGGGGGATCGGCGCAGATCAGCGGGCATTGGTTCAATCCCGACGGGCTGGGCTCTGTCCGGATTTCCGGCCTTCAACAGGCTGATCTGATTGCGTTCACCTTCCGCGCGAAGGACCCTGAAACAGGGGCTGTCATTGCGCAGAATGTGGAATGGCGCGTCAGCGCGCAGGGCCTGCATCTGCGCGCAACTGATCGCGCAGATCCGGGGGTGAAGATGTCGGATATTGCCTTTACCCGTCAGTGAAAATCACGGCTGGGGAAGAGCCGTTTAGCTTGATCGCGCGGGTGCATAGCGCGCGCTTGTTGGCGGCGCGGGCGGGGGGCATCATCAGCCTCGGGGCGCGTGATGCCAACCTCTTCATCCAGCGGGTGGCCGAGGTCGCGCAGCCGATCTGACAAATCTTCTACGTCCTGCGCGATCACATGCACAACGATGCCTTCGCGTTGCAGGAACCCCGTGACGCGCAACAGGCGTCCGCCCATCACGGCGCGGCGGTATTTCTCGTAGAGCTTGGGCCAGACCACCACGTTGCTGACCCCTGTTTCATCTTCCAGCGTTAGGAAAATGACGCCCGACGCAGTGCCGGGGCGTTGGCGGGTGATGACGAGGCCGCAGACGGAAATTCGGTGCAGCGGCGCGTCGGGGAGCTTGTCGTGCGGGGTCAGGTTCGGAATGCTGGGGCGCAGCAATTCCATCGGATGTGCGCGCAGCGTAAGCCGCATGGAGACGTAGTCCTCCACGACCTCTTCGCCGAGGTGCATGGCGGGCAGGATGACTTCGGGTTCTGAAATGCTCTCGCCATCAATGGGATCATTGAACAGCGGCAAGGGTTGTTGTCCACGGATCGCCTTGACCAGCCAGAGCGCATCGCGCCGCGTGTGGCCCATGTCGGAAAACGCATCCGCTTCGGCAAGGCGTTCCAAAACGCTTGGCGCAACGCCTGCGCGCAGCCAGACGGCTTCGGGGTCGCGGTAACCATTGCCGCGCGCGGAGACGATCCAAGTGGCATCCTCTTCGCGCATGCCTTTGATCTGGCGGAACCCGAGGCGCAGCGCCAGTGCGCCATCGCCGCGCCGTTCCAGCGTGTTGTCCCAGGCGCTTGCGTTGACGCAGATCGGGCGCACCTCGATATGATGTTCACGCGCATCGCGCACGATTTGGGCGGGGGCATAAAACCCCATAGGTTGGGAGTTAAGCAGCGCGCAGGCAAAGACCGCAGGGTGATGTTTCTTGAGCCACGCAGAGACATAGACCAGCATGGCAAAGGCGGCGGCGTGGCTTTCGGGAAAACCGTATTCGCCAAAGCCTTCGATCTGGGCAAAGCAGCGCTCGGAAAACTCTGCATCATAACCGCGCTCAAGCATCCCGCCGATAAAGCGATCCTTGAAGGTGCTGATCGTGCCCATGCGCCGGAACGTGGCGAGCGAGCGGCGGAGCTGGTCCGCCTCGGATGGATCAAAGCCCGCCGCGACCACGGCAATTTGCATCGCCTGTTCCTGAAACAAGGGCACACCAAGGGTTTTGCCAAGCACACCTTCAAGTTCTTTCGAGGGGAAATGCACCTGCTCGCGGCCTTGGCGCCGGTTGATATAGGGGTGGACCATACCGCCCTGAATAGGGCCTGGGCGCACGATGGCGACCTCGATCACCAGATCGTAAAACTTACGCGGCAACATGCGCGGCAGGAAGTTAATTTGCGCGCGGCTCTCCACCTGAAAGACGCCAACCGCATCGGCAACGCAGAGCATATCGTAGGTCTGCGCGTCTTCTTGCGGGACGGTCGCGATTGTGAGCGTCTTGCGCTCATGCTCTTGCAGCAGATCGAATGATTTGCGGATGCAACTGAGCATGCCAAGGCCCAGAATATCGACCTTCAGAATGCCCAAAGTGTCGATGTCATCCTTGTCCCACTCAATGACCGTACGATCCTCCATCGCGGCGTTTTCGATGGGGCATAATTCGTCCAGACGCCCTTTGGTGATGACAAACCCGCCCACATGTTGGCCCAGATGGCGCGGAAAACCGATGATTTCACCAATGAGGCGAATGGTCTGGGCGAGGCGGCGATCCTCTAGGTTAAGCCCTAGTTCACGCACGCGATCAGGGTCCGCGCCCTTATCCGATTGCCCCCAGATCTGGCTTGATAGACCGGCGGTCACATCCTCGCTTAGCCCCATGACCTTGCCCACCTCGCGAATTGCGCCGCGTGTGCGAAAATGGGTGACGGTGGCGCATAGACCTGCGCGGTGACGGCCGTATTTGGCGTAGATATGCTGGATCACCTCTTCGCGCCGTTCATGTTCGAAATCGACGTCGATGTCGGGCGGTTCGGCGCGCGCTTCGGAGACGAACCGCTCGACGACCATGGTGATGACTTCAGGGCTGACATCGGTGATGCCCAGCAGGTAACACAGGATCGAATTGGCCGCAGAACCGCGCCCTTGGCACAGGATTCCTTGGGAACGTGCGAATTGCACGATGTCATGTACAGTCAAAAAATAGGCAGGAAAATCAAGGGTCTTGACCAGCGCGAGTTCCTTTTTGACCTGCGCCTTTGCCTTTTCGGTCGCGCCATTTGGATAGCGCCGCATCATGCCCTCATAAGCGAGGCGGGTCAGGCGTTCCTGGGGTTGTTCCCCATCGGTGATCTCGTCGGGGTATTCATAGGACAACTCGCTCAGGCAAAAGCTACAGCGCGCCGCGATTTCAAGCGATCGTTGCAATGCGGCAGGGTGGTCGCGAAACACGCGGGCCATATCGGCGTGGCCTTTGAGGCGGCGCTCTGCGTTGGGCAGGGCGCGTTTGCCGATCTGGTCGATGGTGATGTGTTCGCGCATGCAGGTCAGAACATCGGCCAGTTGGCGGCGTTTGGCGTGGTGCATCAGTGGATCACCGACGGCGACCATCGGCGCGGATGTTTTGAGTGCGAGACGTGCGCAAGCTGCGAGATAGGCCTGATCCGATCCATCATAACGCGGCGCTGCGCCAAGGAAAACGTGCGAGGGGAATTTGCGCTGCATACGCTGGATGTCGGGTGCAGCTTTGCGCAGGGGGCCAGTGGGGAGGGCAATCAGGATCATGCCTGTGCAGCCCTCTAGCAGGTCGGGCAGATCGAGATGACATTCACCTTTTGGAGCGCGGCGTTTGCCGAGGGTGAGAAGGCGGGTGAGACGGCTATAAGCCACGCGATCTTTCGGCAGGGCGATCCAATCTACGTGGCTGTCGCGTAGCACGAGGCGCGCGCCGGTGATGAGTTTGGGCAAATGGATCGTTTCGGGGCGCGGAATGTGCCGGGGATCGCCCGCCTCTTGGCGGGAGGAATGATCGAGCTGTATTTCCGAACGGATGCGTATGGTGTCCTCGCTGGCGCGCTTTAGCTCCTTCAGGGCCGCATAGGCGCGCACGACACCTGCAAGGGAATTACGGTCTGTTATGGCGATGGCTTGCAAGCCAAGTTCGGCGGCACGTGTCACCATTTCCTCGGGGTGTGAAGCCCCGCGCAGGAAGGTGAAATTGGTGGTGGTACACAGCTCTGCGTAGCTCATGCGAATTCCCCTTGGACGAACCAGCCTGGGCTTTGCGGGGTGAAAAAGAGCCAGAGACGGCGGCCTTGCCGTGTCTCTACAGTCCAGTAATCGCGCACGCCAGATCGCCATGCATCCTCCTCCAGCCACCACTCTGGTGCGATGCGTTCAGGGCCTATGGCGCGCGCGGTGGAAAAGGACATGCGCCGCCAGCGGAAGTGCTTTGGCGGTGTCGGAATGATATGTGCGCCAAGGATGGGATTGGCCGGGAAGATATGAAGCGGGCGGGGGCGTAGGGTGACCCAGGCGCTATCTGGCGCAGAATAAGCGGCGGGGGCAATTAGGAAGCTGCGCTCTGGAATGTGGCTGTCTGCGGGCAGGAAGCGCTGCACGTTCTCAAGGCCGATGCGGGTGCCGATGCGGGTAATCAGATCATCAAGGCGATCTTTGCTGCCCGTGGAGACATGGCTGAGTTGCTGCACGGGCATCGCTTCAACCTGCACGGCCTCAAGACGCATTTGGTCAATGCCGTAACCTGCGTCCACATCTTTGATACCGCGCTCGAACAGCGGTAGAATGCGCGCCGCATCGCGCATGGGGCGCGCAAGGCGCAGTTCAACCTGCTGGCTGTCCTGATCGACGCGGCGCAGGGTTAGGCAGAGAATGCGCGCGCCTGTCTCTCGGGCGTGTAGCTTGGTGCAAAGCTGGATGAGCAAGCGCTCGGTCCCTGCCATCACATCGCTGCTGATGCCGATAGGGTCCGGAAAGGTCATGCGCACGCCGTAATGGGGCGGATCCTTGAGCGGGGTGATTTGTTCGGGTTGCTCTCCCAGTGCTTGATCGAGGCGCATAAGAAGTGATGGGCCGAAGCGGCGGCTCAAAGGCGCGCGCGCGGCATTCGCTAAATCGTAGATGGTGCGCAGGCCGAGGCGACCAAGGGCGACGATGGTCTTGTCCTCAAGGCGCAGCGCTGCCACGGGTAAATCCCTAAGCGCATCAATGGCTTGCCCGGTTTCGGCCGTGCCTTCGCCGTGACGCGCCAATGCCCAAGCCGCACCACGGCTATCGCCAAGGCCGATATGGGCCGTGAGACCTGCGCGGGACAGACGCTGGCGCATGTCCATGAGAAGCGCGCTTTCGCCGCCAAACAGATGTGCGGCGCCGGTAATGTCGAGCACAAGACCATCATCATCTTCAAGCCCGACCCAAGGACAATAGCGCACGGCCCAGCGGCGCAGGGTAAGCAAGAACCGTAGATCGGCACGCGGATCGGCAGGGCGGCTTTGCAAATCGGGACAAAAGGCACGCGCATCGGAAAAGGGCATGCCGCGCGTGAGACCCGCGCGTTCTGCGGCGTTGTTCAGGCAATGAATGCGATTGGTGTTGGCATGTTTCAGGGTGAGCGCGAACGGCCCCTCCAAGGGGCGCGCGCGCAAGGCGCGGTCACTCGCGAGCCTCGGAAACCAAATTGAGACGACGCGCCGCTGCATCCCATCGAACATGCCAAGATCCTAATGTTCCTGATTTGTTCTTAATAAGTTCCCAATGTTGCAGAGTCGAGTCTCCTGCTGTGGAGAAAGGGTCAAAAATTGGTGCGCAGTGCCAGCGGCTCTCGGCGGCATTGCTACCCATGCCATCGGGAATGATACAAAGCCCCGTGGATTTTCCTGTCTTTGCAGAAAGTTGCAACCGACGCCCTTGGATCAAGCCCATAGGCTGACTGATCTGGAGCACCACAAGCGGGGCAGAGCCATCGCGCAGGGCTTCTTCGGCCACGGCGAGGCCCTCGGTCTGGTCCTTGACCTGCGCGATTAATATTTTGGCGGGATCGAAGAAGAGGGTCAGACCCAAAGGATTGAGCGCCTCGGGTCGCCAGCTTTCGCGAATCCAGATCACCGTGCCTTGCGCGCCCGCCGCACAAACTGCTGCAAAACTGGCGGCACCGGGGCCGCAAACCTCGTGCACGCGGGCGTAGCGTAGGGGGAAGGATTTGGCGAAATCGGGCATCATGGGCGAAGATGTAGCGCGATTCCGTGCCAAAGTCAGCCCGTGCTTATAGGCCGCGCAGCAGGTCTTGCGAAGGAATGCCCGTCGCTGCCAAGCCTTTGCTACGTTGGTAATCGCTGATCGCGGCTTGGCTTTTGGGGCCGAGCACACCGTCTGCGCCGCCTGTGTCAAAGCCGCGCGCAGTCAGGCGTTTTTGCAGCAAAATGCGGTCGTCTTTGGTTAGGCCATTTGCATCGGGCGGGAAGCTGCCGCGCAAGGGGCCGGCACCGCCTATGCGGTCTGACAAATGACCCACGCCAATCGCGTAGGCGTCTGAATTGTTGTAGCGCTTGATCGCACGGAAGTTGCCTGTGGTTGAGAATTTTGGCCCGCCCGCTTGGGGCTGCAAGGTGCCAGAGGCGCTTTCGCTGCCCCATTTTATGCCGCGCGTCCAACCGTTGCGCTGCAAATACGCAGCGGTTGAGGCGAGCGCGTCGGACGGGTCTACAGACCAGATGTCACGGCGGCCATCGCCTGTGAAATCCACTGCAAAGCCTTGATAAGACGTCGGAATAAACTGTGTATGCCCCATCGCACCTGCCCAGCTCCCGACCATGCGATCTGCGGTGATGTCGCCGTTCTGGATAATCTTCAACGCCGCAACGAGCTGCTTTTCAAAGAAGGCACCGCGCCGCCCGTCAAAGGCGAGCGTGGAAGTGGACGAGATGATAGGGATGTCGCCCATGCGTTCGCCATATTGGCTTTCAAGGCCCCAGATCGCACAGATGATCGTGGCATCGACGCCGTATTTAGCCTCTAGCGCGTTCAGTGTGCTGCGATGGCGCGCAAAGGCGGCGCGCCCTTTGGCGACGCGTTCATCCGACGCGGCAATAGAGAGGTAATCCTCTAGCGAGCGTTTGAATTCGGTTTGATTGCGGTCGCGTTTCACCACGCCCGGCAGATAGCCTGCCCCGCGAAACCCTGCAGTGACAGTTGCGGCGCTAAGCCCGTAGCCGCCCGCGCGGGATTTGAACGAAGCAACCCAGGCATCGTAGCCAGCATTCGCTTGGGGGCGGAATTCTGCGGCAAGGCCAGCAGATTTGCCGCCCGATCGTTTCGGGGCGGGGCTGCTTACACAGGCGCTTAGTCCGACTGCGCCAAGGGTGAGGGCAAAGTTTCGTCTGGTAAAAGTCATATCACTGCTCGCGCTTACTGCGTTGTTTTGCGCAACCCTAGCGCATAGTTCAGCGCAGGCAAACAGTCGTGTTTATTGGGCATCCTGCGGCGCATTTCCGCGCATCAAACCCGCAAAATCGAAGAGATCCGGATCAAGCAGATGGGATGGGCGCGCATTCATCAGGGCACGGAACATAATCTGGCGGCGACCGGGGCTGTTGGCTTCCCAACCATCGAGGATCTGCTTGACCTGTTGGCGTTGCAAACCGTCCTGAGAGCCGCATAGATCGCAAGGAATAATGGGGTAGTTCATTGCATTGGCAAATTTTTCGCAATCGACCTCGGCCACGTGCGCAAGCGGGCGATAGACAAATAAATCACCTTCTTCATTGACCAGCTTTGGCGGCATGGTTGCAAGGCGGCCGCCGTGGAACAGATTCATGAAAAACGTCTCTAGGATGTCGTCGCGGTGATGGCCAAGGACAACGGCGCTGCATCCTTCTTCGCGCGCGATACGGTAGAGATTGCCGCGCCGCAAACGCGAGCAAAGTGCGCAAAAGGTGCGGCCTGCGGGAATTTTATCCATGACGATGGAATAGGTGTCTTGATATTCAATGCGGTGCTCGACGCCCATCTTTTCCAAGAATTCGGGCAGAACGGTTGCGGGAAACCCCGGTTGGCCCTGATCGAGATTGCAGGCGATCAATTCGACCGGCAACAAGCCGCGCCATTTCAGCTCGTGCAAGACAGCCAGCAGCGTGTAGCTGTCCTTGCCGCCAGACAGACACACAAGCCAGCGCGCGTTCGGCTCGATCATCCCGTATTGCTCAATCGCCTCGCGCGCATAGCGCACGATACGCTTGCGCAGTTTCTTGAACTCGGTGGTGGAGGGTGCACCGTGAAAGAGCGGGTGAATATCGTCGTGATCTAGCATGGCTTGGCTTTAGGTGGTTTGGGGGCAACGGGCAAGCGGGGCGTATCAATCCGGAACGTTGTCGATTCCGCTGCTGCCCCATGGGTGGCAGCGTCCGATCCGGCGCGCGGCAAGCCATGTGCCTTTGATCGCGCCGTGTTTTTCAAGCGCTTCCATTGCGTAGGCGGAACATGTTGGGTGGTAGCGGCAATTCATGCCGACCCAAGGGGAAAACACCAGCCGATAAAAGCGCACGGGCAGGGCTACGATATGTGCTAGCGGGCTCATTTGGGACCATGTAGTTTTTTGAGTGCGTGGCGCAAGTCGCCAACAAGCAAGTCAAACGGACGGTTTGCGGTGACCTCTGCGCGGCCGATCAACACGTAATCACACCCCGCGTGACCGCTTTCGGGCAAAACTTCGCGCGCAGCTTCACGCAGGCGTCGTTTGGCGCGGTTCCGTGCGACGGCGTTGCCAACCTTTTTGGAACAGGTAAATCCAACACGGGTTGCAGGGTCATCATCACCGCGATTACGCATCTGCACCATCATGGATGCTGTGCCCTGACGGCGGGCACGGGCAGCGCGCAAGAAATCACTGCGTTTCTTGAGAACGTCCATACGCAAAGAAACCGCCGGAGGCGTGTTCTCGTCGGCGCATTGCGCGTCTGAGGCCTTCGGCGGTGTCAAATTCATAAACCTAAAGGTTGGACGCTTACGCGCTCAGCTCTTTACGGCCTTTGGCGCGGCGCGCGTTCAGGATCTTGCGACCTGCTTTTGTGGCCATGCGTGCGCGAAAGCCGTGGCGGTTCTTGCGAACGCGGTTCGAGGGTTGAAAGGTGCGTTTCATCGCTCCGTCTCCGTTTAAGCAGGGCGATGCGCAGATTCGCGTGGCCCAATGTATCTTGAAGCCCGTCCTTTAGAGGGGCGGTGGGGATAAGTCAAACCATTGCAGCGCGAATTCCTGCAACATTTGGCCTTTGTGCTGTCAGGTAAATGTTTCAGTTTGGTGCGAATGTCCAGCTTTGATCGTATCTATGGTCACTCACGATCAAGCGGGCGTGATAAGGCTACCGTATCGATCCGCAAAACCGCATGTTGCACTCAGACACTGGATGCTTTTGCCCGAAAGAAAATGATGAGCGATATGACACAAACCCCACCGAACGATTCCGAAACAAAATCAGGCTTATCCCGCTACGTACCGCTGATCGCGATCCTGGCTGTTGCCGTTATCGGCGCATTTACATTAAAGGATTACCTCAGTTTTGATGCGCTGAGAGACAATCGCGAGGCTTTGATTGCCTTTCGCGACAGCAACTATCTGGTTGCTGCACTTGGCTTCCTGGCGATCTACATTGCGATTGTTGGCTTTTCCTTGCCGGGGGGGACGATTGCAACGCTGACGGGGGGATTTCTGTTTGGAACCACCTTTGGCGCGCTTTTCAACGTGACGGGCGCGACGATCGGCGCAACGCTTATCTTCCTTGCTGCGCGCTACGGGCTGGGAAACAGGCTGGGCGCAAAACTGGAGAACAGTCAGGGTGCCATTAAAAAGATAAAGGATGGCATCGACGAGAATCAGTGGTCGATGCTCTTTATTCTTCGGCTCGTCCCTGCAGTTCCATTCTTTATCGCGAATCTGATTCCTGCATTCCTTGAAGTTCCTTTGCACCGCTATGTGATTTCGACGTTCTTCGGTATTATCCCTGCGACGTTTGTGTTCACCTCTGTCGGCGCTGGTTTGGGCGAAGTTTTCGCCAAGGGTGAAACGCCTGATCTGGGCATTATCTTTGAGCCGCACATTCTGTTGCCGATTCTCGGCCTGTCCGCGCTGGCAGTGTTGCCCGTCATTATCAAAGCCATCACTGGCAAAAAGGATATCTGAGCTATGGAAACGATCAAAACCGATATTCTGGTGATCGGCGCGGGTTCCGGGGGCCTGTCTGTTGCGGCAGGTGCCGTGCAAATGGGCGCGAGTGTGGTCCTTCTGGAAGGGCATAAAATGGGCGGCGATTGCCTGAATTTCGGCTGCGTGCCGTCAAAGGCGCTGATTGCCTCTGGTAAAGTGGCCTACACGCAGGCGCATTCTGCTGGCTATGGCGTTGCTGATGTTATGCCAAAGGTGGATTACAGCGCGGCGAAGGATCATGTCGCTGAGGTCATCGCGTCGATCGAGCCGATGGACAGTCAGGAGCGATTTGAAGGTCTTGGCGTGAAGGTGATCCGCGAATACGGACGGTTTGTTTCACCAACAGAAGTCGAGGCTGGCCCCTATCGCATCAAGGCACGCCGCGTTGTTATTTCGACAGGGTCTTCACCGTTTGTCCCGCCAATTCCGGGGTTGGAAAATGTGCCCTATGAAACCAATGAAACCCTGTTCGAATTGCGCACCCAGCCCAAACATCTGCTAATCATCGGGGGTGGTCCAATCGGTATGGAAATGGCGCAGGCGCACTTGCGTCTGGGTAGCAAAGTAACCGTAATCGAGGGCGATAGGGCGCTGGGCAAGGATGATCCTGAAATGGCGGCAATCGTGCTTGATACATTGCGCAGCGAGGGGCTGGTCATTGAAGAAAACGCGCTTGCGGCGCAGATCAAAGGTACAGCAGGGGCGATTGAAGTTCATGCCAAGGACGGCCGTGTGTTCAAAGGCTCGCATTTATTGATGGCTGTCGGGCGCAAGGCCAATATCGAGCGGTTGAACCTTGAAGCCGCGGGAATCGAAACCCATCGCACGGGGATCAAAGTGGATGACAGCTTTAAAACATCCAACAAACGCGTCTATGCGATTGGCGATGTGGCGGGTGGGCTGCAATTTACCCATGTCGCTGGATATCAAGCGGGGGTGATTATCCGCTCGGCGCTATTCGGATTGCCCGCCAAACAAAGCACCGCGCATATCCCTTGGGCGACCTATACGGACCCGGAGTTGGCCCAAGTCGGGTTGACCGAAGCGCAAGCGCGTGAAACCTATGCAGGCAAGCTTGAAGTGGTGCGCTTTGACATCCATCACAACGATCGCCTGATTGCCGAACGCAAAGCCTATGGGCTAATCAAGGTTATGGTCGTGAAAGGGCGTCCTGTTGGCGTCTCCATTGCCGGCCCGCAAGCGGGGGAGTTGATCGGGATGTGGTCACTGGCGATTGCGAACAAGCTGAAGATGAGCCAGATTTCAGCCATGGTTGCCCCCTATCCATCAGTGTTCGAGGTGAACAAACGCGCAGCTGGCGCTTACTTTACCCCGCGCTTGTTTGAGAATGATACGGTGAAGAAAGTGGTGCGCCTTGTGCAGCGCTGGCTGCCATGATTGGGTGCGCGCGTATGTTGAAAATGCGGGACGCTCCGCGGGGAGTTTACTGGGCAAAATGAAGGTGGATTGCGGCATAACAGGGCAGGGGTTCACATGTTGAATTCGCTCTCGGGACGCTTTTTGATCCTGACTATCGTTTTTGTGATGTTGGCAGAGGTGTTGATCTTTGTCCCGTCAGTTGCGCGCTTTCGCGAGGATTTTCTGCTTTCGCGACTGGAGCGGGCGCAGATCGCGTCGCTTGCTCTTTTGGCGGATGATATGATTGACGCCGACCTTGAAGAAGAGCTGTTGCTGAACGCCGAAGTCTATAACGTCGTGCTACGCCGCGATGCCGTGCGCCAGTTGGTTTTGTCCTCGCCCATGCCGCGCCCGATCGACCGGACCTTTGATCTTCGCGATCCTTCTGCGCTTCATCTTATTCGCGATGCTGTTGCGCGTCTGATCGAGACCGATCCCGAGGTGATCCGCATCATAGGTGCACCGGTGCGCGAAGCGGGTCTGTTGATCGAAGTAACAATGCCTACCGAAGGTTTGCGCGCTGCCATGATTGATTATGGTTTGCGTGTTTTGATCCTTTCTGCGGTCATTTCCGTCTTTACCGCGGCCTTGCTGTTCTTCGCGGTGCGCATGCTGCTCGTGCGGCCCATTCGCGGCGTTGTGGATCATATGCAGCGTTATGCTGCCGCGCCAGAAGATGCGCGGCGGATCATTGAGCCCAGTGCAGGCGTGACAGAGCTGCGAGAGGCCGAGGAGGCGCTTCAGTCGATGCAGATCGAACTCACGCAGGCCCTCAAGCAAAAGGAACGGCTTGCCCAGTTGGGCGGCGCTGTCGCCCGCGTCAGCCATGATCTGCGCAATATCCTGACCTCTGCGCAATTGTTTACGGATCGTATCGAAATGAGCGAAGATCCGGTCGTACAGCGCCTTGCGCCGAAATTGATGAACTCGATAACCCGTGCTGTTAACCTGTGTGAAACCACGTTGGCATTCGGCAAGGCTGAAGAGCCTGCACCAAAGCTGACACGCTTTGCGCTGGGCAGCATTGTTGCTGATGTGATTTCCTCTGAGCGGCTTGCGGTAGGCGAACATGACCTGAGTTTTGCCGAAGATGTCCCTGCCGCCCTTACTGTGCGGGCCGATTCCGAGCAGCTTTATCGTGTCCTGTCCAATCTTGTGCGCAACGCGCGTCAGGCGATTGTAGCGACGGGCAAGTCCGGCGAGATTTCAGTCAGGGCAGAGGACGGCGATGCAGATTGGATCATCACCGTGCAAGATACAGGCCCTGGCCTTCCCAAGAAAGCGCTTGAGCATCTGTTTACCCCCTTTCAGGGGGGGGCACGAAAGGGCGGAACGGGCCTTGGCCTTGCCATTGCAGCTGAGCTGGTGCGGGGTCATGGCGGTGCCTTGACGTTGAGGCATTCTGACGAGACGGGCACCTGCTTTGAAGTGCGTTTACCCAAGGGTGATGTCACCGTCGCGTAAAGCACGAAATTTTCTCACTTTTGCCCTTGCATAGCATTCCAGCCTCGTCTAATCACCGCCCTCACGGACCGATAGCTCAGCTGGATAGAGTACTTGACTACGAATCAAGGGGTCGGGGGTTCGAATCCTCCTCGGTCCGCCATTTACCCCAAAGTTTGACGATAACTAGGCGCGCTGTTTGCGATAGGGTTTCCCTTATTGTCAGATAGCTTTGCCTTCGGGCAACGTTCTCTCATTTCTGCATGTCTTTCCTCTCAACCAGCTAAAGAGCGAGTCCTTGGGGCGCACGCCTTTGAAACCTGCTCCCGATCTCAGATCGAGGGCGGGGTCGCGCCCCAACCCTCCTTCTGTGTGGATCGGATGTGCTTGGCCCAGCCGTAATGGCCAACGTCAGTGACGTTAAAGCTGCGCCAGCATTTGGCGAAAAGTGGTCGCTGCGTTTCGAAGCAGTTGTTTTGTCTATTTAGAGCCCTCGATGCATTGACCTTGCTCTCAAGTTTTCGGCAATGTTTTCTCAAGGGCGGTTTGCAGCATATTCAAAGCGCTATCTAACTCTTCCTCGCTCGCGATAAATGGTGGTGCCAGAAGCACATGGTCGCCCAGCTGCCCATCCCGTGTGCCAGGCATTGGATAGCAGATAAGCCCTTCGGCAAAGGCGGCTTTCTTGAGCTTTCCAGCCAGCCCAAGTTTCGGATCAAACGGGGCTTTGCTTTGCCTGTCTGACACCAGCTCGATACCCCAAAACAACCCGCGCCCGCGAATGTCGCCAACATGGGGGTTTTGCGCGAAACGGCGGCGCAGCTGTGCTTCAAGGTAGCTGCCGCGCTCGTTAACCTGGGCGATCAGGTCTTTTTCGAGCATTTCTTTGACGACTGCCAAGGCCGCAGCTGCAGCGACAGGGTGACCAAGGTAGGTGTGGCCATGTTGGAAAAAGCCTGTGCCAGCTGCGATTGTGTCATAGATTTGTTTACTGCAAAGCATTGCGCCAATCGGCTGGTAGCCCGCACCAAGGCCTTTGGCGATACACAGGATATCGGGCGCAATTCCGTCGGCGTCACAGGCAAACAGATGCCCGGTGCGGCCCATGCCACACATGACCTCATCAAGGATCAACAGCACGCCGTATTTGTCGCAAATTTCGCGGATGCGCGCGTAGTAGCCGGGGGTCGCAGTCACCGCGCCCAGCGTTGCGCCGACAACCGGTTCGGCGATGAACGCCATTACGGTCTGTGGCCCAAGTCGCAGGATTTCATCTTCAAGCTCTTGAGCGGTGCGCTGGCCGTAGTCTTCCAAGCTCTCGCCCTCTGCGCGCTCGGCATATTCATAGCAAGGTGCGATATGGCTCATCTCGACGAGCAGCGGAGCAAATTGCTGACGCCGCCAAGCGTTGCCGCCCGCCGACAAGGCCCCCAGCGTGTTGCCGTGATAGCTTTGACGCCGCGCGATCAGGTGGCGGCGTTCAGGCTCGCCGTTTTCAAGGTGAAACTGGCGCGCGAGTTTGATCGCGCTTTCAACGGCCTCTGAACCGCCTGAGACAAAGTAAACGCGATCCAGGTCTCCGGGCGCATGGGCAATGAGAAGGTCGGCCAGTTCTTCAGCAGGGGCTGAAGTGAGAAAGCCGGTATGTGCAAATGCTAGCTTGTCGACCTGTGCTTTGATGGCATCTCGCACGCGCTGGTTTGAGTGTCCAAGGCAAGACACCGCCGCGCCGCCTGAGCCGTCAAAATAGCGTTTACCATCGCTGTCGATCAGGTAGCAGCCGTCGCCTTCAACGGCGGTGGGCAGGTTGGCGTGGCAATGGCGGGGGAATACATGTGACATGCTGTCAATCTCCGTTGAGTGCGAGAACGAATTGTTTGCTAAAAGCAGCCATACCGTGCGCTTCATAAAAACGGTGGGCATCAGCGCGCGCAAGCCCGCTGCAAAGGCGTAGATGATCGCAACCAAGGTCCTGGGCGGCTTTAAGTACGGCGTCCATCAATGCCCCACCAATGCCAGAGCCACGACGGGATTCAGTGATTACCAGATCGTCGACATAGAGCGTTTGACCCCAGCAGATATCATGCACAAGCCTGTAGCCTAAAGCGCCGACAACCGCGTCGCCGTCAAAAGCGGCGATAAGTTGATATCCGGCATCAATCGCGGCTTTAAGTCGGGTGTTGAATGCCGCGTCATCAAGGCTGTCGCGTAGCTCTCGCAGTACGGGCAAGGCTGGTGCCGGGTCCGTGAGTGTTTCAGTTCGGATCATGTTATGACCTCCAGCAGCTGGCTTTCCAAACCTGAGACAGAAGCCGCATTGTCGCGATAGGTCGCGCCCGTGGCATCAACCAGGCTGTTCTCAAACCCGACGCGGATGTTACCGCCAAGCTTGGCCGCCTTGAGCAGACAAGTGTGCTCCTGCGGCCCGAAGGCGCAGAGCATCCAGTCTTTGCGGGTTTTGTGTGTTGTAAGGAAGGCCTGTATTGCCTCAGGGTCGCAGGATTGCCTATCGGTGTAGCGTCCGAGAACGTAGATAACGCTCGATTGCGCGGGGCGGATGATGCCTTTTGCCTGCCAGTCTTGCAGCAAGGCAACGTCGCCTTGGTCATACAGGATGTGCTGCACTTCAGTGCCGTTCCCGACGCAGCTTCCATAAATGCGGTCTGCAAGCTCTGGCATTTTCGCGATTTCGCGAATTGAGACAGAGGCCCATTTTGGGCGAAGCTCTTGCAGGCATTTGAGTTGCTCTTCAGGGCTGTAGATACCTGCGGATTCGGTGGTGATCTGAACCCGCATTGTTGGCACAATCCGCGCCAGCTCGGCGAGAGCCTCACGATAGCGGCCGGGGTCAAGCGAATGTTGTCCCGCCGCGTCGCGGATGTGCAGGTGTAACCCGTCGGCCCCGGCCCTATGGCAAGCCGCCGCAGTTGCAACAGTTTCTGCCAACGTTACCGGCAAGGCCGCATGATCGGCCTTGGTTTTGTGCGCGCCGTTGGGGGCAACCATGAGGAACGGCTTGGGCATGGCTCAGGCTTTCATCCGTGATCCGTCAGCATCAAACAACGGCCCAAGGGTGACTGTCGCGGTGAACATTTCGCGCGCGATATCAACCTGCACTGTCGCGCCATCCGCGACAGGTGTTGAAACATGCCCAAGAGCGATCGGCTTGCCGACACGGTAGCCAAACGCGCAGGTTCTGGTCTGGCCGATGATCTTGCCATCAAGATAGATCGGCTCGTGGCCAATCGGGTTAGCTTGGTCATCGTCTAGCGTGAGGGAGATGATCTTGTTCACAGCCCCCGCAGCACGGCTTTTCTCAAGCGCCTCGGCACCGGTGAAGCCCCCTTTTTTGCGCAGTGCAAAATCAAGGCCGCACTCGAGCGGGTTGATGTCGCTGTCAAGCTCGTGGCCCATCGCGCAGAAGCCTTTTTCGACGCGCATCGATGTCTGGGCAAAAAGGCCCGCCGGGCGAGCACCGAGTTTGGTCATCGCTGCATAGAGTGTTGGGGCATCGCTTGATTTGCAGCTGATCTCCCAGCCAGCTTCACCGACATAAGACAGCCGCGCCGCGCGCACGGGAATGCCTGCGAGCGTGCTTTCAGCGTGTTTGAAGTAGGCGATATCGTCGAGGTTGCCGCCAAGCGCGCGGGCGATCCCGGCAGCCTTTGGGCCCATGAGGCCAAGCACTGCCCAGTCTTCTGTGACGTCCTTCAACACCACGTCAAAGCCTTCGCTAGCGCGGGTGAACCACGTCAGATCACGCTTGATCGCGTTGGTGCCGACAGACAGGCGATAGTGATCGTCGGCGATGCGTTGAACAGTGATGTCGCTTTCAAAAGTGCCACGGTGGTTGAGCACGGCGCTATAGATCACCGAACCGGCAGCGCGGCCCATGTAGCCCGCGCAAGTCTTGAGCATGAAGGCTTCTGCGTCGGGACCTTTCACGTCAATCTTGCCAAAAGGTGAGGCATCGAAGATCGCGGCGTCCTCATGCGCGGCTTTCACTTCCGCAGCGACGTTTTCAAACCAGTCGGGGCGGGCGAACTTCAACGTGGGCTCGCTTGTCTTGCCAAAATACAAGGGGCGCTCCCAGCCATACACCTGCCCCATATGCGCGCCAGCCTTGCGATATTCGGCGTCCAGCGGCAAAGCGCGTAGGTTGCGGGCGGTGGCGAGTTGCTTGCCAGGATAGGCAATGTCGTAATGCGTTCCGAGAATTTCAGGCGCGCGCGCCATCAAGTGATCTAGTGAGTTGAACACAGGTGCAAAGCGTTTGGCGTCGGCTTCCGAAAGGTCATAAGCTGGGTGACCATGCACAATGCAATGCGCAAGGTTCATCCCCGCGCCGCCGCCCGAAGCCATACCGACAGAGTTCATCCCGCAGCCAAGGAACAGCCCTTTGGTTTCAGCGGTTTCACCCAGCATGAACGTGCCGTCAGGCGTGAAGCTTTCTGGCCCGTTGAGCAGCATTTTGACTTCGGCAGTCTCAAGCGCTGGCAAGCGGTGAAGCGCAAGCTCCATCATCGGTTCGAAGTGGTCCCAATCTTCGCCCAAAAGGCCGAACTCGAAGCTTTCATCAAGGATGCCGGGCGCAATTGGTTTGCCCATGGGCTCAAAGCATCCAACAAGAAGCCCGCCGCTGTCATCACGAATGTAAAGGTGGTTGTCGTGGTCGCTGAGCGTTGGCGTGTTGCCGACGATGCCGTCAATCGGCTTGGTCAGCAGGTAGAAGTGCTCACACGCCAGCGCAGGCACTTCGGCCCCCGCCATTGCGCCTACTTCACGTGACCACAGGCCGGTGCATAGCGCGATTGCGTCGCACATGACGGTGCCTTGGGTGGTTTCGACCCCGGTAATGCGTCCGTCTTTCGTGAGTATACCGGTGACGCCTGTGTTCTCAAAAAGTTTGGCTCCAAGCCCTTTAGCGGCCTTAATCAGCGCAGCACAAACATCCGACGGTGACACGCGGCCATCTTCGGGTGACCAGACAGCGCCGAGCACGTCGTCGGCGTTCATCAGCGGCCAGCGCTCTTTGGCTTCGCCTGCACTTATTGATCTGGCATCAATGCCGTAAGCATGCGCCAGCGCCTCTTGGCGTTTGATGTGGGTCATTCGGTCAGCGTTGGTGGCAATCGACAGTGAGCCTTTCTGGATCCATCCAACATTCTGGCCGGTTTCTTGTTCAAGTTGGCTGTAGAGATCTACAGAATACTGGATCATCCGTGTCAGATTGTGCGAGTGGCGCAGGGCGCGTACCTGCGCCGCCGAGTGCCACGTTGTACCCGAGGTGAGCTTGTTGCGCTCGATCAGGATCGCATCCGTGACGCCCATTTTCGCGAGGTGATAGAGCGTCGAGCACCCCATGATACCTCCACCGATAACCACGACGGAAGCGTGCGCTGGAAGATTGGCCATTCTGGTTTTCCTAAAATGTCTCGCGCAATGAAGCGCCTATGTGGAGGTTGTTTTCAAACTTGAAGTTTCCACAATTACAAAATTAGTCAATACGCACATAAAATAACGTATGTTATATTTTAGAACAAAATCCCCGGGAGCGAATCGACTTGGATCCAACACTGAAAAATAAAACAATTTTAAAGCTCAAGCAGTCAGTCGCCACTCTTCCCCCTAGGCTCAAAGCGGTGGCGAAGTATATCGTCGACAACCCGTCCGATTTCGGACTGGACCCGATCCGCGAAACCGCTCGCAAGTGCAGCGTCAGCACATATACACTTGTGCGCATGGCCAAAACCCTTGGCTTTGAAGGCTATGAAGATCTGCGTGCGCCCTTCCGTAAGGCGCTTGTTTCGTTGACAGCTTTTGAAGAGAACCCCGAGTGGGTCGACAGGCTGCGCACGGCGGGCGAACTTGGGGAAGTCCAGGCCAATGCAGCCGTCAACACCATGGCACTGGTACAGCGCTCGCTCGAGCGTCAGACGCCAGAGCAAATGGAGCGTGTCGCCAAGACGCTGCTGGCGGCTCCAAACGTTTACCTCACAGCAGTGAGGGCAAGCTATGCAGTGGCCTATTACTTCCACTATGTAGGACGTATGGCCTTGCCATCATTGCAACTAATCCCGCGACATATGAACAGCGCGATTGATGAACTGAACTATGCCGGTGAGGGGGACGTGATGATTGCGCTGACCTTTTCACCCTATTCCCGCGAGACAATCGAGGCCTGCAAATTTGCGCGGGCGCGCGGGGTCAAGCTCATCCTTATTTCTGACAGCGATGTCATTTCATCAGAGTTTACACCGGAAGAAACCTTGATAGCCTCGGTGATAAGCACCCATCATTTTGGCTGCTATACGGGTGTTGTTGCGATCCTTGAGAACCTTCTCGCGTTGCTCGTGCATTTGGGGGGGGACGACGCAACCAAGAGAATCAAATCCTATGAAGATTTGCGCAAAGATAACAACGCCTACTGGATCGCCGAAAAAAAACATTAGTTTTCACGTGACTTGGCGAAAAACTCCATCATGCTCTTGCTCACGCAATGCGCGTCACAAGCGTGAAGCTAACTGATAGGGAAACCAACAATATGACACTTAAACACAATTTCTTTGCCGCGATCGCCTTGGCGGGCATCAGCATGGGCGGAGCCGCCTCAGCCGCTGACCAACAGTTCATCACCATCGGCACCGGCGGTGTGACAGGGGTTTATTACCCTACGGGCGGCGCGATCTGCCGTTTGGTCAACAAGGGCCGCAAAGAACACGGTATCCGCTGCTCGGTCGAGTCAACCGGTGGTTCGGTTTACAACACACGCACGATCCGCGCGGGCGAGCTCGACTTCGGCGTTGTCCAATCTGACGTTCAGGCGGCTGGCCTTGCCGGCACAGGTGCCTTTGCAGACGACGGCGCATATCCCGAGTTGCGCGCGCTGTTCTCTGTTCACCCAGAGCCGATGCACGTGATGGCCCGCGCCGACAGCGGCATCACAGATGTTGCCAGCATGGCCGGCAAAAAAGTGAACATCGCCAACCCTGGATCAGGCACACGCGTTCTGGCCGAAACGCTGCTGAAGTACAGTGGTATGTCAGCCGCCGACTTCTCGTTGGCAGCCGAGCTTAAGTCATCTGAGCAGTCAGCCGCGCTTTGCGACGGCAAGATCGACGCGACAATCTGGGCGGCGGGCCTTCCAAACGGCTCGAGCCAGGAAGCCACGTCATCATGTGACGTGAAAATCCTTCCGCTCACAGGCGAAGGCATCGAAAAGCTTCTGGCCGAAAACTCTGCCTATGCAGCAGCAACCATCCCGGGCGGCATGTACCCTGGTAACCCCGACGACATCCCGTCATGGGGCCCGAAGGCAACTTTCGTAACCTCGGCCAACACACCAGACGAAGTTGTCTACGCAGTTGTGTCAGCGGTTTTCGAAAACTTTGAAGACTTCAAAAAGCTGCACCCTGCGTTTGCACGCCTCAAAGAAAGCGAAATGATCAAAGACGGTCTGACAGCTGATCTTCACCCAGGTGCAGCGAAATACTACGCAGAGCGCGGCTGGAAGTAACCCTAGCTAAGTCTGAAATCATAGCCTCCGGCGGTCTTAGGACCGGCGGGGGCTTTTGTGCAAAAAAACACCATAAAATCCAGCCGGGGACGTCATGACACACACTGAGAACACCGAACCTGAGGCCAACAATCTTGAAGATTTTGTCGCCGACAGCGACACTGGCGGGCGGCTCCCGAAAGACGCTTTCGGACGGGCTGCGCTTTGGTATATCCCGCTGGTCTGGTCGCTCTATCAGCTTTGGATTGCTTCGCCGCTGCCGTTTTTGCTGCGGATTGGTGTCTGGAACGACACGCAAACCCGCGCGATCCACCTCGGCTTTGCCGTGCTCTTGGCTTTCATCGCGTTTCCGGGGCTTAAAAACAGCCCGCGCCACCGCATCCCATTTGCCACTTGGTTGATTGCGATTATCGGCGCGCTGGCTTCGTCTTATCTGTTCTACGCCTATGCCGGCGTCGCCGCGCGTTCTGGGGCACCGAACAGTCTTGATGTGGCTGTCGCCGCCGTCGGCATCGTGCTTCTGATGGAAGCTGCGCGCCGCTCGCTGGGCTTCCCGCTCATGGGGGTTGCGCTGTTCTTCCTCGCTTACGTGTTCTTCGGGTCGTGGTCTGGCTTGCCCGATGTGGTCCAATGGAAGGGCGCGTCGCTCAACAAAGCCATGAGCCATATGTGGCTGACAACAGAAGGCGTCTTTGGCGTCGCACTTGGCGTGTCGTCCGGCTTTGTCTTTCTCTTCGTGCTGTTCGGCGCATTGCTCAATCAGGCGGGTGCCGGAAACTACTTCCTCAAGCTCGCTTTTGCCGCGTTGGGGCATCTGCGCGGCGGCCCTGCCAAAGCAGCAGTTATCGCGAGTGCTGCGACTGGTTTGATTTCAGGATCGTCGATTGCCAATGTGGTGACCACCGGCACCTTTACTATTCCGCTGATGAAGAAAGTCGGTTTCCCTTCCTCAAAGGCTGGTGCAATCGAGGTTTCTTCCTCCATTAACGGGGTGCTTACACCGCCCGTCATGGGCGCGGTCGCGTTCCTGATGACAGAATATGTCGGCATTTCTTATGTCGAAGTCGTCAAGACAGCCATCGTTCCCGCAGCGATTTCTTACATCGCGCTGGTCTATATTGTGCACCTCGAAGCCCTCAAGATGAACATGCCCGGCACCAGCCGCATGCACCCGGTGAAGTTCATGCTTGGCGCGATCTTCATTATCGCGATCTCGATTGTGATAGCGGGCGGCACTTTGTTCCTCTGCGGTGTGATCGTCGATGGCGCGCAGTCGTTCCTCGGTGGTGCCGCGACTTGGACAATCGTTCTCGCGATGGCCGTTGCCTATATCTTTGCGGTGCGCTTTGCCGCCAAAGGCCCTGACCTCGAGATGAGCCTTGATAGCATGCAGCACCTGCCGCCAACCCGTGAGATTTTCAAAACTGGTATCCACTACCTGATGCCGATCCTCTTGCTGATGTATCTGTTGATGATCGAGCGCAAGTCTCCGGGGCTTTCGGCGTTTTGGTCTACAATCGCCATGCTGGTGATCCTTGCCACGCAGAACCCGCTCAAGGCCTACTTCCGCGGCCAGTCCGACATTGGTGCGCAGTTGCGTCAGGGTTTTGCCGATATCGCCGAAGGTTTGATTATCGGCGCGCGCAACATGATCGGCCTCGCCGCGGCCATGGGCGTAGCCGGTATCATCGTTGGTGCGGTAACGCTCACAGGCATTGGTCAGGTCATGGCCGAGTTTGTCGAGTTCCTCTCCGGCGGCAACCTTCTGGCCATGCTGTTCTTCGTCGCGCTGATCTCGATCATCCTCGGGATGGGCCTGCCGACAACGGCCAACTATATCGTCGTCAGCTCGCTCATGGCGGGTGTCGTTGTCGAGCTGGGCGCGCAGAACGGCCTTATCGTGCCGCTGGTTGCCGTGCACATGTTCGTCTTCTACTTCGGGATCATGGCGGATGTGACGCCGCCGGTCGGCCTCGCCAGTTTCGCGGCCGCTGCAATCTCGAAAGGCGATCCGTTGAAAACCGGCTTCCAGGCCTTCTTCTATTCGATCCGCACTGCGCTTTTGCCGTTCCTATTCATCTTCAACACAGACCTGTTGTTGATCGACGTGGGGCCATACCAAGCTGTCTTCGTCTTTGTCATCGCGACAATTGCCATGCTGCTGTTTGCAGCAGGTACGATGAACTACTTTATGGTGCGCTCGAAGCTCTGGGAAAGTGCTGCGCTTCTGCTCGTCGCGTTCACGCTGTTCCAGCCTGGATACTTCCTCAACCAGCTGCAACCCGAGTTTGAAACCCGCGCGTCAAGCGAGCTGTTCACCCTTGCCGAAGCTGCGCCAGAGAATGCCTCTTTGCGGGTGCGGCTGGCGGGCGAGAACCTGAATGGTGACGCGATAGACGCGCGCTATCTCTTGCCACTGGGTGCCGTTGGCGGCGACGGAGCTGCGCGTCTCAACGCAGGCGCAGGGCTTGAGTTCCGCGAGGAAGACGGCAAACTCTATGTCGACAACCTCAACTTCGGCGGCCCTGCCGAACAGCTCGGCATCGACTTTGACTGGGAGCTGATTGAGCTTGATGTCGCAGCCGACCGTCTGCCTAAGGAGCTGTTCTACATACCGGCCTTCCTGCTTCTGGGCGGTGTATTTCTGCTTCAGATGCGCCGTAAACGTAAACAACCCGGAGGGGTCACATCATGACTAAACATGTTCTTTGCGCCGTCGACCTGTCGCATCTCGAAACGGAAGTGGGCCTTCTCCAAAAAGCCGCCGATCTGGCCAAGTTTTACAAGGCATCGTTAAGTGTGGTGACGGTTGTTCCTGATTACGGGATGACGATTGTGGGCTCCTACTTCAAAGAAGGCACGATGAAGTCAGCCGTGGAGTTGGCCAACGAGATGCTGCACGATTTTGTTTCCGAGAACCTTAAAGATTTCGGCAAAGTGCAGCATATCGTCGAAGTTGGCACGCCCTATGAGCAGATCCTTGAGGCGGTGAAAGTCGCCAAAGCGGATCTTGTGGTTATGGGGGCTCACAAACCTGATCTGTTGGACCGTTTGCAAGGCCCGAACTCTGCGCGCGTTGCGCGTTACGCGCCGTGCTCTGTCCTTATCGTGCGCGACTAAGGCCAGAGAGCATCGAAGCCCGGCGGCGCACAAACCGCTTGCTTCGGCGACTTTCTATTGCTGGGCGTATGGATATCTGAATGACGTTGGCAGGCGGCCACTGCCGTTTGCCAATCCAATGCAGATATTTAAGCTTAACGCAGCAGTTAGCAGGTCCGCGCCCAAAGCCACCAATTTGGCGATGTGTTTCGAATGTCGGGTAACAGTCAGCTCTTTTTGCCTCACCCTTTGACGCGAGACGTCACTTCGCCGTTTGAGCACATGTCATCTTGGGCGCGCTTTGTGCAAGACCGATGCCGCCTTGAGGGTCGATCGCGATATCGCCTGACATCGAGTTTGGGACGCGTTTGTCAATTCCTACGCATTGTTGCAACAAGTTCGGCAACTTTAAGACCGAATTTACGCATTTCGGATTTGTTCATAATTGTTCCGTTTGACGTCAGATACATCCAATCCGTTGCTTGCAAAGTGTGTCCACCTGCATCCTGGGGCAGGATGATTTCGTACTTCAACTGGACAGTCGCGCCTGAAATAACGCCCTGTGCCTCGCCGACAAGGTCATCGGCGGTGGCCGTGAATGTGTTGTCGGGCCCCAATGTCAGGAACCATTTTCTGCTTTGTGTTCGACCGTTGGAATAGGTGAATTCTTCGCTAAGCGTGCCAGTGTCGCCGTCCCATTCACCGATCATCTTGGCAACGAAGCTGTTGGTCATTTTCCCGTTTGGCCCAAATATCAGCCCTTCAGACAGGATTTCGCCAGAAAGATGTGTTTTGAGGTCAAATTGTGGACCAGTGCCCGCATAGTCGTTCGCCGCCTGCGAGCGGAAGCTGAAAATGTAGGTCTTGGCGATCATTGCTACGATGAGGATCAAAAGACAGACTGTGAGTATTTTCATGACGAAGATCTTTCTGAAGGCAACCTGAGCGCATAGGCAAAAGCCGCAGTTTTGAGGATGCAGGGAAGAATGGCATAGGCGATGAGCAGGGTGCCCAAAGCGTCGGGTGAATTATCGCCGGCAGGGGTAAACCCGCGCGCTTGGAGCAGGGGCAATGCGATGGCCGCGGCAAGGGCTAGGGCCAATTTACCAGCGAAGGACCAGATCCCGAAGGCGGTTGAGGCATTAAGCCCCGCTTTGGTCAGGGCGATGCTGAACAAGGCAGGCAAAAGCACCATGTCAGCCCCAAGCGCCGCACCGGACGCAATGCAGATCGCCGCAAAACCCATCGCATCACCTGCACCAAGAAACGCTGCGCCGATAAAGCTGGCAATGGCCAAGGGCATGGCAATCAACAGCGTGCGCTTCGCGCCAATCTTGTGGCTGATGAGGGCCCAGATGGGAACGCTCAGGCCCGCTGACAAGAAGAACAACACCAATAACGGGCCCGCCAGTTTGGGCAGTGCAAGATAGTCCTGCACAAAAAACAAAAACAGTGTCGAGGTAAGCGCTACAGGCAAGCTATTGAGAACGGCCAGTATCAAAAGCTTGATTGCCCCCGCCTGTGCCAGACCTGCGTAGCTTAATGGTCTGCCCTTCAATGCGCGGCGTAGCCAGATCGGGCGGGTCAATAGTGCCACTGCAAGGGCAAGCGCGCCTAGAAACAGGCCGAATGCACCGTATCCCTGGCCGGTAGCGCCCATGCTTATCAACACGCTCGGGGCGAGCGCCGCAATGATGACGCCCGCCAACATACCGCTTTCGCGAAATGCAGCGAGCGTCATGAGCGCACGCGGTTCGGTGCTTTTGGCGAGGGTTGAGCTGCGACCATAGAGCAGGATCATGCCCAAGCTGTAGGCCGAGAATAACAGCATCAATATCAGGATCAGTTTGGGCAGAACCAAAGGACCCGCTTGCAATCCGAACAAAAGCGGGAAGCCGATAGCCAATCCTGTTGCCGCCAAAAGTGCGAACCAAACCTGCGCTTGTGGCCATCTGTCGACGGCCCAACCGATCAACGGGTCCTGAATCAGATCGAACAAGCGGATCACAAGTAAAACGCCGCCCAATGTGCCTAGCCCAATGCCAAGGGTCGTTGATGCAAATTGCGGCAGATGTATGTAAAGCGGGATACCTGCCGACGCGAGCATCAAGGCATAGAGGCTAACCCGAGGATACAGCATCATTGTCCCAAAAGCGCGCGCGTGAATCGCGGTGATCTGCTTTTTTCGCTCAGGAAAATGGTCATGAACCCTGTTTTGATGTCACTTTGGCGAAGCGTGCAGCTTTTGCGCCCGCTGCGCCAAAAGTCCAATTGGTCCGCTCCACGGCTTACTGCAAGGTAGCGATCGCCGGGATTGACGCCTTGATAACAGGCTTGCAATTGCGCGCGCGCGGGCAAGGGTTTGCCCAAGCGTTTCATCTCGCGCAGGGTGCCTTCGACCAGATCGTTCTGACTTAACTTGCGCTTGTAGGTCAGTTCCAGGGCGAAGTCCTGCGACCAGTTTAATGCCGCCCCGCCTTTGGTGAACAGGCGTGCATCATAAAGCTGTACACCAAGAT
>NZ_JBAUHO010000033.1:0-5264 GCF_049680325.1 Planktotalea sp.
TGATCGCCCCTGCCCAAGCTGCATTGGACGGGGCCGAACAGGACCTTGGCTTTCGCCGTCTGGACGGGGCGGCCTTCGGGCAGATCGAAAAGATTTCGCTGGATTATGCGATCATGGAAAAGGCCGACAACCTGCACGTCATGCCGTTTTCCAAGGGCTGGTCCGATCTGGGCGATTGGGAAGCGTTGCGGCGCATCGCCGACAAGGACGCACAGGGCACGGCGCTTGTCGGTGCGGCGACCTCGGTGGATTGCGAGGGCAGTCTGCTTTGGTCCAGCACGCAAGGGCAGGAACTGGTCGGTATCGGCCTTGAGAATATCATCGCCGTTGCCATGCCCGATGCGGTGCTCGTCGCGGATCGCTCGCGGGTGCAGGATGTCAAAGCCGCCGTCGCCGCCTTGCAAGAAAAGGGCGCCAAGCAAGCAAACCAGTTCACCCGCGATCACCGCCCTTGGGGCTGGTTTGATTCACTGGCCATGGGGCCACGCTTTCAGGTGAAACGCATTGTGGTTACCCCCGGCGGGCAACTTAGCCTGCAAAGCCATGTGCACCGCGCCGAGCACTGGATCGTGGTCGAGGGCACGGCCCATGTCACGATTGATGACGATGTGAAGATGGTCACCGAAAACCAGTCGGTTTTCATTCCCCTTGGCGCGATCCACCGGATGGAAAACCGCGGCAAGGTGAATATGACCCTGATCGAAGTGCAAACCGGCAGCTATCTGGGCGAGGATGACATCATCCGCTATGAGGATGTCTACGCGCGCACATAGCCGCCGCTTGCGGTGTTTCTAGATCAAGGCGTCGTCGCGGGATCCGCCAGCAGCTTCGATATCTTTGATCCACTGCGGAATTCGGCCGCGGCCGGTCCACGTTTGATCGGGATCGGCAGGATTGCGATATTTGGGCGGGCTGACTTTTTTGACTTTGCCGACATTGGCAAGTTCAGACAAAGAAAATCCCATTTCAGCGGCCTTCTTTTCCAGTTCCGCCAGCGCTTCGCGCTTTTTACGGTTCTCGAAATCGGCAATTGTTTTATCGACGTCTTTACGGAGTTTTTTAAGCTCTTTGAGCGAAAGTGTATTCAGATCCATTTTCTCATCCCCATGAATAAATGATGCAGCCTAGAATACCCTTTTCACGAAATATGAAAGCAAATTGTTAACGGTGGGCAAACTTTAGCCGCGTTATGCATACTCAGCGTTGTACCAGTTCACAAAACTCGCCACACCATCCTTTAATTCGGTCTGGTTCATCGGGCCGATCAGGTCACGAAGGAGCGTTGCATCCGCCCAGGTCGATGGCATGTCGCCAGGCTGTATATCCAACATATTCTTTTTCGCGGTTTTGCCAAGAACCTCTTCCAGCGCCAGAATAAAATCGCTCAAACGGGTCGGCGCACCGTTCCCGATATTTACCGCACGCCAGGGCGCAATGGGCGAGAGGCTGTCTGCCGCGCTTACAGGGGATTTGCCCGGAATAGCATCCATCAGGCGGCGCACGCCATCGACCAGATCGGTGACATAGGTGAAATCACGCAGCATATCGCCGTGATTATACACATCAATTGCGCGATCATTCAAAATGGCATCGGTGAATTTGAACAGCGCCATATCAGGGCGCCCCCATGGGCCGTAAACGGTAAAGAAGCGGAACATGGTGGTGGGGATATTGTAAAGATGGGCATAGGTCTGCGCCATTGCTTCGGTGGCTTTTTTGGTTGCTGCATAAAACGACATTTGCGTATCGACTTTATGCGTTTCGCAATAGGGCATTTCGGTATTGGCACCGTAAACCGACGAGGTAGAGGCAATCAGCAAATGCGCGGGCGTGTGATGGCGCGCGGCCTCTAGCAATTCAAAGGTGCCGGAGATGTTGCTGTCCACATAGCTGCGCGGCGCATCAATGGAAGAACGCACACCCGCCTGCGCGGCGAGATGCACGATCATGGCAGGCTTATGGGCGCCGAGCAGGGCCTCCATCGCGCCGGGGGTTTCGAGGCGCTCAATCACGGGGGTGAAACCCTTGTGTGTCTCTAGCAACGCGTGGCGGCGGGTTTTCAGGGATACGTCATAGTAATCGGTCATCGCATCCAGGCCGATCACCTCAAAGCCGTCCGCAAGCAGTCGCTGGCACAGGTGATATCCGATAAATCCGGCGCTGCCGGTGACAAGGATGGGGCTGCTCATTTTGGATGCCTTCTGCTGCGCTGTTTGGCGCAAGCTATGGCGCGCAGCAGATCGAAACGCAAGTCTGGGGCGCGCGCGCAAATGTTTCGCGCGCGAAACAATTCAGCCGATCTTGCAGCCCCAGAAGACCGTGTTGTCCGCGGCAAGATAGGCATCGTTGTTCTCCATCCGCCCTTGCAGGGCCACGGTATCGCCTGCGGTGAGCGGCACCAGCGTCTGGCTCCAGATCGAATTGGACAGATCGAAATGGGTGCCGCCCGTCCGCCCGCGCGAGCCGGGAACCTCATCGACGGCGTTCTTGAGAAGACGGATGCTCATATGCGCATTGGACAGGTGCATTTTGTAATGCAGCGTGCCGCCCAGCAGATAGGTGCCATCGACAGGGGCGGTAAAGAGGTTTGTGGCCGCGTTAAAGCAGCCCTGATCGTTGGCTTCGACGGTATTGATCGCAACGGTCGTCCAGACCTCCTGGGCAAGGAAATTGTCGAAATTGGTGGAGGCCTTGAAACGGGGCAGGCGTGGCTGATCGGCAATGGCGGTGGCGGGATCAATGCTAAGCGCGTCGTTGAAAGTGCTGCCATCAGGGGTCACAGACAGGCGCAGACGGTTGTCCCCGAATAGGCCAAACAGCGCGCGCGTCTGGAAATCTTCCTGCAATACAAAGCCTGCATCATCCCCCGTGGTTTCCTTGTTCAGGGTCTGTATCAGGCTGCCCGTGCCACCATCGCCGCTATAAAGCGCGCTCCAGAGGGCGGCGTTGAGTTTCGCAGCGAAAGGCGTTGCGGCATCGGCCTGCATAGCAAGGCCAATAAGGCTGGCACCTTGCAGGGTGCTTGGGGAAATTTCGCCCCAGTCGGTGCCGTCAAAGACCACCATGGCCCCGCGCGCCAGCACATAGCCGCGCCAACCGGCGCGCGGCGTGTGAAACTGCCAGAGCCCATCAAGAAAGGCGGCAATATTGCCGTCCTGCGCGCTCCAGGCACCAGAGCCGCCGCTGGCCACGATATAGCAATCCCCTTCGCTTGGCGCGGCAGGGGGGCTAGCAAGTGCATCATCCTCAAAGGAGAGCTGCACCAGCATATCAAGCGCGCGCACCGCTTCGTTATGGGTGACGTGTTTTTGGGCCTGTGCAGGCTGAATGAAAGGCAGCGTCAGGCGGGGGGTGGTTTGGGACATGAGTTGGCTTTCGGCAGGGGAATTGATTGCCCTGACGGTGCTTCATTTCTCTTGCCACAATCCTACTGCGCCGTGCGGGGCAGTAAGCGAATATTAGTATTTCTTGCCAAGACCTGTGGGCAGCGTTCCCGTTAAAGTTTGTATATGGCTTCATCTGTTACATGAGATAGCACAGAGGTGAAGAAGTGCTGTTTTTTTCCCCGTGCTTCGTGTACGGCAACGGCACGTTTATTGAGGCGCAACATGCTTGCTTTTTTTACAGCAGTTTTAGGGCTGTTCCCGGCGATTTTTTTAACTTCGCTACAGGTTATTTTACTGATCATTCTTGGTTGGCTTGTGTTGAATAGACGGCAGATAAGCTGGTCTATGGTGAAAGTGCAGTTGAATTGGACGCATCTCGCCCTGGGCCAGTTTTTTCTTTTCTTTTTGGTGAATTCGATTGTGTTTACCGCCTTGCCGGGAACGCCTGATCACTATCGTTCTGTCGCAATCGAATCCTGGGTTGTGAGCTTGCTTGCATTGCTTTTGCTTGCATTATTTCTGGCCTACCAGGAGCCTACGCGCCTTAAGGCGGCGCTGATTGGCTGGTTGCCGGTAGGGCTGTGCATCACATTCGCAATCGCCACTGTGATTTTCATCTCGGGTCTGCAGGGACCGCGTATTCATATTGCAACGCCCAATCCGCTGGTGCCCCCCTTGTGGTTCCTAATTCTGACTCTGTGTAGCTTTACTTGGTTTGCCGAGATGAGCCGTGCTCATAAAGCGCTGCGGGTAGCGCTTTTCATCATGGCGGGGTTAATGGCCCTTTATGCTGGTGCGCGCTTGGTGATGCTGGCTTGGCTTTTTTCAGGACTGTTATTGGGGGCTTACTTGATCGCAATTTCCCCGCCCCGTCACCGCACCAAAGCGCTGCTTTGGGGAGGGCTAATTCTTGTAGCCGGGATCAGTGTCATGTGGCTGGCAGACCGTTTGGCAGGGGCTCTGCTATCTCACCGTTTAGGAATGCTGTTCGATCTTGAAGTCTCCAGGGAAGAGTTGCGCACGCGTTTCCCGCGCTTGGTGCTCTGGGATGCCTCGTTGGCTGTTATTTCCGAACAAATGCCTTGGGGGGCGGGCAATATTAATGAACGTATTCTGATCCAGAACGAGATCGGTTGGACGCGTTGGCTGCGGGCGCATCAAAGTTATTTATCATATTTGATTGCTGGGGGGCCGCTTGCCCTAATCTCAGGAGTGATCCTTCAACTACCGGTTTTGTATTTTTTGCGCCGCAACGTATTTCGGGATAAATTTCCTGCCTTTATAGGCCTTGGCGCTGTGCTGGCGTTAAATTGCCTGACGGATTCAATTTTGCAATCAGCTGTTGCAGTGCAAGCTTATATGGTAATTTTATTGTTGTATCAGCGGGCCCGTTAGGTTGATGCTAACGCGAAGATGCGGGTCTCGAATGGTCTGGAATTATTTCTTTAATTGTCCTTTTGAAAGCCCGCGCGCCCGATGCTGGTGTAGGCCTCAAAGCCTGCGCGCTTGGCGTCCTTGACGGAATAGACGTTGCGCAGATCGGCCATATGCGGCGTTGCCATCTTGCGCGCCAGTTTCTTGAGGTTGAGTGCCCGAAACTCGTTCCACTCGGTCAGCACGACGACCAAATCGGCGTTGTGGGCCGCTTTATAGGGGTCATCGACCCAGTGGACACCTGGCAGCAGCGCTTCGCCCTCGTGTTGTCCTTGCGGATCGCACACACGCACTTTGGCGCCGCCGCCAACCAGAGCGGGAACGATTGTTAGGGCAGGGGCGTCACGCATATCATCGGTGTCGGGTTTGAACGTCACGCCCAGAATGGCGATGACCTTGCCGTTGAACGAGCCCTCGCACAGATCTTCCAGCTTGGTGATCATC
>NZ_JBAUHO010000034.1:0-2430 GCF_049680325.1 Planktotalea sp.
ACCCGCCATCTCGGACGAAGCGCAAAAAGCGCACGACGAATCGTGCGCTATGATGCAAGGGTTGATCTAGTAGGTCTGGGCAGGAATGCCAACAGCAAAAATCCCGTTTTTGACTGCACCTGACCGCAGCGCCCTCAAAGCAGACGTTGACCGGGCGAAGACAAGGCTCAGGCCTTAACGGCATCCTCCAGCGCGGCGCGGAATGCGCTGAAACGCTTGTTGGCAGGCCCCCAAGGAAAGGCAAAGCCGGGATCAGGCTGGCGCCACCCCTTGCCATAGTTGACCTCCAGCATGGCTTCGGCATTTCGCGGGATCGGCAAACCCGTTGTTTCGCACGCAGCCAACGGTAAAAGATCATCCTCAGCCAGCTCTCCGCAGGTATGAGGATAAAGGTACACACGGCCCTCCTCGATCCATGCGGGGAACACATCAATGTTCACACCGCTGGTCGAGCTGAGCTTGAATATCCCCAAGTTGCGCCGCTCGCGGGATTTGACAAGGCCGCGCCCCACAAGCACATCAATTCCGGCAGTCCACAAAGCTGCTGCCTCGACGGGATCTTTGGCGGGCATAACAACGGCGATATCCACATCGTCGTCATGATCAATAAATCGCCCTTCGCGAATGGCACCCAGCAACGTTCCAGAGTTCAGGAACGCAGGGCCGAACACCTCGGCTGCCGTTGCGATCGCCGCCTCTGTATCGCGCCACAATTGCGGTTGATCCACGTCGGTCAGCGCCGTGTTAAACGTGACCCCCTCCAGCGAAAATCCGTTCTCTTCGGCCGCAGCAATGCGATCCACAAACGCGAGGTACTCGGCCTGCTCGTCATTTGCGATGCGGGCCTGATACAATTTATAAAGCGGCTTTTGCGCCCGGCGCGGACGCTTGCCCCGTGCGATAACGACGGCGGCAAAGGCCTCCAGCGCCAGCGGTGTCAGGCCCGCAGCATCGGAAAGACCCAACGCGTCAAAAGCCTCTACCGCGGCTGCACCGTCATACGGCGCCGTGCCTCCGGACAAATGAGCCAACGCATTGTCGCGCAGCGCAGTGAGCGTGGCACCTGTTTTTTCATCGTACATATCAGCTTTGGTCACAGCACTCGGTCCTCGTTTTTCGCTACATTCGGGGCGGATGCGGTGCGACACAATGGACCGCTGCGGCAGACCTGCAAACATCCCGCCAAGAGAGTCACTATTGCAACACCCCCGCAAAACGAAAAAGAGCGGGCGCAAGGCCCGCTCCGTCTCAAATCCTCTGGGAGTAACGCTTACTCGGAAGCAGCGTTGTCCACCGATACAGTCACGCCCGGGCCCATTGTGGAGCTCAGTGCAACTTTCTGCATGTACGACCCTTTTGCGCCTGCAGGCTTGGCTTTGGCAACCGCGCCAACAAAGGCACGGATGTTTTCAACCAGCTTGTCCGCGTCGAAGGATGCTTTGCCAACGCCTGCATGGACGACACCGCCCTTTTCAGCTTTGAACTGCACTTCGCCGCCTTTGGCCGCAGCAACAGCAGCAGCAACATCCATTGTCACTGTACCGACTTTAGGGTTTGGCATCAGGTTGCGTGGGCCCAGAACTTTACCCAGACGACCTACAACAGGCATCATGTCAGGTGTTGCGATGCAGCGATCAAAGTCGATCTTGCCGCTCATCACGATGTCCATCAGGTCTTCGGCACCAACGATATCGGCACCAGCGGCTTTCGCCTCGTCCGCCTTGTCGCCACGGGCGAAAACGGCAACACGCAAGTCTTTACCTGTACCGTTCGGCAGGCCGACAACACCGCGGACCATCTGGTCTGCGTGACGTGGGTCAATCCCGAGGTTCATTGCGATCTCGATGGTTTCGTCGAACTTTGCGCTCGCGTTACCTTTGATCAGGGCCACAGCTTCTTCAACTGTGAGGTTCTCTTTGCCAACGAATGCTTCGCGTGCGGCGCGGATGCGCTTACCAAGTTTAGCCATATTACTTAACCTCGATGCCCATGGACTTTGCGGAGCCCAAGATGATTTTCATCGCCTGTTCCACATCGTTTGCGGACAGATCCTTCATTTTCGCTTCTGCAATCTCGCGCAGCTGCTTTGGTGTGATGGACCCAACGGTTTCACGGCTTGGTGTCTTGGCGCCGGAATTCACTTTGGCCGCTTTCTTCAGGAAGTAGGACGCTGGTGGCGTCTTGATGTCCATTGTGAAGGACTTATCCTGATAGTAGCTGATCACGGTCGGGCAAGGTGCACCTGGCTCAAGGTCTGCTGTTTTTGCGTTGAACGCTTTACAGAATTCCATGATGTTGATGCCGCGCTGACCCAATGCTGGACCGACTGGCGGGGACGGGTTTGCTTGACCCGCTTTAACTTGCAACTTCATCGTACCGACGAGTTTCTTGGCCATTGGCCTTCTCCTTTGCAACGCCCCTTGGTCGCGA
>NZ_JBAUHO010000035.1:0-5845 GCF_049680325.1 Planktotalea sp.
TTTCGCGCATACGGATACCCGCGGACCATGCAGTAAGATTGGGCTGGAATTCGCCGCACCAGCGACCCGCGAAATCAATCATTTCGGCGCTTTGTTGAGACGCGGGAAACACGGGGGCCGAAAGCCAGTGAAGATGGATCGGCGCATCTGCGTTAAGTGTGGCTTGCGCAGTGATAATATGGGAGATCGGCTCAATCTGGAATGTCGCGGTATAGCTTAGACCATGAGTCTCGTCGCGGTAGATTAGAGCTAATGCGTCGTCGCTCACCTCATCGCTCTCATAACAGAACTTCGGCAGTAAGGGCGTTCCATTTTCCGAGCGGATAATCATGCCGGGCTGGCCCGGAAAGGTGCGCGAGGCTTCGGGGCAGATGCTCAGGTCAGGATTTTCATCCAGCATCCCGCCCGTCACGTCAATCGCATGGGCACCGTGGATCGTTGTTAGATCCTCGCCCAAAGGCAAAGGAGCCCCCCAGTAGACGACTTGCGGCAGTCGCGCGCCCGTTGCGGCCAGAACAAGGGTCTGGCGGCTACAATCCAATCTCCAGTGTTGCATTATTTGACGGCACCTAGCGTAAGACCTGCGATGAAGTGTTTTTGCATAAGAAAGAACATCAAAACAGGGGGAAGGGCAGCCACGATCGAGCCTGCGCTCATCAAGTGATAGGCCGCGCGATATTGCGAATTGAAGGCGGTGATGCCAGCGGTGACAGGCTGCGCATCCGGGCCTTGGGTAAGGACCACGGCCCAGAAATAATCGTTCCAGATGAAGGTGAAGATCAACACGGCTAGGGCTGCGAGTGCGGGCTTCATCAGCGGCAGCACCACGTAGAGGAAGATCTGCCATTCGCGCACGCCCTCGACGCGGGCCGCTTCGATCAAGGGAAACGGTAGCGCGCGGATGAAGTTGCGCATGAAAAGGGTGCAAAAGCCCGTTTGAAAGGCAATGTGGAACAGGATCAGGCCGGTTTTCGTGTCATAAAGGTTCATGTTAACCGTCAGATCGCGCACGGGCACCATAAGGATCTGGAAGGGTACAAAATTGCCTGCGATGAACATGAAGAAGATCAGCAGATTGCCCTTGAAACGATAGATGCCAAGCGCGAAACCTGTCATCGCAGAAAGTGCAATCGTGCCAAGGACCGTTGGAATGGTAATGAAGACCGAGTTCAGCAGGTAGCGCGGCATATCGCTTTCAAAGAAAACCTTACCGTAGTTTTCAAAGAAATTGAATGAGGACGGCATGCCCCAGTAGTTGCCATTGGTGAAGTCTGAATCGGGACGGATCGAAAAGACCGCGACCGCGATCAGCGGCAAGAGCCACATAATCAACGCAATGGGAAGCAAGCCTTGATAGGTCAGCTGATAGCTGCGCGATCGTTTTTCGATTGGGGTTGGAAACATTAGCGTGCCTCCTGTTCTTCGCGCCACATCGAGTAAAGGAAATACACGATAAAGCCGAGCATGATGAAAAAGAGCACGGTTGCGATGGCTGATCCATATCCCATGCGGAAGCCGAATTCGGACAGGCTTTCCTCGAACATATAGAAACTAAGTACGCGGGTAGAGCCGAAAGGCCCACCGTTGGTCATGATAGAGATCAGATCAAACGAACGCAGCGCACCGATGATGGTGACGACAAAAGCGATGAAAGTCGCAGGCTTCAGTTGCGGCAGGATCACGTACCAGAGCATTTTCCAACCCTTCGCACCGTCAAGCCGTGCGGCCTCGACCTGTTCGGGATCAACCGCGTTAAGGCCCGTGAGATAGAGGATCATACAGTAGGCGGTTTGTGGCCAAAGGCCCGCAGCGATGATGCCGTAGGTGGCCAGATCGGGATCGCCAAGGATGTTGACGGTGCCAAGGTTAAAGAAGCCGAGAACAGCGTTAAGCAGACCCTCACGCGGCAGGTAGAACCAAGAAAACACAAGGCCAACGACCACTTGTGAAATCACGAAAGGGAAGAAGAAGAGTGATTTGTAAATACGGATACCGCGCACGGTTTGGTTCAGGAATAGCGCGATGAACAGGCCCAAAGGAATGGCGAGCAGATAAAGCACAAGCCATTTGAGGTTGTTCCAGAAAGAGGTTTCAAACTTGCGATCCATCTTTTGATCGCCAAGCCCAAGCAGGCGTTCATAATGCGCCGTTCCGACCCAGGTCTTTTCGCCGAGCCCGTCCCATTCATGGAAGCTGATCCAGAAGCTTTGGAAGATCGGGACAATTACATAGACCGCGAAAAACAGGATGCCGGGAATGAGGAACAGCCAGGGCGTGACGCGGATCTCGTTGCGTTTGTACCAGCTGCGATGTGATGTGGCGGGGGCAGACATGGGGCATCTCCTGCGGGGGCGCATATTCGAAAACACTGGCATGCAAATGCTTGCGGATAGGCGGTTTTGGAATGGCCCCTCCCGCGACGGGAAGGGCCGGTTTTGTCAAATACGTTTACTTGTAAACGCGCGCGCGGGTTTCTTCGAGGCGCTCAAGGATGTCATCCAGATTGTCCGGGAACACCATGAATTCTTGCAGACCTTCCATGCCTGCCGACGCCATTTCCGCGGGGAAATCACGGTCAAAGAACTGCGCAACGCCGCCCTTGGCGTTGTTGGAGAGCATCTCAAAGCCCTTCTTGATGAACTTGTCATCCGCAACCGAAGAACCAGAGTTCACAGGAAGCTGGCCCAGCTTGTCACCACCGTTGATGTCGGACTGGACGTCAGCGGAGGTTACGAACTTGAGGAATGCGCGCGCTGCGTCCTTGTTCGTTGCGCCAGACGGGATGTGGAACGTGTCTGTTGGCGCGTCTTCACCCTGTGGCACATCTGCGATCAGTGGGAACTGGTAGAAACCAAGTTGCTCGTCTGTCAGGCCCGCTTCACGCAGGGGTGCGACAGCGAAGTTACCCATCAGATAGGCTGTTGCTTCGCCTTTGACCATAAACGGCAGCGCTTCCTGCCAGGAATAGTTCTGGTGGTCATCAACAAAGGCGCCCATGTCGATCAGCTTGCGCCAGTTTGCGAAGGTTTCGCGCACGCGCTCGTCTGTCCATGCGACGTTGCCCTGAGCCAGCTCCATGTGGAAATCGAACCCGTTGGTGCGCATGTTCATGTAATCGAACCAGCCGCCCGCCGTCCAAAGGAACTTGGAACCGATGGTGTAGCACTTGCGGCCCGACTCAAGGATTTTGGCACAGTTTGCCAGCTCTTCGTCGAATGTCGCAGGCTCGGAAAGGCCCAGCTCTTTGAAGATGTCTTCGCGGTAATAGATGCCCCACTGGTAGTATGTATAGGGCACGCCCCACTGCTTGCCGTCGATGGTCATCGCGCCTTTGGTCGATGCAAGGCCTGCGAGTGCTTCATCCGCCCATACATCAGAGACGTCTTCAAACAGACCGGCAGACACATATGGGCCCATACGGTTCGCCGCGTACCAGTTCACAACGTCAGGCGCGTTGGCGCTAAGCGAGTTACGGATCTGGGTTTTCCACGCTTCGCGGTCAACGATTGTCAGGTTGACCGTCAGATCGGGATGCATTTCGCCGAATTTCGCGGCAAGCCCTTCCATCACCGCGCGCGGCGCAGGGTTGGACATGTCGGATGTAATGTTCAGCTCGCCGCTGAGTTTCGCATGGCTGCCCGCAAAGGCCGCGCCCGCGAGAATAGTCGTGGCAGCAAGCGTCGCAACGGACGCCTTGATAATGGAACGCATGGTTTCCTCCCTAAATGCTTTCCTATGTCAAACAGGGCGCGCGAAAACCGCGCCGCCCGATTTTTCGTAGTTCCAGAAATTAAGTTCCATTATTTGAAACTTGGTTTTGGATATTGATACTAAATCGCGAACAGGCTAGGCTTGTCAACAGCCAAGACGTGCGGCAGCGCAGCATTTCAGGCGAACGTAATTGCACTTTCGAGGAGGGATGACGCAATGGCTTTGGATCGTGGCAAAAGCGATGGAACAGTTGGAAAAGCGCTGGAGATCCTTGATCTTGTTGCGTCTTTTGGTCGGCCTGTGCGTTTCTCTGATGTGTTGGAACAGGCGGCTTTTCCCAAAGCGACAGTGTACCGGTTTATTCAAACTCTCACCTCGCAAGACATGCTGAGTTATAATCCGGATCGCCAGACCTACGCACCGGGGATTCGCCTTGTGCGTTTGGCACATTCTGCTTGGCAGCAGTCGTCCTTGGCCCCGATTGCCCGTCCCCACATCGAACCGCTTGCCCACGAGGTTGGTGAAACCGTGCATCTGGCGCAGCTGGATCACGCGCAGGTCCTGTACGTTGACAAAATTGTTCCGGATCAACCGATCGAGATGTTTTCCCAGTCGGGCAAAGTTGGCCCCGCTTATTGCACTGGCGTGGGTAAAGCCATGCTGGCCTATCTTGAGCCGGACCATCTGGCAGAGGTCATTGCGCAGCAAAGTTTTCATGTCTTCACGGAAAACACATTGGCAAACGAGCAAGCCTTGCGTGCGGAGTTGACGGATATTCGCGCCAACGGTTACGGGTTTGACCGCCAAGAGCACGAGCCGAACATCATTTGCGTTGCCTTGCCGATCTTAACGGCCAAAGGGCGGGTTCTGGGCGCGCTTTCTGTCACCAGCTCGACCCGGCGCACCAATCTGGCAGCGCTGGAAGCACTGGCACCGCGCATTCAAAAAGCGGCCAGCGCAATCGCGCAAGAGGCAGAAAGCTGGCGCTTTCCCGATCAAAAACACGTGCAATCCGCAGATATGGCAAAGGGGTAGGGTTTATGTCCGGAGTAACGCTGAACAAAGTCATTAAAAAATATGGGAATGTGCAGGTCATTCACGGGATTGATCTGGACATTGAAGACGGCGAGTTTTGTGTCTTTGTCGGCCCCTCGGGGTGCGGCAAGTCTACGCTTCTGCGCATGGTGGCAGGCCTGGAAGAAACAACAGATGGTCAAATCCGGATCGGCGATCGCGATGTCACCCGCGAGGACCCGTCGCAACGGGGCGTGGCCATGGTGTTCCAAACCTACGCTTTGTATCCGCATATGACGGTACGTGATAACATGGGCTTCGGGCTCAAGATGAATGGTTACCCCAAGGCCGAAATCAGGGAAAAAGTCGCCGAAGCCACCCGCATTCTAAAGTTGGAAGACTACCTTGATCGCAAACCTGCGGCTCTTTCCGGTGGTCAGCGCCAGCGTGTTTCCATTGGCCGCGCGATTGTCCGTGGGCCCGAAGTGTTCCTTTTTGATGAGCCACTGTCCAACCTTGATGCCGAGTTGCGGGTCGAGATGCGTGTCGAAATCGCACGGCTGCACAAGGAAATCGGCGCAACGATGATCTATGTAACCCACGATCAGGTCGAAGCGATGACCTTGGCGGACAAGATTGTCGTTTTGCGTTTGGGGCGGATCGAGCAGGTCGGCAGCCCGATGGAGCTTTATCGCAATCCCGACAACAAGTTTGTTGCGGGCTTCATTGGCTCGCCTGCGATGAATTTTATGGACGGTGAATTGGGCGATGGCGGCGTTGTTCACGTGCCTGCGTTGCAACAGGATATTTCAACGGGTGTTAGCGGCGCGTCGGGCACAAAGGTAAACCTTGGTCTTCGCCCTGAACACCTAAGCATTGATAGGGCGGGCACGACCCATAAGGTAGACATGACAGAAAGCCTTGGCGGAATATCCTATGCCTATCTGGTTGCCGAAACGGGGGAGCGCATCATTGTAGAGGAACGCGGTGATGAGCGTTCTCGCGAGGGTGATGTGGTCGGCTTGAGTTTTGAGCATAGCCGTTCCTATGTTTTTGATGCCGTAAGTGAGGCACGTATTCGCTAGAGGTTTCGGATCAGCAAAGCTGATCCGACCGTTGG
>NZ_JBAUHO010000036.1:0-2767 GCF_049680325.1 Planktotalea sp.
GGTGTGTGATGTTGAAAGGGTCTGCAAGGAGCGGCGCAAAATGCAGCATCCCCGCCGCTGTGACTTGTTCGATCTTCGCGTCATTCAGTGACCCGGTCAGGGTCACATGGAACTGGAAATCATCCATCACATAGGGATAGCCCCATTGCAGCAAATGTGCGCGCTGCTGTTCGCTTAGGCGGGCTTTGGCACGACGGGCGAGATCCTCTGCGCAAAGCGGCGCGCGGTACACGTCCAATGCGCGCACAGCTTGGCAGGCGAGCGCACTAACGTACCGGTCGTCTTCAACCGTCAGCGCGAGGAAACGTCCAATGCGCGAAAGCGACAGGTGCCCACATTGAACTTCTGGGCTTTGTTTACACAAGGCCCCAAAATCCGCTTTCAGCTCGGCTTCGGACCGGCCCTGCGCCAGATAAAACGGGGCCTTGATCGTTGCGTGAAAGCCATAGGGGCGCGGTCGCGACGTAGCTTGCGTCATATCTACGCCCTCAACGGCGGGTTGTTCGGCGCCGCGTCCCGACGCAATATCCCAGCCCAGCCAGCACGCGCCAAGCTTACCCGCCAAGCCGTCGAACGTATAATATATCGCATAACGCTCAAACATCGCGCGGCTTTCGCGTTGCCAGATAGACGCCCAACGATGCGATAGCGAGCCCGACCCATGCCATCGGCGGCATGATTTCACCCAGCACCATCCACGCCGCCAAAGCGGCCAAGGGCGGTACCATGAAGAACAGCGCCGAGACACGGCTCACATCCCCCGCGCGGATCATCGCAAGCAATAATCCGACGGCGATGACCGAATTGCCGATCACCAGATAGGCGAGCGATGCGATGAACGCGCCAGTCCATTCGACATGGAAATCGCCCTGCAACGCCAACGCAGGCAAAATGCCGACAAAGCCGGCACCATAGCCAATCAGATTGGCGGTGACGGGATGGTGGCTAAGGCCAAACTTCTTTTCCCAGAGCGAGCCACCGCTAATGCCGAGCAAAGCAATTGCAGCAAACCCAAGCCCGAGCCAACTCGGCGGTTCTATTGTCGAGCGTGCACCAATAACCAGCACTGCGCCCAGCAAGCCAAGCCCAAGACCGATCCACGCGCGAGCGCCGATCACTTCGCTTGTCCATAGCGGCGCCGCGAGCGCTACAATGATTGGTTGAAAGGACATCAACAGCGCCAGCGTTCCAGCGCCAATGCCTGACGCAAACGCGTAGTAACAAAAACCAAAGTAGACAGCCTGAATGAGAAACCCGACAAAGGCCAGATGCACCCAATCGGCGCGTGTTTTGGGCAGGGGGGGGCGCAGGATCGCGAAAAGGACCGCCATGATGAGCACCACGCTGCCAAATCGTAGCGCAAGCAACGTCATCGGATCGGTATATAACAAGCCGACTTTCGCCACCGAATAGCCGAATGCCCATAACAGCAAAAAGATAAGTGGCGCGAGCGTTAGCCATAAAGGGCGAGAGGGCATAGGTCGTCTCTTGAAAAAATTTGAACCCTTCACTGGTGCTTGCAAAGCATGCTCATGTCCAGAGGTCGCGACAATTTGCACATCTTATGCGTGCAGGATTGACGCTGATTCAGCCATTGCTTACGCATGGAATATGAAGACACCATTGATTTTGTTTGCAGTTTCCGCATGTGTTACCGGCCTTGGATATCTGTTCCCTGCCTGGTCGGATCTGCTTTTGTTAGGCATCCCGTGTAGCATCGCCAGCCTTTGGTTGATCTGGCGTGGATGGCTTGGCGGCGATCAAACGCCTGTCCAAAGGCTAAGACCATCGCCAACGCATCGCCCGAAACGTGTGCAACGCGTCGATCTGCACAAAGTCAAACCTCCGAGGGAAGAGGAAATCAATGCGCAGAACTGGGTCATCGTGGATGGATCCAACGTGATGCACTGGATCGATAATGAGCCAAATATCCAACCGGTGCGCGATGTCCTCGCGCATCTGACACAGCTCGGTTACACGGCGGGTGTCATGTTTGATGCAAGCGCGGGCCACAGGCTTCAGGGGAAATACTGGCACGATGACGCATTCAGTCGCTTGCTGGGAATTCCCGAAGACCGCATAATGGTGGTCCCCAAAGGCACTATCGCAGACAAGTATATCTTAACGGCTGCCAGAGATTTCCGCGCGAAGATTGTCACGAACGACCGGTTCCGCGATTGGGCCGATGCGTTCCCGGAAGTTCACGAGTTCGGTTTTTTGATTACGGGTTGGTATCGCGATGGGAAGCTGTTCACGTCTCTGGAATTGGAAGCTTAAACAAACGGCGCACGTGTGACAGCGCAAGGGCGCTGCCGTGCGCACGATGCTTTTACTTTTTTATACGTCCACACTTATGCGGATTTTGGATGGATCCACGTCGAAATGCGCCGCCAAGCCTCGGCGCGCCTGTTCAGGAGTAATCGTGTTTGCCGACACTTTTTGGGCCTGCTGCAGGTCAAACTTGCAGTCGGCGAAATGCACGTCGAGCGGCTTGACCGTGCGCATTCGATTATTTCTGCTATGCTCAGGTTTTTCCGCGAGCCACTTTTCGTGCTCTTTCTTAATATGCTCTAGCAGCCGAGGTGCAGGCACTAACCAAGCCGATAAATGGTCAACATCTTTCCCCGTCGCCATTAGGCAAGAATCCACATCGTTCAAGCTAGGCACGTTTGCGTCGGCATCTCCAGAATCGGCAGTAAATTGCACTGAGCCGTGAACTGTATTGACCACCAATAAGCAGAGTTTGTCGTCCAGCTCTACAACGTAT
>NZ_JBAUHO010000037.1:0-11747 GCF_049680325.1 Planktotalea sp.
GAGTGGATGATCCTGACCGTGATCCCTGTGATCCCGCCAGAGCTGCGTCCGCTGGTTCCGCTCGATGGTGGCCGTTTCGCGACGTCTGATCTGAACGATCTGTATCGCCGCGTGATTAACCGTAACAACCGTCTCAAGCGTCTGATCGAGCTGCGTGCGCCCGATATCATCGTGCGTAACGAAAAGCGGATGTTGCAGGAATCTGTTGACGCGCTGTTCGACAACGGTCGTCGCGGCCGCGTCATCACAGGTGCGAACAAGCGTCCATTGAAATCCCTCAGCGACATGCTGAAGGGTAAGCAAGGTCGTTTCCGTCAAAACCTTTTGGGTAAGCGCGTCGACTTCTCCGGTCGTTCTGTCATTGTGACGGGACCGGAACTCAAGTTGCATCAGTGTGGCTTGCCCAAAAAGATGGCGCTCGAGCTGTTCAAACCGTTCATCTACTCACGTCTTGAGGCCAAAGGTCTGTCTTCCACAGTGAAACAGGCGAAGAAACTGGTCGAAAAAGAGCGTCCCGAAGTTTGGGATATCCTGGACGAGGTGATCCGCGAACACCCTGTCATGTTGAACCGTGCGCCTACATTGCACCGTCTTGGCATTCAGGCGTTCGAACCTGTTCTGATCGAAGGTAAAGCGATCCAGCTTCACCCGCTCGTGTGTTCTGCGTTTAACGCGGACTTCGACGGTGACCAAATGGCTGTTCACGTACCGCTTTCCCTGGAAGCCCAGCTTGAAGCACGCGTTTTGATGATGTCCACGAACAACGTTCTGTCGCCAGCAAACGGCGCACCGATCATTGTTCCGTCACAGGATATGATCTTGGGCCTCTATTACACGACGCTTGAGCGGACGGGTATGAAGGGCGAAGGCATGATCTTCTCCTCGATTGACGAAGTTCAGCACGCGCTGGACAACGGCACCGTGCACCTGCACTCCAAAATCACTGCACGCATTCCTCAGATCGACGAGGAAGGCAACGAAGTCATGCAGCGTTTTGAAACCACACCTGGACGTGTGCGTCTTGGCGCGCTTCTGCCGCTGAATGCGAAAGCACCTTTCGAGCTGGTGAACCGTCTTCTGCGTAAGAAGGAAGTTCAGCAGGTTATTGATACGGTCTATCGTTACTGCGGTCAGAAAGAGTCCGTGATCTTCTGTGACCACATCATGACCATGGGCTTCCGTGAAGCTTTCAAGGCCGGTATTTCGTTCGGTAAGGACGACATGCTGATCCCAGAAACAAAATGGCCATTGGTTGACGAAACACGCGAGCAGGTCAAAGACTTTGAACAACAGTACATGGACGGCCTGATTACTCAGGGTGAAAAGTACAACAAAGTTGTCGACGCCTGGTCAAAGTGTAACGACAAAGTCACCGACGCGATGATGGGCTCTATCTCTGCTGCTCGTCATGACGAGAATGGCGCAGAAATGGAACCGAACTCGGTTTACATGATGGCCCACTCCGGAGCGCGTGGCTCGGTCACTCAGATGAAACAGCTGGGCGGTATGCGCGGTCTGATGGCGAAGCCGAATGGCGACATCATCGAAACACCGATCATCTCGAACTTTAAAGAAGGTCTGACCGTTCTGGAGTACTTCAACTCTACGCACGGTGCTCGTAAGGGTCTGTCAGACACGGCTTTGAAAACAGCGAACTCCGGTTATCTGACACGCCGTCTGGTGGACGTGGCGCAGGACTGCATTGTGCGTATGCGCGATTGTGGCACTGACAAAACGATCACCGCCGAAGCCGCAGTCAATGATGGCGAGGTTGTTTCCTCGCTGGCGGACCGTGTTCTGGGCCGCGTCGTTGGCGATGATGTCTTGCGTCCCGGCACCGATGAAGTGTTGCTGACAACAGGTACACTGATCGACGAGCGTATGGCGGATATGGTTGAAGAAGCTGGTGTTGCCTCCATGCGCATCCGTTCACCTTTGACCTGTGAGGCCGAAGAGGGCGTCTGCGCCATGTGCTATGGTCGTGACCTTGCACGCGGTACAATGGTCAACTCTGGCGAAGCTGTCGGCATTATCGCTGCACAGTCGATCGGTGAACCCGGTACACAGCTGACGATGCGGACATTCCACATCGGCGGCGTTGCGCAGGGTGGTCAGCAGTCCTTCCAGGAAGCAAGCCAGGAAGGCAAGATCGTCTTTGAGAACGCACAAACCCTTGAAAACGCCAATGGCGAGATCATGGTTATGGGCCGGAACATGAAGTTGATCATCAACGATGAAAACGGTGAAGAGCGTGCAAGCCACAAGCTTGGCTATGGTTCCAAACTGTTCGTCAAAGAAGGTGACAAAATCAAGCGCGGCGACAAACTGTTTGAATGGGATCCATACACGCTTCCAATCATTGCGGAAAAAGCTGGTACAGCTAAGTTCGTTGACCTCGTATCCGGTATTGCCGTGCGCGACGAAACTGACGAAGCCACTGGTATGACACAGAAAATCGTTATCGACTGGCGTGCAGCGCCAAAAGGTAACGAGCTGAAGCCGGAAATTATCATCATGGATAAAGACGGCGAGCCTGTGCGCAACGATGCGGGTAACCCTGTTACCTATCCTATGTCTGTTGATGCGGTTCTTTCCATTGAGGAAGGTTCCGAAGTTCAAGCTGGTGACGTTGTTGCGCGTATCCCGCGTGAAGGTGCCAAGACCAAGGACATTACCGGTGGTCTGCCACGGGTTGCGGAACTCTTTGAGGCACGGCGCCCCAAAGATCACGCGATCATTGCAGAACTTGACGGTCATGTCCGCTTTGGCCGCGACTACAAGAACAAGCGCCGTATCGCGATTGATCCTGTGGACGAGAGCATGGAGCCCGTCGAATACATGGTGCCAAAGGGCAAGCACATTCCTGTTCAGGAAGGTGATTTTGTCTCCAAAGGCGATTACATCATGGACGGCAACCCTGCGCCGCATGACATCCTGTCCATCATGGGTGTCGAAGCGCTGGCTGACTATATGATTAACGAAGTGCAGGACGTTTATCGTCTGCAGGGCGTTAAGATCAACGATAAGCACATCGAGGTTATCGTGCGTCAGATGCTCCAGAAGTGGGAAATCCTGTCCAGTGGCCAGACAACGCTGCTCAAAGGCGAACACGTCGACAAGCAAGAGTTCGATCAGGCCAACGAAAAGGCAATCGCACGCGGTCACACACCTGCAACAGGTGAGCCGATCCTCTTGGGCATCACCAAAGCGTCCTTGCAGACACGTAGCTTTATCTCTGCGGCGTCCTTCCAGGAAACAACGCGCGTTCTTACAGAAGCCTCTGTACAGGGCAAGCGGGACAAACTGGTCGGCCTCAAAGAGAACGTTATCGTGGGTCGTTTGATCCCTGCGGGCACTGGTGGTGCAACGCAGCAGATGCAACGCGTTGCGCAAGATCGTGACAACGTGGTTGTTGAAGCGCGCCGTATCGAAGCTGAAGCCGCTGCCGCACTGGCCGCGCCAACGGACGATATCGTCGGCGGCGACGTGTTTGGTGATCCATCAAACGCAGCTGACACAGCCGAGAGCCGCGACGAGTAAATCTCGAAGCGTACTAGAATTTGAAAAGGCCCTCGCTGGAAACAGCGGGGGCCATTTTTCATGGATGCGTGCCGCGATAACGCGTGCTTGCGCCTTGTAGAACGTCGCATCGCCCGAGTAGATGTCGTTAGCATCTCAAAAGGACGATCAATGAGCCACGTTATTTTGCACAACTATCCGCAATCGCCTGTCGCCGAGAAAGTGCGTATTGGCTTTGGAATAAAGCGGCTCGCGTGGTCATCGGTCGAAATTCCGCGCCTGCCGCCAAAGGATATGCTTACAAAACTAACCGGCGGCTATCGACGCACTCCCGTCATGCAAATAGGGGCGGATATTTATTGCGATTCAGCTTGTATCCTTCACGAGCTGGAGCAGCGTTTTGATGCGCCTTCGTTTTTCCCAACGAAAAATGCAGGTTTGATGTGGGCGCTTGGTCGCTGGACGGATGGTGATCTGTTTGATCTGGCTGTGAAAATCGTTCTCGGTTCGGCAGGTGAAAATCTTCCCAAAGACTTCGCAGAAGATCGCGGGCGTCTTTATCTTGGCGCGAATTGGGCAGAGGGGCTTAAAGCGGCGAATAAGGAAATTCCACATCTGGCTGCGCAAATGCGTGCACCGATGGCCTGGCTGAGCGAGCAACTTGCCGACGGGCGCAAATTCTTGCTCGGCTCTGCACCTGCTGCGATTGACGCACAGTTCTATCACATCATCTGGTTCTTGCGCGGGCGCTGGAGCCAAGGTCCGGCGTTCTTGTCAGAGTTCCCCTTGCTTGAGGCATGGGAGCACAGTGTCGCCGAGATCGGGCATGGGCAATCGTCGGATATGAGCGCTGAAGAGGCCATTCAACAAGCGGCAAAATCAGAACCGTTGGATGTTGTTCATAACGGCGCGCATGATCCGCAAGGTTTGAGCGCAGGGATGACGGTAATCGTATCGCCAGACGTGGACGGGGGCGAGCAGCCGGTTGAGGGACGCTTGATTGCTGCAAGCAGCGAGCGCATCACGGTCCGCCGAAGTGATCCGGACGCTGGCAACATCAATGTGCATTTCCCTAGAAATGGGTATCGCGTCACCGTGCTGGGCTAAGCGATTGACGCGCTTTCAAAGCGATAACTGCCCCCCCTTTAACAGCTTTGGCAGCCCATCTTGCGGGTCGGCTTTACGGGGCGGTAGCCCTCGCGCAGCACGCGGCCCATGCCACCCGCGATATCGACAACTGGGAAATCGACTTTGCCTGCAATCTGCGCGCTCGCACGCGACGTGCGATTACCAGAGCGGCAAATCAAGGCAAGTCGCTGACCGTCCTTAAGCTTTGGCGTCACCGCCTTCAAAAATGCATCAGCGCCTGTGTAGGTCATGAGCAATGCGCCCTCGATAACACCCGTTTCCTTCCATTCTTGTGGCTGGCGGATGTCGACCAAAAGCGTGTTTGCGTCGCTGGCTAGCGCGCTGCCCGATGGGCTTTCAAGTGTGAGATTGTCAGCTGACGCGCGCCCCGACAGCCCGAACGCCGCGGCTGCGGCCGCCGCGATACCTGCGCCGGCAAGCAAAAAGGTGCGTTTCTGCATTACACCTCCTCCTGAAGCTTGCGCCAGGCATTCAAGCCGCCGCCAATGAATTTCGCATTTGCATAGCCCATGTCCCTAAGGCTGGCCGCCGAAAGCGCACCGCGATTATAGGCGTTGCAATAGCACAGGATGGTTGTGTCGAGATCAGGCAGGATACCTTCGATATTCATTTCAAGCTTTCCGCGGCTCAGATTCACCGATCCCGGGATATGACCCTTTGCATGTTCATCAGGGTCGCGAATATCGAGGGCAATCGCCCCGTCTTGTAGCAATGCATCTACATCTTGGGGCGCAACTTCTTGCACTTTTGTGCGCGCTTGGTCCGCGAGGTCTTGGAATTTCGTTGTGTAGGCCATGGGTGTCGCTCCGGAAAATCTATGCCTCCACACATATTCCTAAAATTGCATATGTAAAGCGGCAAAAGAAAATTTTCTCTGTGACCCCGAATTCTTGACAAAACTATGACTCTAGTTTTATAGATTGGTCATGATGACACAAACCTCAGTTGCCAACGCCCTTGCTGCCCTCGGGCATGACACCCGACTTGCGATCTTTCGCCTTTTGGTGCGCGCGGGCGAGGAGGGCTTGAACGTTGGCGAAATTGGCCAGCACCTCGACATAGCGGCCTCGACGCTGGCGCATCACCTCGGAACGCTGGTCGATGCCGGGCTGGTTATCCAAGAACGCCAAGGACGTCAGATCGTCAATCGCGTGGACTTCGACCAGATGCGCGCAGCTATGTCATTCCTGACCGCAGAGTGCTGTGTCGGCGTGAAACTCGCGCAGGAGGATGCGGCGTGATTGCCGTAGATTTCTTCAACCAAAAACAACTATATATTTAAGGATATAGCCATGACGGACCTAGCCCCCGTAGCCCGCTCCAGATGGCTCGACGTTGCCGATACCCTTTGGCGGAAAGAGAAAGTCTGGCTTCTCAGCGCGACCATCATCGCGGCGCTCTTGGTCTTTATCCCTGCGCTTGGCGTTTCGACGCTTGGTTTTGTGTGGAACAACCTGATGAATGTCGCGCCCTTCCTCGCGCTTTCGGTCGCCATTGCGGCCTATGCCGGGGCTAGCGGCGCAGACGGGCTGATCGCCAAGGCCTTTACGGGATCGCCCTTGGTCATGATCGCGCTCGCCGCGGCCGTCGGGGGGCTTTCCCCTTTTTGTTCGTGCGGTGTTATCCCGCTCATCGCTGCCTTGCTCGCAATGGGTGTGCCACTGTCTGCGGTCATGGCGTTTTGGTTGGCGTCCCCTGTGATGGATCCCTCGATGTTCTTCCTTACAACAGGTGTTCTCGGCGTTGAATTTGCGGTTGCCAAAACCATGGCTGCGATTGGGCTTGGCATCTTTGGCGGCCTGACAGTGCATATGATCGCGCGCTCGGGTGGTCTTAGCGATCCGCTGCGCGAGGGCGTTGGCAATGGTGGGTGCGGGGGCGCTAGCGTGCGCAATGAACCCAATGTGGTTTGGAAATTCTGGCGCGAAAGCGAACGCACCTCCAAATTCTGGCGCGAAGCCCTTAAAACCTCGCTCTTCCTTGCCAAATGGCTGACATTGGCCTTCACTTTAGAAAGCTTGATGCTTGCTTGGTTGCCCGCTGATCTGGTTGCGCGCTCGCTTGGCGGCACAGGCCTTGCACCCATCGCGATTGCAACGCTTGTCGGCGTGCCTGCCTATCTTAACGGCTATGCGGCCTTGCCGTTGGTCGGTGGTTTGATGGGGCAGGGCATGGCCCCGGGGGCAGGTCTGGCCTTCCTTGTGGCAGGCGGCGTCAGTTCCCTGCCAGCCGCCATCGCGGTCTGGGCGCTGGTGAAACGTCAGGTGTTCATGCTCTACCTCGGGATTGCTTTGGTCGGCTCTTTCGCCAGCGGGCTGCTCTTTCAGCTATGGAGCACGCTCTAGAAAACCCCGCAAGTCCCGGATTTCTTGCCAAATACGGGATTTGCTGCCGTCGTCGTTCTTTAAGACACCGCAGTGCCCGCCACAGACGCGTATTTTCGCGTAATGTGACGGGCAATGTGCAAAAATGCCTACGCCGTTTTGGAACGGCCGTCGATTTACAAGACTAACAATTTTCACAGAACGAAGGACTTAGAAAATGGTCGATGTTATCATCACAACCGACACGACAACCACATAGACCCTCAGCGCTGGGGGTGATGTTTACTTCCTTCAAGAAGGTGTGCTTCATTCAGAAAATACCCCTGGTGGAACACTCGTCATCGATGGCGCTGTCGCTAACCGTTACGTTCTGGTAAATGGAACGATGACAAATTTCGGCGGTGGTGTGATCCGGAATGGCACCGGCCCTGATCCGGAGGGCGTCAGTATTACTGTGTCAGATACCGGCCTTATGCAAGCTACACCCAGCTTTCGCGCGATCGAGCTGGACGGCGATTTCGTTATGATCAACAACAATGCTGAAATCATCGGCGGCGAAGCCATACGGCTGGGCGGCAATGACACCGAAATTTACAACAACGGCTACATAAGCAGTAGCTATGGCATCTCGAATTCCAACATCCCTACTATAATTTTTGAGGGCGATGATGCGCGGTTGGTGAATTCCGGCACGATTTTGGGTGAGAGCGCTGTGAGCTTCTCTGGCACGGCTACGATCAACAACTCGGGCAGCATCATTGGTGATCGCTATGGCATTGAGTTTCTCAGTTACACCTTAGACGATGTTTACATGAACAACTCTGGCACGATTTCTGTCAGCGCAGGCACGGCGTTCCAAGGTAACGGCGGGATCAACGAAATTGACAACAGCGGCCAGATTGAAGGCGGCGTCAATTTGGCAGGCGGAAATGATATCCTGCGTAACTCTGGTCATATCAGCGGCGATGTCGATCTGGGCCTCAACTCCGATCTCTATCGTGCCACAGGTAACGGGACGGTGTTGGGAACCATTTATGGCGGCTGGGGACATGACAGCATTATCGGTGCTAACGCCGCTGATCTGATTGACGGTGGTGAAGAGAATGACACCGTCAAAGGCGGCGGGGGCGAAGACAGCATCTTTGGTGGCAACGGCGACGATCTCATCAAAGGCAACGACGGCGATGACGAGTTGGTCGGCGAAGCAGGTATCGACGTGATCTACGGCGGCTCTGGCCATGATATGATGTGGGGCGGCACCGAGGATGACGAGCTGTTCGGCAATGACGGCGATGACGAAATCTCTGGCCAGGAGGGCATTGATTTTCTGAAGGGTGGCCTTGGCAACGACATGATGTGGGGCGGAGATGACGGCGACGACATGATGGGCAACCAGGGCGATGATTTCCTAAGCGGCGAGGACGGCAATGATTTCCTCAGCGGCGGCGAAGGGGATGACGAACTGGACGGCGACGCGGGTGCCGATACGATCCAAGGCGGCGGCGGCATGGACGATGTCAACGGCGGCAAGGGCGACGATCTGATTTTTGGGAATGCAGGCGACGACAACCTGCGCGGCGCGAATAGCGATGATACGATCCGCGGCGGCGCGGGCGATGATACGCTTGAGGGTGGTAGTGGCAAAGACTTGCTCGTTGGCAATGGCGGCGCAGATACGTTTGTTTTTGTAGATGCGTCCGAAAGTACAAATGATTCAAATCGCGACGAAATCCGCTATTGGGGCGAGGGCGATATCATTGACCTCGCATTGGTGATCGGCGGCACGCTCGATTTCATTGGCACGGATGCATTCACAGGCACAGCCAATGAGATACGCGTCAAGGAAAGCGCCAACGGCAATTCCACAGTTTACGTTGATACCGACGGCGATGGATCTGGCGACATGCGCATTCTGGTCAGTGATTTTTTCGGGCTAAGCGCCAGCGATTTCCTTCTGTAGAACGCCTCTGGTTGAACTGTCCCGCATGTGAAGCGAACCTCGCCCGCTGATCGTTTGTGTCGTTGGCCATTTACGACCCAAAGCCACCGTTTGTTGATTGTGCAGCGATGCCTCGGTCCAGTGCGCAGCCCGTACATGATCTGTGCCATTGAAAAATGGCAAACCCGCGTCCATTCTTTAGAAAATTTACTATTCATTAATCCGATAAAAAAACCGACCAATTCGAGCACATTCTTAGTCAAAATCGCAAAAGGAATTTTCCCCTGGTCACTATTGTCACCACCCAAACAACCGCCCTGGCAGTCGTAAGCAACTCAGAGTACCTGCTTCCCGAAGGCAACATTCTTTCGTCTAACTCTCACGCAATCGACTTCGCTTCCACCTCGAATATCAATTTTTAGATCTACGGAACCGTTTTTGCCGGGTTAGACGGTACCAACGATGACTCTGGAGGTGGTGCCACTGAAATCAAGATCGTAGTGGGAGAGACAGGAAGAGTTATCGGTGAGAGCGATGGCATTGAACTATTTGCCGACAACGCAGCCGTCCTTAACAATGGCGAAGTCATCGGCTCTGGCGATGTTGGCATCCAAATGCTCGGCAATAATAGCGTCATCAACAACAACGGTATTGTCGATGGCGCAATTTCAGGTGTCGCGCTGGACGGCCCGAGCGCGGTCTTGGGTAATACCGGCCTGATCTCGGGAACGCATGGCGTCGAAGTGAAAGATACATCGAATAAAGTCATCAACACGGGGAGCATTGTCGGTGTGGGCGATCAAAATTCGTTTACTGGCGGGGCCATGGATCTCTCCATCGGAGTCTACTTCAGCGGCAGTCTCGACGCTATCGTTCAAAACTCCGGCCTTATTTCTGGTCAGGATTATGCGATCTATTCGGATGGAAGTAACGAAAACTTTACGATCATCAACTCTGGCGAGATACTTGGCGACATCGTTGGCGACAATGTCGTTCAGACGATCGAAAGCTCTGGCCAGATCACTGGCGATATCTTTCTTGAAGAAGGCGACGACATCTACACAGGCTCTGGTAACGGTTTCACGACGGGTCAAGTCAATGGCGGTGACGGCCTCGATGTATTGATCGGCGCCAACATGGCGGACAACTTTGTCGGCGGCAACGACGCCGATGATCTGCGCGGCAATGGCGGCAATGATGTCCTTCAGGGCGATGCGGGGGACGATACCCTAGTAGGCGGCGACGGCCAGGATTCCCTTTTTGGCGGGACAGAAAACGATGAATTACGCGGGAGTGGCGGCGACGACACAATCACCGGCGGACAGGGTAGCGATTTGTTGGTTGGCAATCGCGGAGCGGATACTTTTGTGTTTGGCGATGCTTCCGAGAGTACAAATGATTCAAACCGCGACGAAATTCGGTATTGGGAAGCTGGCGATCTGATTGATCTGGAAGCGGTCGTTGGCGGCACGCTCGACTTTATCGGTACTGCCGCGTTTACCGGCACCGCCAACGAAGTGCGCGTGAAAGAAGGCAGCGGTGGAAATTCAACGATCTACGTGGATACCGATGGCGATGGATCAGGTGACATGCGCATTCTGGTCAGTGATTTTATCGGGCTAAGCGCCAGCGATTTCCTTCTGTAGAACGCGAACGGCAAGCGCAGCGTGCCTGCGCCTGCCTCGTGTTTGCCGCGTTCAGTCCTAACGCTTCATCATCATCTCATGAACAGCATCCATGCCGCGCTCGGCCATTTCGGTGACTTCCCCGGCATGGATTTGCAACGCTTTGACCACTTCGGGGTCATCTGAGGTCTGCACGACCTCGATCCCATCGTCCAAAATATCCATATCGGTTAAAATTCCGTCCCCGCGCTTGAAGAAAATATCAAGCGTCGGACTTTGTATAATGATCTTCGGGTCGTTGTTGTTGAACACCCGCTCGGTCATTCCCGCGACATGATTGACCAAAGCCTCCATCACAACGGGATCAGAGGTGCGCGTCACCGTGCGAATACCGTTCGGCAGGTTCTCGACCGTGCGCGTGAAGCTTTCAAAGCCGTTGAACATCACAGCCAACTCTGCGCTTTCCTCTGCACTGGCATTTGCGCCGCGCAAACCGGGCATGTTGGTCATATCATGCCCCGTGCCGTCCGCGCCGTGGTTGTGCTGGCCAGAAGTCATGTGCTGGGCATGCGCCGAGCCCTGGACCATAAACACCGCGCCGCCGCCAAGGACCAGCAGGCCCAAGATGGCCGACAAAGCCAGTTTGCGCGGGTGTTTCCTAAAGTGCTTCGTAATCATCATGATGTCCTGACGTGGATGTGAATGCCGACCTTGCAGATCGCTTTGGCATCTTTGACTTGGATTTGATATGATTTCGATCATGCATCACGCTCTTTCAAGCATTTTTGAACATGGCACCGAAGTGAAACTCGCGAAGGGCGCTGCGCTTTTCAGAACCGATGATCGTGTCACCGCAATGTATCTCGTCTGCCAAGGGCGTGTGGACCTTGTGCGTCATGTGCAAAGCGGTGAACGCATGGTGCTGCACCGCGCAAGCGCGGGCACTGTCCTCGCCGAAGCCTCGGCCTATTCCAAGCGGTATCACTGCGATGGGATTGCCGACAGCCAAAGCACCTTGCGACGTATCAGCACCGCGGATTTTCTGGATAAGCTCAATGCGAACCGGGACCTATCCCAGCTATGGGCGGCGCATCTTGCACGTATCCTGCAACGCAGCCGGATGAATGCCGAAATCCGTACTTTGCGCAGGGTTTCGGATCGCTTGGATGCATGGCTGGAGCTGGGCAACGA
>NZ_JBAUHO010000038.1:0-7588 GCF_049680325.1 Planktotalea sp.
CGGCCAGTGTAACGGCAGCTGCAAGCGTACCGCCTGAATCATGCGCCAAAAGGGTTGATTTTGGCATGTTCTTTAGCAGCCGCCCTGACGCGATAAAAGGCGGACTGATCGCGACATTCAAATCACTAGGGATGTCTCCGGTGTGCTCGCCAACCGCAATTGCAATGCGTGTTTCTTGCGAGAAGAGCTTAAACAGACACCGGATTGCCAATGCCACACGAAGCGCAATCGAGGCGCGTGAAAGTGCGATCTGCCAGCCATCGCCCGCAACACGCGAGAAACCAATAATCGACGCGCCTGAAGCAGTGAAAGTTTGCTTTTCAAGACTAACGTCGATCGCTTGTCGGTCTAATTTGACGAGAACATAGCTGTCTTGCCAAAGCGTAGGTATCAGATCGATGGACTTTTGAAGTTCACCATATTTCAGGTCGCTTGATCCAACGATATCGCCTGTGAGAACTGCTATTTGAGCCATATGCAAGCAATATCACTTGCTTTTCCAAAATGCAAGCGAATTTGCTTGCATGGCATGTTGCCTACATAAAGCCCAATTCAAGCCGTGCTTCGTCGCTCATCATTTCCATGCCCCATGGCGGTTCCCATACGAGTTCCACATCGACATGTTTGACACCGGCCATGGGTTCGATCGCTTCCGCGACCCAACCGGGCATTTCGCCCGCAACGGGGCAGCCAGGTGCCGTCAGGGACATCAAAATCCGAACTTCACTCTCGGCGCTGATCTCAATCGTATAAATCAAACCAAGATCATAGATATTCACTGGAATTTCAGGATCCTAGACCGTGCGGCATGCCTCGACAATCGCATCGTACAGCGCGTGATCCGTGCTGGAGGGGGCGATAAGTGGAGTGCCTTCTAGCGGTGCGGGTGCGTCGGTCATGATCTGCCTCTTTGGTGTTCCTGAGTGATTATATAGGGTTTAGACAGCGCAGCGTAAAGGGCAGCTGGGCACTTGTGCTTTTTCTATCGCCGCGTCACAGAAGGCATTGGAAGGATTGCCTTTATGAGTATGACACGCTGGGGCGCGGCACAAACGCCGCCGAAACGCGCTACGCTGATCGTGCTAACGGCGGTTTCTGTTCTGACGCTGAACCTGTTCCTGCCTTCGCTGCCCTCTATGGCGCGAGAGTTCGGCGTCAGCTATGGCGCGATCTCTTTGGCGATTGCGGGATATCTTTTCCTTTCTGCGATTTTATCGCTGGTTTTGGGGCCATTGGCGGACAGATACGGGCGTCGTCCTATCTTGCTGATAAGTTTTACGGTCTTTGCGCTGGCCTCTATCGGGGCGGCAATCACCGAAAATTACACGCTTTTTCTAGTGTTTCGCATGTGCCAAGCGGTTTGCGCGACGGGCTCTACACTAAGCCGCGCGATTGTGCGTGATATGTATCCGCCGGGCAAAGGCACCTCAGTCTTGGGCTATATCGCCATGGCAATGGCCGTGGCACCGATGGTCGGGCCGCTGATTGGCGGGTTGATGGAGGAAACGCTTGGATGGCGCTCGGTTTTCTGGCTGTTTGCGGTTTTAGGTGTGTTGAGCGTGGCGCTTATCTGGCGCGACCTTGGGGAGACAGCAGCCGGCACCGTGAAAACAATGGCAGAGCAGGTTGAGGGCTATAAACAAGTGACACGCTCTGCGGCGTTTTGGACCAATACGCTGGTGCTGGGGTTTTCGGTGTCGTCCTTCTTTGTCTTCCTTGCGGGCGCGCCCTTGGTTGCGGGGCAACTTTACGAACTGTCGCCAAGCTTCGTTGGTTTTGTGATGGGGGCGACTGCAGTGGGATATTTCATAGGCAGCTTCATAACGGGCCGCATTGCCGAGCGCGTTCCGCTTGGCGCATTGATGATTTGGGGGCGCTGGGTCGGGATGATCGGCCCCGTGACTGCGCTGCTTCTGGTGATTTTAGGCTGGGACAATGCCTATTGGGTGTTCGGCTTGATGATTACCCTGGGTGCGGCGAACGGGATCAGTTTGGCCGCTGCAAATTCTGGCGCGATGAGTGTGCGCCCCGATCTTGCAGGCAGTGCGTCTGGCCTCTCGGGTGCGATTGCCACGGCGATGGGGGCACTTTTTAGTGCATTTACGGGGGCGGTTTTGACCCTTCAGAACGGCGATTGGCTGTTCTGTCTCTTGCTTGTTATGACCTGCGGCGGGGCTTTGGCGGCGGCTTATCCTGCCGCCAAAACCTTTGATGACTTTGCTTAAGAGCTAGGACGCCGACTTGCGTTTACGCACTGGTTCAGGGCGCACGCGTGCTTCGATGTGCTCGTAGATCAGCTCTGCGACATTCTTTTCTGACGCCTTTTCAACGCCTTCCAGTCCAGGGGAGGAGTTGACCTCAAGCACCTTAGGCCCGCTATCAGAGCGCAGTAAATCGACACCAGCCATTCCCAGACCAAAGGCCTTGGCCGCTTTCACTGCGGTATCGCGCTCGACCTTGGTGATACGTACTTTAGAGGCCGATCCACCCTGATGCAGGTTCGAGCGGAACTCGCCTGCGGCTGCCGTGCGTTTGATGGACGCAACGACCTTACCGCCGATCACAAGACACCGCACGTCTTCACCAGCGGCTTCTTTGACGAAGTCCTGCACGAGGAAGTTGGCTTTGAGGCCGCGGAAAGCCGAAATTACGGATTCCGCCGCCTTTTTGGTTTCCGCCATCACGACGCCTTTGCCCTGTGTGCTTTCCAGTAGCTTCACAATCAGCGGCGCGGTTCCGACGAGAGAAATCAAACTGCTTGTGTCTTTCGGGCTGGCCGCAAAGGCTGTGTTTGGCATGCCGATCTTGTGACGCGCCATGAGCTGATGCGCGTGCAGCTTGTCGCGGCTGGCTGTGATCCCTTGCGAGCCGTTTACGCAATAGGTGCCGACGGTTTCGAACTGGCGAATAACGGCCGTGCCATATGGTGTAACAGAGGCCCCGATGCGCGGAATCACCGCGTCGAAACGGGGCAGGCGCGCGCCATCGTAGTGCACCTCGGGAGAGAGCGCATTTATCGCCATGTAACAACGGGTTGTATCGATGACTTCAACGGTATGTCCGCGCTTTTCACCCTCTTGAACAAGGCGACGGGTTGAATAGTTGTCCTCGCGCGAGAGCACCGCAATTCGCAGTGCGCGATTGGGCGCTTCGCGGCGCATTGTTGCACTGTGGTAAATTTCATAGCTGAGTTGCGGCTGGCAGAAGCGCTCGGACGGGTTCACCGTAACACTTTCGTTCAGTGCCTGACGCCCCAAAAGCATATGCGAAGCCATGCCGCGCCGATCGGTGAGCGTCATTTCTATAGGCCAGGTCATATCGCCAACGCTGAGGTTGGTTTCTATTACATAGCGCAGCTCGGTTTCCCCGTTAGACGATGTGACGTCGCGCCGATCAATCACTTCTGCCGAACAGGGGATAATCAGATCTTCACGGCCCGGAATCGGATGGACCGTAAAGCGCACCTTTGGCTTGCTTGCGGACCCAAAGGGTTCGATGTCGGTCGCATGCAGCGCAGAAGTGCGCGCGCCTGTGTCAACTTTGACGCGAAGGGCGGGTAGGCCGAGTTTGGGAAGGGAAACCCATTCTTCCCAGCCCAGTGTAATTGTATCGCTCATTTTGAGTATATCCCATTGAGTAGGCTTGCCTGATAGTACAAAGCAAACGCCTTGCCCACAGTGCTTCGCGTAGTTTTGGCGCGCTTGGCTCTTTTCAATTGTGACTGTCACGATTAGGACGCCCCAATGACACAGCGATTTTCATATACACTAAATGCCACTGACGGGCGTGCCCGCACGGGCGTTATCAGCACGCCGCGCGGCGATATCAGAACGCCTGCCTTTATGCCTGTTGGTACGGCAGCGACGGTCAAGGCGATGATGCCTGAAAGCGTGCGCGCAACGGGCGCGGATATCTTGCTGGGCAACACTTATCATTTGATGTTGCGGCCAACGGCCGAGCGGATTGATCGCCTTGGTGGCCTGCACAAGTTTATGAACTGGGATCGCCCGATTCTGACGGACAGCGGCGGCTTTCAGGTGATGAGCCTGTCTGATCTGCGCAAGCTGACAGAAGAGGGCGTGACGTTCAAAAGCCACGTTGATGGCTCCAAGCATCACCTTACGCCCGAGCGCTCTATGGAAATTCAAAAGCTGCTCGGCTCAGACATTGTGATGTGCTTTGACGAATGTCCCGCGCTGCCTGCATCCGAAGCCGATGTACGTAAAAGCATGGAAATGTCGATGCGGTGGGCGCAGCGTTCGCGCGATGCTTTTGGCGATCGTCCGGGGCATGCCTTGTTCGGCATTCAACAAGGCGGTGTGACTGAGGAACTTCGCGGGATCAGTGCAGAAAAACTTAGGGAAATCGAATTTGACGGCTATGCGGTCGGCGGTCTGGCCGTGGGCGAGGGGCAAGAGGCGATGTTCGGCGTGCTGGATTATGCGCCTGATATGCTGCCTGTCGACAAGCCACGCTATTTGATGGGTGTGGGCAAGCCAGATGACATCGTCGGCGCGGTTGCGCGCGGCATTGATATGATGGACTGCGTGTTGCCGTCCCGTTCGGGGCGCACAGGGCAGGCATGGACGCGGCGCGGGCAGGTTAATATCAAGAATGCGCGTCATTCAGACGATCCGCGCCCGCTTGATGAAGGGTGTTCTTGCCCGACGTGTTCGAACTATTCGCGCGCCTATTTGAACCATGTGTTCCGGTCGCAGGAAATGATTTCTTCCATGCTGCTGACCTGGCATAACCTGCATTATTATCAGGACCTTATGAAAAGCATGCGCGATGCGATTGCGGCTGGCAGGTTTGACGCGTTTCAAGTCGACTTCCATGCAAAACGCGCTGAAGGCGATATCGAGCCGTTGTAGCTCAAAAGCGGGGCTAATGCCGATTTGATAGTGGATGTTTACCAACTGGAAAGTTTTGGTTGGTAAGCCTGCCTGCATGTCCTACCTGGAAATAACCTTTCTGGCACTTGTTCTTACGCTTTGCGCAAGTTTCATCGATGCGTCCGAAGCACGTGCCTTGCATAGCCAATCTCTTCAATTAACGCAGGGCGGGGGCGAATAAAGGTAAATTGTCTTCGTTCGGGTACTATTCCGCGCTCTTGAAAACGTGATAAGGGTTCGGGCAGGAATGTTGCTTGAAACTGGCGGTCCATGCCCCCATGTTTGAAAGCCAAACGAGGAGATGATTAGCGCTGCCGCCTAGCGGGGCCAGATTGTCTTGCCAATAAAAGGACAGAGCATGCAAGAGCCTCTAAATTCTTCTTATCCGGTACTACCGCTGCGCGATATTGTGGTTTTTCCACATATGATTGTGCCGCTGTTCGTTGGCCGTGAAAAATCAGTCCGCGCCTTGGAAGAGGTGATGGCTGATGACAAACAGATTTTGCTCGCAGCGCAGCGCGACCCCTCTGAAGATGATCCTCAGGTTGAGGGCATATTTGATGCCGGCGTTATTGCTAACGTATTGCAATTGCTGAAGCTTCCCGACGGAACTGTGAAGGTTCTGGTTGAGGGGCAGGCACGTGTCAGCGTGACAGAATACCTTGCGAATGACAGCTTCTTTGAGGCACGCGCAGAATACTTAAGCGAAATGCCGGGCGATGCGGCTACGATTGAAGCCTTGCTTCGCACTGTAAGCTCTGAATTCGAGCGCTATGCGAAAGTAAAGAAGAACGTTCCTGAAGAAGCGCTCGCCTCGGTGCTTGAAACAGACGACCCTGCGAAGATGGCGGACCTTGTGTCGGGCCACCTTGGTATTGAAGTGCATCAAAAGCAGGAACTTTTGGAAACGCTGGCGGTGAGCGAGCGTTTGGAAAAAGTTTATGGCCTGATGCAGGGCGAGATGAGCGTTCTTCAAGTTGAGAAGAAGATCAAAACCCGTGTCAAAACCCAGATGGAACGCACCCAGCGTGAGTATTATTTGAATGAGCAAATGAAGGCCATTCAGAAGGAACTTGGTGATGGTGAAGAAGGCCAGAACGAAGTTGCAGAACTGGAAGGCAAGGTCGCCGCGACCAAGCTGAGCAAAGAAGCGCGTGAAAAGGCCGATGCGGAGATCAAAAAGCTCAAAAATATGAGCCCGATGAGCGCCGAAGCGACAGTCGTGCGCAACTACCTTGACTGGATGCTCGCGATTCCATGGGGCACGAAAAGCCGTGTTAAGAAAAACCTGATCGCCGCGCAACAAGTGCTGGATGCGGATCACTACGGTTTGGAAAAGGTTAAAGAGCGGATCGTCGAGTATCTTGCAGTGCAGCAGCGCTCCAAGAAACTTAAAGGCCCGATCATGTGCCTTGTTGGCCCTCCCGGCGTAGGTAAGACCTCGCTTGGTAAGTCGGTTGCGCGGGCAACGGGGCGCGAATTTATTCGTATTTCCCTTGGCGGCGTGCGCGATGAAAGCGAAATTCGTGGCCACCGTCGCACCTACATCGGCTCTATGCCCGGCAAGATCATTCAGGCGCTGAAGAAGGCGAAAACCACGAACCCGCTGATTTTGCTCGATGAAATTGACAAAATGGGGCAGGACTTCCGTGGCGATCCGGCATCGGCGATGCTTGAAGTGCTTGATCCAGAGCAGAACGGCACGTTTGTAGATCACTATCTGGAGGTTGAGTATGACCTCTCGAATGTGATGTTCCTGACGACAGCGAACTCTTACAACATGCCCGGACCCTTGCTTGACCGGATGGAGATCATTCCGCTGGCGGGCTATACCGAAGACGAGAAATGCGAGATTGCAAAGCAGCATTTGATCGCAAAACAGGTAAAGAACCACGGTTTGAAAGCGTCAGAGTTTTCGCTGACGGATGAAGCACTTCTGGAAATGGTTCGGGTCTACACCCGTGAAGCTGGCGTGCGTAATCTAGAACGCGAGATCGCAAAACTTGCGCGTAAAGCGGTCACCAAGATTGTTAAGCGGGAAGAGACGGAAATCGTCATCACGCCTGATAACCTTGATGATTACCTGGGCGTTAAGAAATATCGCTACGGTTTGGCTGAACAGGAAGATCAGGTTGGTGTTGTCACTGGGCTTGCTTATACTTCTGTCGGCGGGGAGCTTTTGAACATCGAAGCGCTGCGCCTGCCGGGTAAAGGGCGGATGAAGACAACGGGAAAGCTGGGCGATGTAATGAAAGAAAGCATCGACGCGGCGAGTTCCTATGTGCGCTCCATCGCGCCAGAGATCGGGGTGAAGCCACCCAAGTTTGAAAAATGGGATATCCACGTGCACGTTCCCGAAGGGGCGACGCCGAAGGATGGACCATCGGCTGGCTTGGCGATGGTGACGTCGATTGTGTCTGTTCTAACGGGTATTCCGGTGCGCAAGGATATCGCAATGACGGGCGAGGTGACGCTTCGTGGCAATGCTTTGGCTATCGGCGGTTTGAAGGAAAAACTGCTTGCGGCGCTTCGCGGCGGAATCAAGACGGTGCTTATTCCAGCGGAGAATGAAAAGGATCTGCGCGATATACCTGATAATGTGAAGAACGGAATGGAGATCATTCCCGTGTCCCATGTCAGCGAAGTGCTACGTCATGCGCTTGTGTCGGTTCCCGAACCGATCGAGTGGGACG
>NZ_JBAUHO010000039.1:0-4162 GCF_049680325.1 Planktotalea sp.
CTTTTTCAGGTTTAGCGCGCGAAACTCGTTCCATTCGGTCAGAACCACAACCAGATCGGCGTTATGGGCGGCCTTATAAGGGTCCTCGACCCAGTGCACGCCGGGAAGCAGCGCTTCGCCCTCGTGCTGGCCTTGGGGATCGCACACGCGCACTTTGGCGCCGCCACCGACCAATGCGGGAACGATCGTCAGGGCAGGGGCGTCGCGCATATCATCGGTGTCGGGTTTGAACGTCACGCCCAGAATGGCGATGACCTTGCCGTTGAACGAGCCCTCGCACAGATCTTCCAGCTTGGTGATCATCCGGCGCTTGATCGCTTCGTTGACGTTGATCACCGTTTCGGTGATCTGCATAGGCACCGCATGTTCCTGGCCAATGCGTGCCAATGCTTTGGTATCTTTCGGAAAACACGAGCCGCCATAGCCGGGGCCAGCATGCAGGAATTTGCTGCCTATACGCCCGTCCATGCCCATGCCCTTGGACACTTGTTTGACGTCTGCGCCGACCTTTTCGCAAAGGGCTGCAATTTCGTTGATGAAGGTGATTTTGGTCGCAAGGAACGCGTTGGCTGCGTATTTGATCATCTCGGCCGACTCTAGATCGGTGACGACCACGGGGAAATCGCGCAAGGAGAGCGGGCGATAAATCTCGTTCATCACCTCTGCCGCTTTGTCCGATTGCACGCCAACGACGACGCGGTCAGGGCGCATGAAATCATCAATCGCTGCGCCTTCGCGCAGGAACTCGGGGTTGGAGGCGACATCAAAATCAAGGCCGGGGTTGGCCTTTTTGATCACCTGTTTGACTTGGCGGTTGGTGCCGACGGGCACTGTGGATTTGGTCACAACGACCACGTAATCCTTTGCCATCTGCGCAATTTCTTCGGCGGCCGCCATCACGTATGTGAGGTCCGCATGCCCATCCCCGCGTCGCGTCGGCGTGCCGACGGCGATAAACACCGCCTCTGCGCCCTCGATCGCCTCTGCCAGATCGAGCGTGAACGAAAGGCGCCCCGCCTCGACGTTCTTGGCCATCAGCGCGTCTAGGCCCGGCTCATAGATCGGCACTTCACCGCGTTCGAGCATCTCGATCTTTTTGGGATCCTTGTCGACGCAAACAACGTCATGGCCGAAGTCCGAGAAACAGACCCCTGAGACCAGACCAACATAGCCTGTCCCGATCATGGCGATTTTCATGGGATATCCTCTTACTGCTTTCGCTTTTGGGATTTGTATGGGGCAAAGGGCGTGCGAGGGTCAACGGGGAGTTGATTATGCAGAAAAACCATTGCAGTGGCATCACATTGACAGAATTTTCATGGCATTGCTCTTGTGAGCCACGACAAATACAGGATGAGAAGAGCTCATGGACATTGAAAAAACATCACTGCAAGGCGTTCTGATCCTGACGCCGAGGCGCTTTGGCGACGCGCGCGGTTTTTTCTGCGAAAGTTGGTCAGCTAAACGCATGAACGAGGCGGGGCTGAACTTTAACTTCGTACAGGACAATCATTCGCTGTCCTCGCAGGCTGGCACTGTGCGCGGTTTGCACTTCCAGGCACCCCCATATGCACAAAGCAAATTGGTGCGCTGTGGGCGTGGGAGTTTCTTTGATGTGGCGGTCGATATTCGCAAAGGCTCCCCAACTTTTGGTCAGTGGACCGGCGTTGAGTTGAGTTTTGAGAACGGCAAGCAGTTGTTGGTGCCTCAAGGCTTCTTGCACGGGTTTGCCACGCTAGAACCAGACACTGAAATTGTTTACAAATGCGACAATTATTATTCGCCTGAATGCGACGGGGCTGTCCGCTTTGATGACCCTGATATTGGCATTGATTGGCACCTTGGCGGGCATCAGGCTATCTTGTCAGACAAGGACGCCACTGCGCCTTTACTAAAAGATTTTGACAGTCCCTTCACCTATGAGGCGTCGCTATGAAAATTCTCGTCACGGGCGGCGCTGGCTTCATTGGCTCAGCGGTTGTGCGCCATGCGATTGCGGCAGGGCATAGCGTTGTGAACGTTGATGCGCTGACCTATGCGGCCTGCCTCGATAACGTCAAATCTGTTGCGGATAATGAGAATTATGTTTTCTATCATGCAAGCATTTGCGACCGCGCTGCTATGGATCGTATCCTGATCGAGACGCAACCAGATGCGATCATGCACCTTGCTGCGGAGTCTCATGTGGATCGCTCAATAGACGGCCCAGGCGCGTTTGTTGAGACGAACATCACCGGCACTTACACGCTGCTTGAAGCTGCGCGCGCCTATTGGACAGGTCAAGGCAAACCCGAGAACTTCCGCTTTCATCATATTTCGACTGATGAGGTTTACGGCTCCCTTGGACCAACGGGCATGTTCACCGAGGACACGCCCTACGATCCGCGCTCGCCGTACTCCGCCTCAAAGGCTGCTAGTGATCACTTGGTCCGTGCATGGGCGGAAACTTACGGGCTGCCTGTGGTGCTCACCAATTGCTCTAATAACTACGGCCCATATCATTTCCCCGAAAAGCTGGTGCCTGTGGTGATCCTTAATGCGCTCGCAGGCAAAGACATCCCTGTCTACGGCAAAGGCGAGAACATCCGCGATTGGCTCTATGTAGAGGATCATGCGGATGCTTTGCTGACAGTGCTGGGCAAAGGCCAAGTCGGCCGCAGCTACAATATTGGCGGTGAGAATGAGGCGAAGAACATCGACCTCGTGCGGATGATTTGCGCCCATCTCGATGCGATGCGCCCCAAGGACAGGCCCTATGCGGATCAGATCACCTTCGTCACCGATCGCCCCGGCCATGACATGCGCTACGCGATTGACCCCACGCGCATTCGAGACGAGCTGGGCTGGCGCCCTTCTGTGACATTGGAAGAGGGTCTGGAAAAAACCGTGCGCTGGTATCTGGACAATGAAGACTGGTGGCGCGCCTTGCAGGCCCGGGATGGTGTTGGAGTGCGGCTTGGTAATAGACAAGACACGCGTGTAAGCCTTGCCTTTAAACAGACTTTAGCACTCAGAAAGGATCAAATGTGAGCAATCACCGAATGAAAATAGTGACAGTTGTTGGTGCCCGCCCTCAATTTGTAAAGGCCGCAGTTCTGCGCAGGCGATGCGATGATTTCGCGGTTCAGGAAATTCTGGTGCATACAGGTCAGCATTATGACCATGCCATGTCTGACGTGTTTTTTGGGGAACTTGGAATGCGCGCGGCGGATTATAAGCTCGATCTTGTGAACCGCTCACATGCGGGCATGACAGGTGAGATTATGGCAGGTGTGGAACGCATCCTTTTGATGGAAAAACCTGACTGGTGTGTTGTTTATGGGGATACTAATTCGACGCTGGCAGCAGCCCTTGCTGCGGCTAAGCTACATATTCCGGTCTGTCATATCGAAGCTGGATTACGCTCATTCAACAAAAAGATGCCGGAAGAGATTAATCGCACGTTGACGGATCATGTCAGCGATTTGCTGTTTTGCTCGACCCTTGGCAGTGTTGAACAATTGGCGGCTGAAAACATCACACGAGGCGTGCATCACGTGGGCGATATCATGTATGATGCGGTGAAGATGTTCAGCAAAACACAGTCCAAGCCCGAATTTTGCGCAGAGCATGGATTGGACCCTGACAAGCCCATTGCGACAGTGACTTTGCACCGTGCAGAAACCGTAGGGGTCACCGAGAGATTTGCGCGGGTACTAGAGGCGATGCGCGACGTGGGGCAAGGATATCAGCTTGCCTTTCCGATCCATCCTAACACGCTCAAGAAGAGCGCCGAGTTTGGCCTCTCACTGGATGGGTTCGCCTTGCTTGATCCGATGCCCTATTTGGCGATGCAATCGCTTCTGGCGCATAGTGATCTGGTGATCACCGATTCAGGGGGCATTCAAAAAGAAGCCTATTTTCACGGGACCCGCTGCGTGACGATGCGCGATGAAACGGAATGGGTCGAGACAATTGAGAATGGTTGGAACCGTCTTTGGACACAGGCGGACTATCTCTGCGTGCCCAAAGCAATTGATGACTATGGAAATGGTCACAGTGCTGAAGAAATTCTAAAAATCATGTTAGACATGACACCACCGTCTCAACATCCCTAAGGTTGCGCGTATTTGTTGGTCTGTCAGAATTTTAAGATTTCGCAAATGGTTTTGGCTATGTGGAT
>NZ_JBAUHO010000040.1:0-2107 GCF_049680325.1 Planktotalea sp.
GCCTATAGTGCGGCACGATCTACCATTGAGGCCCATGCGATCACCGTGGTAGAGAGCGAGGCGGACAGAAACGCATTCTTTGATGCTCTGGAAAACCCACCCAAACCAACCAAGCGACTGGCGAATGCTTTCGCATTGCGAAAGAAACTGATTGCGAATGCCGACTGACCCAGCAGACCAACCTCCATTTGAAATCCAGCCGTTCGATCACAAAGTTCATGATCGAGCGGCTTTTTCTTGTGGCGTCCCACAAATTGACAACTATCTCAAGCTGACCGCCAAAAAAGGCAGCAAGGGAGATGTTGTCAGGGTCTGGGTTGTCATAGACGCCAAAAGCCAGATTGTCGGCTTCTACGGCATCAATATGCATTCCGTTGATGTCAAAGACATGCCCCCCGCCTACGCAAAACGGGCGATGAAACACGGCATGCTACCGGCCGCCTTCATCGCAATGATCGGTGTTGACGCAAACCAGCAGGGCAACGGCATCGGCAGTGCTCTTGTGGCAGACGCTTTGAGCCGGATCGCACGGGCATCAGACGATATCGGCACCTGTGTCGTTATGCTTGACGTTTTTGATGATGGAGACGCCGCAGCAGTCGCCCGGCGCAAATCATATTACGAAGACTTTGGCTTTATTCCGCTGCCGGACCAACCCCTGCGTCTCTTCATGCCAATTGCGACCATACGCGCGTTGTCGGGCTGAGCGATGAATGATGTGCGCCACATGGACCAAATGACGCTCAGCGACACATCGGCATGCGCCGCGCAGCGGCCCTCGCGAACTTATCGCTTGATCAGCAACTGGACCTGATCTGCGAGGGCCTCCCTGCCCTCATGGGCAGTGTTCAAAGCCTGTTAGATGCGGCAAAAGAACTCTCGGATCATCCGCGCAGTGCGGCAATCCTGAGCCGGAATGCTTCAGAAGAAATCGCCAAAATACTCATTTTGGTCGATTTGGTCAGATGTCCCAATCGTTTGCGTGCTTCAAAGACGAGCGCGATGATCAAGTGGTTTTACAACCATCTGGCGCGCTTGATCTATGTTGAGGCCCAAAGCTGGAAGCCAATGAGCGTTCAACAGCTCCAGGACTACATCGATACGCACCGCCCCTCCCACTATCTGGAAGGAGGGATTGGTGAGTACATTCTGCCAAACCACGAGGTATTTCAGCGAGAAAGCGACATGTACGCCGATATCATATGCCATGACGACGGCACCTTGCATTGGCATGACCCAAACGAGATGCATCGCAATTCTGACCTACCCTTCGACTTTCTTGGCGAATGCAGCGCGCCACGGCCTTGGAAAGTCTGTGTAGCCTTGCGAGATTTTGGCCTTTTTACGCGCGAAGGCCTGGGCATCATGTCGGATGCGTGGAGTAAGATAGATTTCCGCGAGGAAGAAACCTGGCATGATGCGAAGGCTAGAGTTGAAGAAATGTTGGTTGCTTGCGAGAAAGCCGGGGTGATCGCAAAGCACGCCCAACAGGATCAAGTCAGGTGTTTGTATAACAGCTGGCAGATGCCGATGTATCATCTGGAATTCTCTCAGATTAATGTTTCCTTGGATGAACTAAGAGCCCAACAAGAGCGCAACCTTGCGATGGAAATGGGGTATTGAAGGCTCCTTTTTGATAAACGGCCTTTGAAGATTACGGTTTACATGGCCCCTGCCCCGCCCGATGGCCGGGTCACCGCGCGTCTCAGGTTCCAGCCGGCAAAGCGGCTTGCACCCAGAACATCCCCCACCAAGTCACGCTGATCCAATCGTCAGGCCTGCGTCTCGTCACCGAGCCGCAGGCTTCCCTTGTTTCATGCATGTCTTGGTATGGGCTGATCTGCCCTGCGGGTCACGATCGCTGGCGCATCGGATCTCGCCCGATCCTGATTTCATGGTCCTTTCGGGGTTCGCGCAAGCGCGATACGCCGCTCCAGGACGATTGCTTTAGAACCCGCTGGGTTCTCGCGCACGCAACCCCAAAAGAGAAAAACCGTGTCCTCGGCTGGCGCCTGCGGGCCGCACCACTTTTGCGCTTTTCGGGTATGCGTTTGCTCACTCCGGCACTTCGCCAGTGGGTCAGGTTTTAGAGCGACGCCCTCAAGGG
>NZ_JBAUHO010000041.1:0-1640 GCF_049680325.1 Planktotalea sp.
TGCCTGGAAAAAGCTGGCTTTCCCTAAAGGTCGCGTGCTTAACCCGGAGGATACCGCGCGGGTTGAAACGCTGATCGGCCAAGGGCCTTACAAGCGCGATTTGTTGATCGAATATCTTCACAAAATCAAGGACGCAGAAAACTGCTTGATGGCAGGACATATGCATGCCTTGGCGTCGTTGATGAAATTGCCCATGGCAGAAGTCTATGAGGTCGCCAGTTTTTATGATCACTTTGACATTGTAAAAAACGAAGAAGACCGTCCAGCGCCGATAACCATCCGTGTTTGCGACTCGCTTTCCTGCATGATGGCGGGCGCTGAAACGCTTATCAACGAACTGGAAGCTGGCGCTGATAAATCGAAAATCCGTATCATGCGCGCCCCATGCATGGGTGGCTGCGATGTTGCTCCGGCAGCTCGCATCGGCGATGCGGAAATTGGCAATGCAACCGCTGATGATTTGCTGGCAATGGCTGCAAAAGCAAAAACCAATAAAGACATTCCGGCCAATAAACCGGCTTACACCAGCCTTGCTTCCTATCAGCAACAAGGCGGCTATGATCTGGCGATGCGCATTCGTTCCGGCGCTATTGGCTTTGATGCCATGCTGGAATTACTGAAAGATTCAGGCCTGCGTGGTCTGGGCGGCGCAGGATTTCCAGCTCATATGAAATGGAAATTTGTGCGTGGCTATGAAGGCCCGCGCCTGATGACGATTAATGGCGACGAAGGGGAACCGGGAACCTTCAAAGATCGTTACTATCTGGAGCGCGATCCCCATCGTCTGTTTGAAGGCGCGATCATCGCTGCCCATTTTGTCGAGGCAGAACGTATCTATCTTTATATGCGCGATGAATATCCTGCGGTTCTTGAAATTCTGCGTACTGAAATCGCTGCGCTTGAGGCTGCTGGCATTGTCGAAAAAGGCTTTATCGAATTGCGCCGTGGGGCGGGTGCTTATATTTGCGGCGAAGAATCCGCTATGATTGAGAGCATCGAAGGTAAACGCGGTTTGCCGCGTCATCGTCCACCCTATATTGCCCAAGTGGGTGTCTTTGGGCGTCCAACTTTGAACCACAATGTTGAGACCCTTTGGTGGCTGCGTGACATTGTTGAAAAAGGCGCTGAATGGTTTGCTTCACAAGGAAAGAAAGATCACCCCGGCCCACGTTCCTGGTCGGTCTCAGGACGCGTTAATAACCCCGGCGTTATTCTTGCCCCAGCTGGGGTCACCATCCGCGAATTGATCGACGATCATTGCGGCGGCATGGCAGAGGGCCATAACTTCAAAGCCTATTATCCGGGCGGAGCATCCTGCGGAGTATTGCCAGCAGCGATGGATGATATTCCGCTTGATTTTGGCGGTAAACTTGCAGAGCTTGGCTCCTTCGTCGGTTCCCACGCTGTTGTGGTTTTGTCAGATCAAGACAGCGTCAAAGACGCAGTGTTGAACACACTGGAATTCTTCAAACATGAAAGCTGTGGTCAATGTACCCCATGCCGTGGCGGCACTGAGAAAATGGTCGCTTTGTTGAAGAAAGACGGAGCGCCCGACGAGCCAACAATCCGCGACATCGAACAGGTCATGCGCGATGCTTCCATCTGCGGTCTGGGCCAAGCAGCACCTAACCCGGTCAACA
>NZ_JBAUHO010000042.1:0-3781 GCF_049680325.1 Planktotalea sp.
GCGCAGAACCCTTGCGACGGTGCTGACCGAAGATGCCGATCTGCGCAAAGAACTTGGTGACGATCTGGGTGCCGAGGAAAACTACAAGGAAGCGCACGCGATAACGCGGAGTATTGCCGACGGCGATCCGGACGACATCAGCAAGCGCGAGGAAGTACTCCTTTCCGCTTGGAAACTCGCCGCATTTGCCCAGAGCCAGAATGACGACGAAACCTTTCGAAATATCGCGGCCCAGACGCTTGCCGATGCGGAAAACCTGCTCAAAGCGCACCCCACCATCAGCAAACTGAAATTTGCTGTAGCATATGCGCAGCGCGTGATGGCCCAAGCGTCTTTCAACAATGACCGCGACGCGTTTGTGCGCCATTCTGAAGCCGCATGCGCGGGTTACGCAGCTTTGGTGCGCGCCAATCCAGAGAATTTTGAGAACTGCAGTCATGAACTCTACTCCCGGCTTTTACATGCCGAAGGGTTGGCCGACATCGGACGCGGCAAGGTGGCAATGGCGCGGGTAAAGGAGGTTCTGGCCGACCTCGACACGCTGGGGGATACGCCTGAAAAAGCGGGACGGTTGTCTGGTCAAAAATCGGCGTGCCTCAAGGTGCTGTCGGCCATCCACCACACTTTTGGGGAATTTGATGCCGCGCATGCCGCGCACCTCGAAGCGCTGGAAATCGTGCGCGCGCGTTACGAGGAGGCCCCGGCCATCACCGCTCGCCGGGCGAACTTTGTTCGTTTGCTGACAGAATATGGTGACCTGCTGAAAGCTGCGAACCGAACGGAAGACGCACGCACTTGCTATCAAGAAGCATTGGATTTGTACAATGATAGGTCCAACGCGCCGAAGCAAACAGAACAGACCAATCGGTTGGTCGCCCTGTCCCGACTAGGAGATTGTGCAAATGCTATGGGCAATTCCGAACTGGCAGGCCAGTACCGCGCGGAATGCCTTGGAATCGTCGAAGCCCAGGCGGAGGAGGAAAGGAACTATACAGCGCAGTCGAACCTTTCCAAGGCCTACTTGGCCGAAGCAACGGAGAGCATTCGGGTTGGCCAGTGGGCTGAGGCCGAGACCTGGATCGCCAAATCAAAGGAGGTTTCGCGCAAAGTAACGGAACCAAAGAACGCAAGACAACTTCAGCAGCGTTTGGCAGATGCAGAGCTCGAAATCGCACTGCACAACGGTGACAAAGCAGAAAGCAGGAAGTATATAGATATGCTGGTTGCTATGGCCGCTGAGAATGAAGCCGAGCAGTCAACCCTCACTGGACAACTCAACCTTTGCGACTTGCTGATCCGGCAAGCAAGCCTGCACGACGAATACGGGCAGGATAATCCTATCATCCCGCGAGCGCTTGCCGCCCTGACCGCCGCAGATTCCTGTTTTGCGGGCAATGAACTTGCGCGGTCATCTTTGGTATCGGTCTGGGAGCGGATGGGGCATCTCTATGGGTCGGTAGGCCAGCTCTCTAATGCTATAGCGGCCTTTGAAAAGGCGCTGGCGCTGCGCTCACAGGAAGATCATACCGAAAAACCATTGGGGGTTGCAAATACCCGCATTGCCCTTTCAGAGATTTTGTTCGCGGCTGATGATATCGACCGTGCCCAGCAGGAACTTGCAAAGGTTGAGGCGCTCATCCCGGCAATCAGGAACTTCTATGATCTGCCGCGGTTTGCGATCTACCAAGAGTATAAGGTTGCACACATTAGTGCCGCAATCGCGATGTTTTTGGGCGACATGGCTCGGGCTCGCGAGCATGCAAGCCAAGCTGAGGCTGCTGCACATGCGCTTGAGATGGAGTTGCCAAACCATGGCGATCCGTTCTTGCACCTCTTCAACGCCATCGACCATGAGATTGAAGCACTATGGATCGAACAGGCCATGGACCGTGCAGAGCCTATCTATGAGCGTCTTTACGAGATGTCAGAAAAGGCGGACGAAATCTTTGCAAATGACCGCGTTGCCGAAGACATTAGGGCCTATTTGGCGCTGGTCCGAAGCCGGATCGACAATGCGGCTGGTAAGCACGCTGAGGCGAAGAAAGCTGCGCAGGATGGCGTCGAAGTTGTCCAACGTAGTTACGAAAACCATGCAGCCGCGTTTCGCAAAACCAATCTGGGCAGATTGCGGTCTGCCGCAGCAAATGCCTTTATCGCACTTGGAGATGTTCAGAGCGCAGTGGCATTTCAACGAGATGCGGTTGCCGATTTTGAGTTTGTAAATTCACATGCGCCCGAGGTCAAAGAGAACGCACGCCGCCACCTGCGCAGCCTTTTTGACCTGGCACGACTGACCGATGACGAAGACTGTTTCGATCAGGTCGCTCTGAAAAAACGAAATCTGGAGGAGACTGGAAGCCTGCCAAAGCACTATTTTTGGGTTAAAGAATTAAATCTGGAAGAACGCCTAACAATACGGGCTGAGAGATCCAATTGATATCGGAGAATTTGCATTTCGATGCAGCGAAATGTCCATGCCATCATTGATCCCGACAAACAGACTTCCTTCGCCCTTTTCATTTGCCCGTTCTGTTAGTGGTGCGGGTGGCGGGCGGTGATACGGTACATTGAGAACTATGCTGGCGCAGGAACCATCGAATGAAAACTCAAAGCGCCAAATTAGGTATTTCACTTAATCGCATGGTCCCGGGGTAGCACTGTAACGATTGCCTTTGCCCTTGATAGAATTATGGCCGCTTCGTCCGGCGTTCTGTGAATTTACGGTTTCAGCTTTTTTGCGTGCTGCCTGAATGGCCGCAATTCCTGCCGCGTCGCAAATAAGATTATCACGCTGGTGCAGCGAGAATTTTTCTGCGTGTGCGCGCAGCAAGAATTTGACACTTCCGTTGTGGGCTCGAAGCCGACTTTCGCCGCACATGTCACGAACGGCCGCTGTCGGACAAAAACCCCTGGTCACAATGTGTAGGGCAAAAACGGTCGAATTTGGAACGATTCCGCAGGTCAACCGGTGATGGAATTCGACAGGGCGACGGCGTAACGGTGCCCACGTGCACTATTGGCGGCAGAGAGGACAAAATTGCCGTTTGCTGCACCTGCGCCAATGGCCGCCATTGAAAGCATGAATTGCTTCAAGTGCCGACAGGGTTCATTACCCTAAATGTGGTCAGGATTTGGGGGGCAGATTAGTTTTGCAGAACCATCATCGCAGCCTTGAAGTGTGCCTCCATCATCCGTTTCACCACCACTGCCTCCGCCCGTATTGTCCAGCTGCGGTTCAGGCGGAAGAACGCCGTCAGGAACAAATCCATCGGGGTCAAAAGGTCCAACTCCGGGTGTGGGAGGGATTGGCGGCAGTGGTGTCGGGCCAGGCATGTCTATATAAACGCTGGGGCCTTCTTCGAGGCCGATTTCTAGATTTGGATCACTACCTATTGACGGCCCACTACTTGTTACTCCTAAGCCGGGCGTCCTTGAAAGAATAGTAGTAGTAGTGTGTACGGGTTCCAGTTCTTCGTCTACTTCATCCTGTGAAAGAAGTGGATTCATACTCATTAGCAATACCATCAGGGACAAAAATATTGAGCGCATATTCGTTACCTCCTACAACTACCAAATGGATGTTGTTCCAATAGCATCTGAGCAGTTCCTTCCTCCAAGCTTTGTTACATTTACCACTTCTCGGATAAAATGTTAAGCAACGCGATTTCGCGCTCCGGCTGAACGGCAGCGGGAAGATTGCAACTCTGATCGCCAAGCCCTCAACAATTGCCGCCGCCATTATGGGCTTGGAACCGACCTTGACCAATTACCCATTTGAGAT
>NZ_JBAUHO010000043.1:0-1670 GCF_049680325.1 Planktotalea sp.
GCTTTAGCCTGCAATCATCTCGGACTGGCGCACGATCACTTCGGCTTGTTTGATGGATGCGATATCCACAAGGCGGCCTTTGTAGACGGTGGCGCCTTCGCCGTTTGCCTTTGCGGTTTCCATCGCGGCGAGGATTTCACGCGCTTCGGCAACGGCTTCCTCGGAGGGGGTGAAGACCTCGTTTGCGAGACCGATCTGTTTCGGGTGGATGGCCCATTTACCAACCATGCCAAGTGTTGCCGAGCGGCGCGCCTGTGCGCGGTAGCCTTCATCATCGGAAAAGTCACCGAAGGGGCCGTCCACTGGCAAGATGCCATGGGTGCGGCAGGCCGCAACAATTGCTGTCTGCGCCCAGTGCCACGGATCGGACCAGTATTTGGCCCCTTCGCGCAGCATGTAATAGTTTTCCTGCGTGCCACCGATGCCGGTGGTCTGCATGCCCATGGAGGCCGCGAAATCGGCGGCACCCAGACTCATCGCCTGCAGGCGCGGGGAGGAAGCCGCGATGGCTTCGACATGGGCGATGCCTGCGGCTGATTCGATGATGACCTCAAAGGCGATACGCTTTTTGCGGCCCTTTGCGGTTTCGATTGCGGAGACAAGCGCGTCGACGGCATAGACGTCTTCCGCACAGCCGACTTTCGGGATCATGATCTGGTCAAGGCGGTCGGAGGCCTGTTCCAGCAGGTCCACCACGTCGCGGTACCAATAGGGGGTGTCGAGGCTGTTGATGCGCACGGAGAGGGTTTTTGTGCCCCAGTCTACGGTGTTGATTGCTTCGATCACATTGGCGCGGGCCACGTCTTTGTCGTTGGGGGCAACGCTGTCTTCGAGATCGAGGTTGATCACATCGGCGGCGGAAGCGGCCATTTTGGCGAAGAGTTTTGTGTTGGAGCCCGGGCCGAAGAGCTGGCAGCGATTGGGGCGGGCAGGTGGTGTTGGCTGGAGGCGAAAGCTCATGCGGGCTGATCCTTTTGAGACATAAAGTGTCGTATATTTGCTTGGGATGGTTATAAAGTTACGCGGGGCCGCTGCAAGGGCATTTTGCAGGTGCAGCAATTTTGAGTGCGCAAGAATTGTGCGTCGATAGGTCCAGTTGGAGGAAGGTTGTGCGCCCAGAGTGGCAAGTGCGCCAAATACGAGATTGAATTGCGCCTGTTTTGCCTCAATCTGCAGATCAGTCATTCACTCACGGAGATTCGGACCATGATTCAAACACCTTACCTGCTGTTCCTGGGCGATGCGCCGGATCAACTGTCTGCGAAAGTTGCGCAGGGCATCAAGGACTGGCGTCCTGACAATGCTGTTGGCCAGATCCGTATGGACGGCTGCAAGGCGAATGTGGGCCTTGAGGATATGACGCTGGAGCAAGCGCAGGCGGCAGGCGCCAAAACGCTGGTGATCGGTGTAGCCAACCGTGGTGGCTATATTTCGCAGGCGTGGAAAGCTGTTTTGATCGAAGCGCTGGCGATGGGCTATGATCTGGCGTCGGGTCTGCATAATCTGCTGAGCGAGGAGGCCGATCTGGTGGAGGCCGCCGCGAAGCATGGGCGTGAATTGCACGATGTGCGCATTCCATCCGTCGAATACCCGATTGCCAGCGGAGTGAAGCGTACGGGCAAGCGTGTGCTGGCTGTGGGCACGGATTGCTCTGTGGGCAAGATGTACAC
>NZ_JBAUHO010000044.1:0-5114 GCF_049680325.1 Planktotalea sp.
CCAAGACATCGCGCCGACGGCTGCGGTTGCCTTTACGATCAACCACATTGCGGCGGTTTTTCTGCCGGCTTTGCTTGGATATCTGTGGCTGGTATCGCCCTCTGCGGTGTTTATCGTCGCGGCGGGCATGGCCCTTACGTCATTTGCGCTGGCGCTGCTGATACCGCGCCATCCCGAGCCGGGGAATGAGACACGCATGGGCGCGTTATTCGCCCGGCTCGCACACTAGAACCAAGGAGACGCCACATGATTACATATACGGCATTGACCACCCTAATGGGCAAAGATGGCGCAGAGCGTCTGGGCGAGGCAATGGAGCGGCTTGACCCCGAACCCACAGGCGTGGGCGTGTTTGAGGTCGAAGACGGGTCCGGTCTGTGGGAAGTTGGCGGATATTTCATCGAAGCGCCAGACACCAGTGCGCTTGATTTGCTGGCGGCTGCATTCGGCGCAAAACCCTTTGTAGTCTCGGAGATCCCCGAAACCGACTGGGTCGCGCATGTAAAGCGCGAACTAGCGCCTGTCCAAGCAGGGCGCTTTTTCGTTTACGGAAGCCATGACGCGGATCAAGTGCCCGAGGGCTGCGAGCCGTTGTTGATCGAAGCGGCAATGGCCTTTGGCACGGGTCATCATGGCACGACGCTGGGCTGTTTGCGGGCATTGGATCGCATCGCGGGTGAAGGTTTTGTTGGCAAAGCCGTTGCTGACATCGGCTGCGGCACTGCAGTTCTGGCGATGGGCGCGGCGCGCATTTGGCCGAACGAGGTTTTGGCCAGCGATATCGATGAGGTTGCTGTCGACGTTGCAAAGGTAAATGTGGCGGCCAACGGGCTGGACGGGCGCGTGCGCTGCGTCGAAGCGGCAGGCTTTGACAACCCTGAACTAACCGCTGCCGGGCCGTTCGATTTGATCTTCGCCAACATTCTAAAGGGGCCGCTAATCATGCTTGCACCCGATATGGCCGCGAATCTCCAAGCGGATGGCTACATGATTCTATCTGGAATCCTGAACGAGCAGGCCGATGAGATTGTGGCGGTTTATGCAGGATTTGGCATCAATCTGACCCACCGCGAAGAGATTGGTGAATGGACGTCACTAACGCTTCGCAAACAGGTCTAATTTGAATGGCATTTAAGGCCATATCGCCGCATTTGCCATGGTTTTGCCACATTTCGGTAGTAGAAAATAAAGCATGAGTTAGGTGGGGGCCTATTCACCGGAGGCTGTCATGGGATATTCCCATCTCCAACAGAAGTCAGGTTTTGTGATCTTGTCCGAACGCGATCGTCGGGCGAATGCTAACTACGTCACCATCGTTGATAAAAACGGTTTGATTCAGGTCGTCCCGCGTCGCAAGTCGCGCTCTCAAATTTCTGCACCTTTCAAACTGCTCGCGCTTTTTGCAGTTCTGCTCATTGTATTTAAAGCGCTTGCATTGGTGAATGTCGGTATCGTCGACTACGATGCGGAACTGGCAGTTCTGCAAGCTGGCAATATGTTCGAAAAAGCAGGGGCGTTTGTTTTGAAAATCGACCCTGTGACACAGGCGATCTACCAGCAGGTTGGTCCGCTTTTGAAATAGTCGGATTGCGCAATCTCGCAGGGCTTGGATCAGTGCCTTGTTTGAGAAAAGCGATCGGGCAAGAGAAAAGCCGCTGCATTTTCATGCAGCGGCTTTTTTTGTGCAGCGGCCCGAAACGGGCAGCTTACATTAGACGTTGCGTGCACCAGCTGCGACGTCTTCAATGTTACCACGGCAAAGACCGATGTCTTCCAGTTCACGGTCTGTCAGCGCGTTCAGCGCTTTGCGTGTCTGGCGTGCGTCGTTCCATGTCGCGAGTGTCGCAAACAATGTGTTCAGCGCGGCGAACCCACCGTTGGAGACGTATGCGGAGCGGGTGTTGTCAATAACAGCCATAATCGTATTCCTAAGTAGCGGACCGCCTAACAGGCTGGTCATTTGATTGCGTTCTGAAGGGGCAACTAGGAGAGTCAGCCAGCACTGACAACTTATGTTTATTGCAAGGGTCGTATGCATTTTCTGCATAGCGGATTCTTTGGTTAATCCCTTTAAAAATATGGCTAAATCGTGGCGGCGAGAACGTCGCATTCGGTAGCCACAGCGACGAATTTGACCGTTGGGCGACTTTGTCGTGTCGCTTTCGGCTTGCCTGTGGGTAAAAGCGACATTTTCGCATTAACCTTTCCTTTTGTTCGCGTTTCGTGCTAGTGCATCAAAAAAACAACAGGTGCAGAGCAGCATGCGCGTTTTAGGTATTGATCCGGGCCTTCGAAATATGGGCTGGGGCGTGATTGAGGTCGATGGTAGCCGGATGCGCCACCTCGGAAACGGGGTTTGTAAGTCCGAGGGCAAGGATTTGAGCCTGCGCTTGCTGTCATTGCACCGCCAGCTCACAGACGTTTTGCATCATTTTCAGCCGGACACCGCAGCGGTCGAGCAAACCTTCGTCAACAAAGATGGTGCCGGTACGCTCAAGCTGGGTCAGGCGCGCGGGATTGCATTGCTTGTTCCTGCCCAGGCAGGACTTGAAGTTGGCGAATATGCCCCCAATAAGGTCAAGAAGACGATCGTCGGAGTTGGCCATGCGGCCAAGGAACAAATCCAGCACATGGTTAAGCTTCAGTTGCCCGGCGTTGTCCTAAATGGGCCAGACGCGGCAGATGCGCTTGCGATTGCCATGTGCCACGCACATTATACGCGCTCGACACGGGTGTTAGAGCGGACGAAACAGGCGGTTAGCGGATGATTGGCAAGCTTTCAGGACGGATCGACTATCGCGCGGCAGATCATGTTCTGATCGACGTGCGCGGCGTTGGATATATGGTCTATTGCTCAGAGCGCACGCTCGCAGGTTTGCCGGGCGCTGGCGAGGTCGTGTCGCTCTACACCGATCTTCTGGTGCGCGAGGATTTGCTACAGCTTTTCGGCTTTACCACGCTTGTCGAAAAAGAATGGCACCGTCTGTTGATGAGCGTGCAAGGGATCGGTGCGAAAGCATCGCTTGCGATCCTTGGCGCGCTTGGCGCGGACGGGGTCGGGCGTGCAATTGCTTTAGGCGATGTGACTGCGATCAAGGCGGCAAAGGGTGTCGGGCCTAAAACGGCGCAGCGCGTCGTGATCGAACTAAAAGACAAAGCGCCCGGAGTTATGGCGATGGGGGGCGGCGCGCCAGCAACGGCGATGGGCGAAGTTCCTGCATCTGACGATTTCGACGTGATCGAAACACCGACCCGCAAGATCACCGCGCCAACGGCCTCGGCGCAGGCCGAAGCCTTGTCCGCCCTAAGCAACCTCGGCTATTCGCCTTCAGAGGCCGCAAGCGCCGTGGCAGAGGCCGCAGGCACGGATCCAGAGGCGGACACATCCGCGCTTATTCGTGCCGCCCTGAAGCTTCTGGCACCGAAAGGCTAGGGCATGATCGAACCTGACCCAACGCTTCGCCCCGCCGAACTGCCCGAGGACTTTGACCGCGCTCTGCGCCCGCAAGCGTTGGATGAATTCATCGGCCAAGCAGGCGCGCGCGCAAATCTGAAAGTCTTCATCGAAAGCGCCCGCCGCCGCGGCGAGGCGATGGATCACACGCTGTTTCATGGCCCCCCCGGATTGGGCAAAACAACGCTGGCGCAGATCATGTCTCGCGAACTTGGTGTATCCTTTCGTATGACATCTGGTCCTGTGCTGGCGAAAGCGGGCGATCTGGCGGCGATCCTGACCAATCTGGAAGCGCGCGACGTCTTGTTCATCGACGAGATTCACCGCCTTAACCCCGCGGTTGAAGAAGTGCTTTATCCTGCGATGGAAGATTTCGAGCTGGATCTGGTGATCGGCGAGGGCCCTGCCGCGCGAACCGTGCGCATCGAATTGCAACCCTTTACGCTGGTCGGTGCCACGACGCGGCTGGGCCTTTTGACAACGCCGCTGCGTGATCGCTTTGGTATTCCCACACGGCTTGAGTTTTATACTGTGGATGAGCTTCACACAATTGTAGAGCGCAACGCGCGCAAGCTGGGCGCCCCCGCGGATGAGGGCGGTGCGCGCGAGATCGCCAAACGTGCGCGCGGTACACCGCGTATCGCAGGGCGTTTGTTGCGCCGTGTTGTGGATTTTGCTGTGGTCGAAGGCAATGGCAAGGTCACCCGCGAATTGGCTGATATGGCGCTAACCCGTTTAGGTGTCGACAAGCTGGGGCTTGATGGGGCCGATCGGCGATACCTGACATTGATCGCGGAAAACTATGCGGGTGGTCCTGTCGGAATCGAAACGATTTCGGCGGCCCTGTCGGAAAGCCGCGATGCCTTGGAGGAAGTGATCGAGCCGTTCCTGTTGCAGCAAGGCTTGATCCAGCGTACTCCGCGCGGGCGAATGCTGGCGCAGAAGGGCTGGACGCATCTGGGCATGGCCGCGCCGCGCCGCCCCGATCAACCCGAGCTTTTTGGCTGAACCGGCGGGCGCCTTCGGCGAGAGTTTAAGGGCAAAATGAAGACGATGTTGGACCAAAAAGAAATTGAGGCGCTGTTTACGCGCAAAGATGGACGTTACTCCTTTGCGCGCTGGGGGCGGGCCATCTCGCCCGTTGTGTTTGGCGTGACGGATGAAACGCTAAAGGTTGTCAAAGGCGCACTTGAAGCGGTGTGTCTGGTCGCCAATCACCATATGGCGGAAACCGACCCGGAACTTGGCAGCAATGCGATGTTCTTTTTCTTCACGGATTGGGCCGAACTTCTGGAGGTGCCCAACCTTGATAAACTGGTGCCGGACCTTGCTGCGATGGTGGCGCGGGTGTCTGCTGGCAATGCCAATCAGTACCGCGTCTTCAGGTTTGATGAGGATGGCGCGATAAAAGCGTGTTTCTCGTTTATCCGAATGGACGCCGCGCTTAGTGATTTGCCGGCTGAAACGCTTGCGCTGAACCAAGCCGTGCAAATGATGGTGCTTTGGTCAGACACCGCATTTCTAAAGGCATCCCCTTTGGCGGCTATGCCTGATGGCGGGGTGATCGTGAAGCCGGAGATTTCCGGGCTTTTGGCGGCTGCCTATGATCGGGTGATGCCTGTGGCGGCCAATGATCCGAGCCATGCTTTGCGCCTTGCAG
>NZ_JBAUHO010000045.1:0-9469 GCF_049680325.1 Planktotalea sp.
ATGCAGGCGCGCGCCCGGAGTGGCTTTTGGTCAGAGCGTCCAGCTTTTGGAAAAGCGATATTTGCGGCGCGATACCGATCCCGGCCTTGGACAAAAGTGCGGCGGCATAGGCATCGGCCTCGTATTCATCGCTGCGCGATAGGCGCGCGGCCAGAAGCGAGGTGAGCATATTCGCCACCCAAGGCCCGACACCTGGGATAAAGCGGCCAATCACCATCGCAAGCGCTGTGCGCAGGGCATTCTGACCCGAAAAATCGATCATCCGGCGGCGCGAATGCCCCAAGGCAACATGACCTAGTTCATGGGCGATAACCGATGCGATTTCTTCGCCCGACACATCCCCATCTAGAAATTTCTTATAAAATCCGCGTGTTATGAAAATACGCCCGTCAGGCGCGGCAAGGCCGTTTACGGGATCAATCTCGTAAATATGTACGCGAATACGTGGCAGATCGAGCGCTTTTGCCATGCTTTGCATAATGGGTTGCAGCGCGGGATCCGCCAATTCGCTCGATTGCGCATCCAGCTCTCGGCTCGTGCGCCAAACCGAAAAGCGATACATTGCCAATCCGTAAAGGACGGCCAAAAGGATGGGCGTAAACTTTAACATATTCTTGATATGTGGCCCAAGCCCGGTTTGGGCAAGCGATTAGCCAAGGAAAATTCCAACAATCACCATCATCAGCCCGATAACGGACAAAAACAGCGACCCCAGATTTAGCGGCAGCACCTTTTGCACAGCAGCGCGCAGTTCTTCGTCGTTCAGTCCCGCTTTGCGCGCGCGGTTCACTTTGATGATGCTCAAGATCAAGCCGATCAATCCCAAGCATGAGATTGCAGCCCCAGTCCAAATCAACCCGTCCATCGCCATTTCCTTTGCGTAAAAACACCGCGCATCGCCTAACCTGCACGCCGCCCGCTCGCAAGCCCTTGCAGCCTAGCACACGGACCGCTAGGGGAGAGGTTCAACAGATTTTCCAAGAGCGGAGTTCACCAATGTCAGATGTAATCAGCGATACCAGCTACCGTGTGACCGCAGATGAATTGCGTCAGTTTGTAGAGCGCCTGGAGCGTTTGGATCAGGAAAAAAAGGACCTTGCAGAGCAAAGCAAGGAAGTTATGGCCGAAGCCAAAGGGCGTGGCTATGACACCAAAGTTCTTCGCAAAGTCATCGCGCTGCGCAAACGTGAGCCAGATGATATCGCCGAAGAAGAAGCGGTGCTGGAAATGTATAAAGAAGCGCTTGGAATGCAGGGTTAAGCCTGCACGCGCCTACGGGCTGAGCAATGTGACGCCGGGGATACGGCTGATTTCAAAGATATCTTCTTCGTATTGCTCGGTCAGTTGATCGATAAGCGGTTCTGTCCAGCCTTGCAGATCGACCTCTTCTTCAACCATATCGTCGATGGCGAATTTGTCTAAAAACGCGGTGATAACCCGCCGCGTTTGCATTTCTGTCATGTCTGGATGGCTTTTCAGATAACTTCCGAAGCGGGTCATGCCTTCAGGGCTCATGATTTCCGAAAGCAGATCAAAGCCGCCCTCGATTGGTTCGTTGGCCGCTAGGCCCGCGATCTCGCGGATCAATTCGCCCCAGATCAGCGGCGTATCTTCATTGCACCAGACGGTCACGCGCACGTTGGGCGCTTCTTGCCGGATCGATGTAATCAGATCGGACCAATAGATATCGCGCGGATCAGCGCCGTCGATGAATTCGACAAAATGCGTATGCGGGGTCGCGGCGAACATGGCGGGCAGGTGGGTCGCGGGATTGCGAATTCCTAGAAAGAGCTCGATCTCGTCCTCAGCAAAGAGCTGCGACAGATGACCAAGGCGCGAGCCTGCCAAAGGATAAATCCGCCCTTTCTGAAAGCCGAGTTTGGGAACGCAAAAGAAGTTTTCGCTGTGCAGGAACAGGCGGTCCACCTCATCGGCATCCACGTCCATGATAGCATCCAGAAATGCCATGCGGGAATCCGGTCCAGCAGGGCGTTTGGATAGCGCCTTTACTGTCGCGCTTAGCAATTGGCGGTAATGGCGCGGGCGCGGCAATGCGATACCGCGCTCCTGGAACGCTGTGCGGTTCTTGAACAAGGTTTTAAGAAGCCGCCCGTCATCGGTACAGTGGGCGCCTGCGTGGAGAATAACCTGCATCAATGCCTGCTTTTCGCTGATCTACTTTGGCGGTTTACTATAAGGGCTTTTCTGGACAGTTAAACCGATTTCCGTCAGAAGACCTCTGATGACACAGATTGAGACATCTCCCTCGCATTTTGCGCGCCTGCGCTTGGTTTTGCCAAGCCCGTGGTCCGTTGGGGCGTTGGTGATTGCCGCACTGGTCGTCGCACCAATTGCTGCGGTGGTTTGGATCGCGTTGTTCCCCAGCGAAAACATCTGGCCACATCTTCTGTCGACAACGCTGCCGCGCTATCTGAAAAATACGCTGATCCTGATGCTAAGCGTCGGTGTTCTGGCCGGCATGGTCGGCACAGGCGCGGCATGGCTGATTGCGCGCTACCAGTTTTTCGGCGCGCGTTGGTTGGAATGGCTTTTGCTGTTGCCCTTGGCGATCCCTGCCTATGTCGGAGCCTATGCACTGGTCGATTTTCTGGAGTACGCTGGGCCGGTTCAAACCGCGATGCGCGATCTTTTTGGTTGGCAAAGCGCACGCGATTACTGGTTTCCTGAAATACGCTCGCGCGGTGCGGCGGTTCTGGTGCTAAGCGCCTCGCTTTTCCCTTATGTCTATATCATGGCGCGCGCCGCCTTTCGCGAACAGTCAGGTTGCGGTGAAGAGGTCGCGCGCTCGCTCGGGGCGGGGGCTATCGCGCGCTTTGTGCGCATAGGCCTGCCTATGGCGCGCCCGGCTATTGCTGCGGGTATGGCGATTGTGATGATGGAAACCGTGAACGATTTTGGCACGGTTGACTATTTCTCTGTGCAAACACTGACCACAGGTATTTTCAGCGTTTGGCTGGAAAGTAATAACGCAGGCGGAGCGGCGCAAATCGCCAGTACAGTGCTGCTTCTTGTAATTCTTTTGGTGACCCTTGAAAAGCTTTCGCGTCGGCGCAGCCGGTTCTTTGCGCTCTCGCGCAGTCATCGCGGCGTGATCAAAACAAAGCTGGTTGGTACGCGTTCTGCCGTTGCTTTCATCATGTGTTTCATTCCTTTTGCTTTGGGCTTTATCCTGCCGGCTGGTGTGATCCTCGGTCATGCGCTCGACAATACAGAGCGTTGGCACGATCCTGCCTTGCTAAGTGCGCTTGGAAATACGCTGACCGTTGCCGGAATTGCGGCGCTTGTAACCGTCACGTTAGGTCTATTCATGGTCTATGGCATGCGCCTGTCCGAGCGAAGCCTGCCGCGTTTGCTGATGCCGATCACCAGTATTGGATACGCGGCGCCCGGCGCAGTTCTTGCTGTTGGTATCCTTGTGCCGCTTGCTGCGCTCGATCACGCCCTTGCAGACGGGTTGGAGGCGCTGCTCGGCGTTGATTTCGGGCTTTTGCTCACGGGGTCCGCTTTTGCGTTGATCCTGGCCTACTGCGTGCGCTTCTTCGCAATTGCCCAAGGGGCGGCAGATGCTGCGATGGGACGTGTTTCGCCCAGCCTGCCCATGGCGGCGCGCTCGCTCGGACGCTCGAAGGGGCAGGTGCTTGGCGCGGTCTATCTCCCCTTGATCCGCGCTTCTGCGTTGTCATCCCTGTTGTTGGTCTTTGTAGATTGCGTGAAAGAGCTGCCAGCCACCTTGTTGCTGCGCCCGTTTAACTATGACACGCTCGCCACGCGGGTGCATGACCAAGCAAGTCTGGAGAACCTTGGCGATGCGGCACCAGCCGCTGTTTTGGTGATCGGAGTGGGTCTATGTGCTGTCGCTTTGCTCGCCAGATCGAGCCGTTGAATTTTTTTTGCAGTTTTGTGAAAAACCCTCTTGCGAGTACGCCCGTCTCTTTGTATTCCGCCTCGCAGTGCCCCTATAGCTCAGCTGGTAGAGCAATTGATTTGTAATCAATAGGTCCGCGGTTCGAGTCCGTGTGGGGGCACCATTTTCCAAAACATTGAGTCTGAAGGTAACCTTTTCCGGCTTTTGCCTTTCGACTTCCCCATCGGGTATGTCAAAAGGGACCTCGCGTTTCAGTGTTCTTTAGCGTCCTTTCCAAACTGGATCACGCTTCTCGGCAAAGGCGCGTGCGCCTTCTAGCTGGTCTTCGGACGTATAGAGCGTTTCGACAGTTTTGAACTGGCTCTTTGTGATCTTGTTGAGCGCGTCCTGGAATTTCATATCCTCTGCTTCGCGCACCACTTCTTTGATCGCAGCGTAGACGAGAGGGGGCCCAGACGCGAGCAGTTGGGCAAGTTTACGCGCTTCGCTCATCAGATCGCTGGCAGGGTAGATGTGGTTTATCATCCCCCAGCGCGCGGCTTCCTCTGCGTCCAGCCAGCGCCCTGTGAGCAACATTTCCATAGCGATATGATAGGGGATGCGCTTGGGAAGTTTGATGCTGGCGGCGTCGGCCACTGTACCGGAACGGATTTCGGGCAGTGCAAAGCTGGCATGATCGGCGGCAAGGATCATATCTGCGCTCAAGGCGAGTTCCAGACCGCCGCCGCAGCAAATACCGTTCACAGCGGCGATCACTGGTTTGTTGAGGTGTGGCAGTTCTTGCAAGCCGCCAAAGCCGCCAACGCCGTAATCGCCATCAACCGCATCGCCATCTGCCGCCGCTTTAAGATCCCAGCCCGGGCAGAAGAACTTGTCACCTGCGCCTGTAATGATTGCAACGCGCAGATCGGGATCGTCGCGAAAATCTCTGAAAACCTCACCCATGATCCGGCTGGTTGCCAGATCAATTGCGTTTGCTTTCGGGCGGTCCAGCGTCACTTCCAGGACCTGTCCGTTGCGCGTGGTTTTAATCGGCGTATCGCTCATGCAATGTCTCCTTTAACGATGAGTGCATCCACCGCGACGGCGTGGCTTGGTGTGCAGATCAGCGGGTTGATCTCAACCTCCTGCACTTGGCCATGATGCGCAATGACATATCTTTGAACGGCATCAATTGCGTGCCAAAGCGCAGCGCGATCAATTCCGGGCGCACCGCGATAGCCATCCAGCAGCGGCGCGCAGCGCAGGGTCCCTAGGGCCATGGTGACGCTTTGCTCACTTGCGGGTAACAAGAGCGAAGCGGTGTCTTGCAATAGTTCGGTCTGCGTGCCGCCCGCGCCAAGGGTCAGAACATAGCCATGTGCAGGGTCGAGTGTGACTGCGACAAGCAATTCCACAATGCTATTTTGAACCATTTCTTCAACGAGGTAGGCTTTAACATTCATGTCACGAGCGGCGTCAATTGCGGCCTGTTTGCTTTGCAAGGACACGCGCACTGCGCCAGCTTCTGATTTATGTGCAAGGCCAAGACCTTTGACAACATAGGGGGCGTTCAGGGTCTGAATGGCCTCTTCAAGCTCGGCCAGCGTAGCGGCGACGCGTGCCTTGGGAATGGGAAGGCCATGCTCGGCCAATGCCTGTTTGGCGTCGTGCTCGCTTATCACGGCGGGCGCTTGCGGCGTGAGCGGTACAAGAATGGCACCGTCGTCATCGCGGATCGGCCCTGCCAATGCCAAGGCCTTTAATGCCGGGGCCATGCCGTAGAGCGGGACAACCCCTTTGGACAAAAGCGCTTTTGCGATTGTTTCAGGCATTGTGTCTGGAAGGGAGGCTAATATGGCGAGCGGGACTTTGCTTTGTGCCGCGCATTCGGTGATTGCTTTGAGCGCATTATCCCAATCATCAAGAGTGCAGCGATCGGGGCGCGGGAAGTCCAGAACGACGATTCCCATCGCGATATCGCTGTCAAACAAAGCGCTGAAGGTTGCGCGCATTGCCGGAACGTCATTCCAGATATAGGTGTGGTAATCCAGAGGGTTAGCAAGGGCAACTTTCGGCCCTAACGCGCTGCGCAGGGCGGTTTTCTGAGGCGGTTCCAGCGCTGGATAAGAGATGCCTGCACTCTGTCCCAAGTCGGCCATCAAGCTTGCTTCGCCGCCCGAGCAAGAGGCCGAGGCAAACCGTTTGGAGCGCAGTGGACCTGTGACGTGCCAGATTTTCAAGAGTTCTAGAAACACTTCGAGGTCTTGGGGCTGTGCGAAACCGAGCCGTGAAAAGAGCGCCTCGGCGCCGGTGTGGCTACCGGCAAGCGATGCCGTGTGCGAGACAGAGGCAAGCTGGGCTTGCTCGGAGCGACCGATCTTGAGAACACAAATGGGCTTTTTCAGCTCATGTGATAGTTTGGATAGCTGCTCCAATCCTCTGATATTGCTTACACCTTCGATATGGAGCCCCAAACAGGTAACGCGCGGGTCGCGAAGTAATTCACAGCCGATCTCGGCAAGGTCGGTCTGTGCCTGATTGCCCGCAGTGACAACATAGGCCATCGGCAAAGCGCGGGTTTGCATTGTCAGATTGATCGCGATGTTGGAGCTTTGCGTAACAATGGCGACGCCGCTTTGCACGCGCTCACCACCGTGTTGATCCGGCCAGAGCGCCGCGCCATCAAGGTAGTTCAACATTCCGTAACAATTTGGACCTAACACAGTCATATCACCAGCGGCGGCAAGGAGGGCCGCCTGTAGATCTGCGCCATCTGCCATCTCTGCCGTGGCCTCGGCAAAGCCGGACGCGAAACACACAGCGCCGCCTGCACCGCGCTGGCGCAGGGCGGTTACGGCCTCGATCGTGGCGTTCCGGTTCACGCCCAGGAAACTTGCATCTGGCGCATCGGGCAGCGCATCGATGCTTGGAAAGGCTTGTTTGCCTGCGATGGTTTGTTTGTTCGGGTGAACAGGCCAGATGTCGCCCTTAAACCCGATTCCTTCACAGGCTTTGATTACATTGCTGCACCAAGCACCGCCGCCAATCACCGCGATAGAGCGCGGCTGGAGCAGACGTTTCAACCCGTTCATCTATTAGGCCCCAAGCGGGCGAAGCAGATCGCGGCTGATGATGTGGCGCTGAATTTCGCTGGTGCCATCCCAGATGCGTTCAACCCGTGCATCGCGCCAGAACCGTTCAATCGGGTAGTCATCCATCAGGCCCATGCCGCCATGAATTTGCAGCGTTGTATCAGTAACGCGCGCCAACATTTCCGTCGCATAAAGCTTTGCACTTGCGATCTCACGGTTTGCAGGCAGGCCCTGATCCAAACGCCACGCACCAGCCAGCGTCAGCCAATCGGCGGCGTCGATTTCAGTAATCATATCCGCGATTTGAAAGCTGACGCCCTGGAATTTACCGATCTGTTGGCCGAATTGCGAGCGCTCGGCGGAGTAGTTCAAAGCATAGTCAAAACAACGTCTTGCGCGGCCTACGGAAAAGGCGGCCACGGTAAGGCGGGTCGCATAAAGCCATTCGTTCATGACTGCAAAACCGCCATCGACTTCGCCCAGAACTTGCGCGTCGGGAAGTCGGCAGTCGGTGAAATCGAGTACATAGTTCTTATAGCCGCGATGCGAAACAGATCGGTACCCTTCGCGCGCATCAAAGCCAGGCGTGCCGCGATCAACGAGAAATGCAGTGATCCGTTTCTTTGGGCCTTTTGGTGTTTGATCCTCGCCGGTAGCTACGAAAACAATAAAGAAATCAGCGTGTTCGCCACCCGAGATGAAATGCTTGGAGCCGTTAACAACCCAGTCACCGCCATCGCGCACCGCGCTGCACTTCATACCGCGCACGTCCGATCCGGCCGCAGGTTCGGTCATCGCAAGTGCGTCCATCTTTTCGCCGCGCACAGCAGGGAGCAGATAACGCTCGCGCTGCTCACCCTCGCAGGCCATTAGAATATTCTGCGGGCGGCCAAAGAAATGCGTAAGGGCCATGCTACCACGTCCCAACTCACGCTCGACGAGGGTGAAATCAAGATGGGAAAGACCCGCGCCGCCAACCTCTTCGGGGAAGTTGCAGGCGTAAAAACCCAGATCAATCACTTTCTGTTTGATCTCTTCGCCCAGCTCATGTGGCACTTGTCCGCTTTGCTCAACAGACGTTTCATGCGGGTAGATCTCATTCTCGACGAAACTGCGCACAGTATCGACGATCATGTTCTGCTCTTCACTTAGTCCAAACTGCATCGCGCTGCCTCATGTTGCTGTGTTGTTTGCATAACGTAGCAGCACTGCCGTCGGCGCCTGCTTAGCTGCGACATTGATGGTCTTTTTTTGAAGCCGCTGACAAGTGCCAGTTTAGCTTGGTACAATTGAACGCTTGGAGTGGGCACAGCTTTGCGCAAAGACTTGCATTATGAGTCGCAAGAAAACAACGATTGCCCTGAACGGGTTTGGTCGCATCGGCCGTTCGATCCTACGCATCTTGCGGGGACATGATCTGCCGTTTGAACTGGTTATGATAAACGACATCCAACCGCTGGCGACCTGCGCCTATCTCTTTGAATACGATAGCGTATTTGGAAAGTATCAGGGTGAAGTCGATGTTGCGGAGGGCGCGTTGATCCTGGATGGCGCGCGCATCGCATTCCATCATACCGATAACTTGAACACGCTGGATTTGTCGGGCGTTGATGTCGTGCTGGAGTGTACCGGCCTCGCAGGAAACCGCGCGATTGCGACGCGGGGACTGGATGCAGGGGCAGGGGCTGTCCTGATTTCGGGGCCCTCAGATACGGCCGATCAAACTATTGTGCTTGGTGCGAACGAGGCCGAATTGGGCGATGCACGCATTGTTTCAAACGCTTCTTGCACCACAAACGCGCTGGCCCCATTGTTGCGGGTGCTGGATCAGGCCTATGGGGTTGAAAGCGGGCACATGACCACCGTTCATTGCTATACAGGCAGCCAACCCACGGTCGATAAACCCGGCGCGGATTTCGCGCGCAGCCGTGCTGCGGCCTTGTCGATGGTGCCAACCACGACCAGCGCACAGCGCTTGACCGACGAGGTGCTGCCGCATCTTGCAGGGCGCATTGAAGCGCGCGCTATTCGCGTACCGACCGCCAGCGTGTCGGCGATTGATCTGACCGTACAAACCCGCGCAACAGTGACAAGCGATGCGGTGCGCGCCCATCTTAAAAGCGTCTCTACAGGCCCGATCATCGGCTGGACGGAAAAACCGCTGGTGTCATCGGATTTGCGCATGCGCCCGGAATCGCTCGTCCTTGTCGGGCCCGAGCTTTCCGTTTCTGTCGGCGGCTTGCTTCGGGTGTTCGGTTGGTATGACAATGAGTGGGGCTTTTCCATGCGTATGCTGGAACTGGCCGCGCGGATGGCAAACAGATAGGGAGAACAGTATGCACCCAATGGTGAGCGAAGAGCAGATCGAGGCCTTTCAGCGCGATGGCGTTATACTGATTAAAGGCTTGTTTGCAGATCATGTTGAGACTTTGCGTGCAGGTGTGCAGCGCAATATGGATGAGCCTGGCCCCTATGCTGCTGAAAATCTGAAAGCGGGCGAGGGTGGGCG
>NZ_JBAUHO010000046.1:0-8620 GCF_049680325.1 Planktotalea sp.
TCGGCTCGATCAACCTTAAGGACGAGGGCTATTGGGATGGCGGCACGGTGTTTGACTGGCTGCGTCGCAGCGCCAAGGATCGCGGTGTCGAGTATGTGAGTAATCGCGTCGTGGCTATGAACGCAAGCGCAGGCAAAGTGCAGTCTGTGACGCTGGAAACAGGAGAGGTGATTACCTGCGGGCACGTGGTCAACGCCTCTGGCCCGCGCGGCGCACTTACGGCCAAAATGGCGGGGATAGAGTTGCCTGTTGAACCGCGCAAACGCTTCACGTGGATCTTCAGCGCTGAACAACCAACTGATCGTGAACTACCCCTGACGATTGACCCAAGCGGCGTGCATTTTCGTCAGGATGGCCCAAAAACCTATCTTGCTGGCGGCGCGCCAGAGCCTGAAGACGATGTCGCGGTTGATCCAAATGATTTCACCATGGATCACGGCCGCTGGGAAAATCACATCTGGCCGATCATCGCGACGCGCATCCCACAGTTCGAAGCGATCAAGGTCGTAACGGAATGGGCAGGCCACTACGCCTATAACACGCTGGATCAAAACGCCGTGTTGGGCGCGCATCCTGAAATCACTAATTTCATCTTTCTGAACGGTTTCTCGGGTCATGGCCTGCAACAAAGCCCTGCCATGGGACGCGCCGTTGCGGAGTGGATTACCTATGGCGCGTTTCGCAGTCTTGATATGTCGCCCTTTTCCTTTGAGCGGATCGCGGCAGGCAAAACATTCGAAGAAAAGGCAATCATCTGATGGCAAACAAGTTGAAGAAACTCGTGCTTACCGGTGCGGCGGGACGTCTGGGATCGTATCTTCGCGAGCCGCTTTCAAAGCTCTGCAACGAGCTGGTTTCAAGCGATATCGTTGCCCATACGGGTAGCCTTTATGATGGCGAACGCTATGTGCAGGCCGATCTTGCTGATCTCGCTGCAATCGAGGCGCTCACCGAAGGCGCGGATATGATTGTGCATTTTGGCGCGATCGGGGATGAGGCGGAATTTGACGCTATTCTTCAGTCAAACATCGTCGGGGCCTACAACATCTGGGAAGCCGCGCATCGCAATAACGTGCGCCGCGTCGTCTATGCCTCGTCTATTCATGCGGTCGGGATGTACCCAAAGAATGAATATATCGGAACGGATGTACCCCACCGCCCTGACACCTACTATGGGCTTGCCAAGTGCTTTGCGGAAGATCTGGCGCGGATGTATTGGGAAAAGCGCGGGATCGAAGCTGTCTGTCTGCGTATCCTGAGCTGCGCAAAGGTCAGCAATGCGCGCGCGGTTGGCTCGTGGCTAAGTTACGATGATCTCGTCCAACTGGTCACGCGCTCCATTGATACGCCAATCACTGGATTTACGATCGCCTATGGCGTCTCAAACAATGATCGCACGCCCGTTGATACGTCTTCGGCATCCTTTCTTGGCTATCGTCCCAACGACAATGCCGAACAGTTCGCCGCCGAAATGTTCGCCCAAGACGGGCCGCTCGATCCAAGCGATGCAGGACATATGTGCCATGGCGGACCCTTTGCCTCTGTCCCCCTTGGAAAAAGCGGGCAGGCGGCGCTGAAAATCGAAGATGATCGCAAGAAAAACTGACGGATGCGTCAATGCATACAACGGTATACTATAGACGACTCTGTAGCGATCCACTATGGACAGATCAAATCCTGCCCTATTTTCATGCATGAGGTTTCCTATGTCCGACCAGAACACACCCGACATCATCTATACCAAGGTAGACGAAGCGCCCGAGCTGGCCTCAGCATCCTTCCTGCCAATCATCCAGAAATTCGCCGCGGCGGCGGGCGTTTCTGTTGGAACAAAAGACATTTCGCTTGCGGGTCGTATTCTTGCGACATTCCCCGAGTATCTGAGCGCAGATCAGCGACAGTCCGATGATCTGGCTGACCTTGGCAAACTGGTCAAAACACCAGAAGCCAACGTCATCAAGCTGCCAAACATCTCTGCATCTGTTCCCCAGCTTGTCGCTGCGGTGAAAGAGCTTCAGTCCCAAGGCTTTGCGCTACCTGATTATCCTGAGACGCCTGCCAGCGACGAAGAAAAAGCCGTGCGCGCGAAGTATGACACGATTAAAGGGTCTGCGGTGAACCCGGTTCTGCGCGAAGGCAATTCTGATCGCCGCGCTGCGAAAGCTGTCAAAAGCTATGCACAAAGCAACCCTCACCGCATGGGTGACTGGACGGCTGATAGCAAAACACGCGTCGCATCCATGAGCGGCGGCGATTTCTTCTCGAACGAGACGTCCGCGACACTCGCAAAAGAGGCGACAGCAAAGATTGTGCTTGAAACCGCGAACGGCGAAACAGTTCTGAAAGAGGGGCTAAGCTACCCCGCAGGCACCGTTGTCGACGCGACTTTCATGAGCGCTGCCGCGCTGGACGCGTTCCTTGCGGAAGAAATTGCTAGCACGAAGGCAGAGGGCACTTTGTTCTCGCTGCATATGAAAGCGACAATGATGAAGGTCTCTGACCCGATCATCTTCGGTCATGCTGTCAAAGTCTTCCTCAAGCCTGTTTTCGATCTGTTCAGTCCAGAAATGGAAGAACTGGGTGTGAACCCGAATTCCGGCATGGGCGACCTTTTGAATCGCGTGAAGGACCAGCCGGCAATCATGGCTGCAATTGATGCGTGCTTGGCAAAACGCCCACCACTTTACATGGTCGACAGCGACAAAGGTATTACCAACCTGCATGTCCCGTCCGATGTAATCATCGACGCCTCAATGCCCGCGCTTATTCGTGCTGGCGGCAAAGGCTGGGGTCCTGATGGCAAGGAATCCGATGCCAACTGCGTAATCCCCGACAACTCGTATGCGCCTGTTTATGATGAGTCTGTGAAGTTCTTCAAAGAGAACGGCAAGCTGAACCCGGCAACCGCAGGCACGGTGCAGAACATCGGCTTGATGGCCCAAAAGGCAGAAGAGTACGGCTCGCACCCGACGACATTCGAGATCGCCGAAGCTGGTACCGTGAAAATGATCCTCGACGACGGCACGGTCCTGCACGAGCATAAAGTAGAAGCAGGCGACATCTGGCGTTCGGCCTCTGCGCGCAAGGCACCGATCGAAGATTGGGTCATGCTTGCGATTGACCGCCAGCGGGCCGAAGGCACACGAGCGATCTTCTGGCTAGACGAGAACCGCGCACACGATGCTGAATTGATCGCCTACGTAAAGCCGATCCTGGAAGCTAAAGGCGTTGCCGATAAGTTCGAAATCATGGCACCGCGCGAAGCTACGCGTGCGTCCCTTGAGACGATTACAGAAGGCAAGAACACCATCGCGATCACCGGCAACGTGCTGCGCGACTACCTGACAGACCTGTTCCCGATTTTGGAACTGGCCACATCAGCGAAGATGCTCTCCATCGTTAAACTGATGAATGGCGGCGGGTTGTTTGAAACCGGTGCTGGCGGCTCTGCCCCCAAGCACGTTCAGCAGTTGATGGAAGAAAACCACCTGCGTTGGGACAGCCTCGGCGAGTTCTGCGCACTCGGTGAAAGCCTTCAGTTCCTTGCCGATGCGCGCTCGAACGAAAAGGCGCGCGTTCTGGGCCAGGCTGTGGACGCTGCGACCCAAGGCATTCTGGATGACAACCGCTCGCCTTCGCGCAAAGTCGGTGAGCCTGACAACCGCAATAGCCACTACTGGTTTGCACGCTACTGGGCAGAAGCCCTTGCTGCGCAAAATAGCGAAGCAGAGCTTGCTGCATACTTTGCACCCATCGCAAAAGCGCTGGCAGAGGGCGAAGCTGCTATTCTTGCTGAATTGGCCGCAGCCCAGGGGCCAGCGGTTGATCTGGGTGGCTACTATCACGGCGATGCGGCCAAGACCGCAGCCGTCATGCGCCCATCCGCGACGCTGAACGCTATCATCGGCTAACCAAAACGATCGCGCGCCACATTGTTTGGCGCGCGATCTACTCTACCCCTTTGCGCAAATTTCCCGCGATTACCCCGGCTTGTTGGGGCCGGGCCAGTGCGCCAATTTCAACCACATCCCCCCTAACACCGCGTCACCCCTCGCCTTTTCCGGAAAGCTTCGTCAAGCTAGCAGGAAGAGGAGACAAATGATGAGCGACACGCGCAAACAGTTCGCCCTGATCGGTGCAGGGCCTATGGGCCTCGCCGCGGCAAAATTGATGGTTGAACACGGGATTGCCTTTCAAGGCTTTGAGCTGAACACGGACGTTGGCGGCCTTTGGGATATCGATGCACCGCGCTCGACCATGTACGACAGTGCGCATTTGATTTCCTCAAAACGTATGACCGAATTCACCGATTTTCCAATGCGTGATGACGTGGCCGAATACCCCTCGCACCACGAGATGAAGCAATATTTCCGCGATTTTGCCGCGCATTTCGGCCTTTATGACCACTACCGTTTTAATAGCGAAGTTATGTCTTGCGAACCGCTCGGCGCATCAGGCGAAGGTTGGCGGATTACCTGGCGCGACAGCGAAGGTGAACATTCAGCGGAATTTGCGGGCGTTATGATCGCCAATGGCACCTTGAGCGAGCCGAACATACCCACGTTCAAGGGCAATTTCACTGGCGAACTTATTCACGCGGCGCAGTATCGCGCGGCAAAACAGTTTGCGGACAAGCGTGTATTGATTGTTGGCGCGGGCAATTCAGGATGTGACATTGCAGTGGATGCGATCCATCATGGTGCCAGCTGTGATCTGTCCATGCGGCGTGGCTATTACTTTGTGCCCAAATACGTCTTTGGCAAGCCTGCCGATACAATGGGCGGGGCGATCAAACTGCCCATGTGGCTAAAGCGGCCCATAGATCAGACCATCCTCAAATGGTTTGTCGGTGATCCACAGAAATACGGTTTTCCCAAGCCTGACTATAAGCTGTACGAAAGCCATCCCGTCGTAAACTCGCTCGTGCTATATCATGCAGGGCATGGGGACCTTCGGATAAAACCCGACATTGATCGTCTTGAAGGTAACACCGTCCATTTCGAAGATGGAACCAGCGATGAATACGACATGATCCTTACTGCAACGGGTTACAAGCTGGACTATCCGTTTATCGAAAACTCCCATCTCAACTGGCAAGGTGATGCGCCCCATTTGTTCCTGAACGCGATGCATCCCGAGCGCGATGATATCTTTGTGCTTGGCATGATCGAAGCCAGTGGCCTCGGCTGGCAAGGACGCCACGAGCAGGCCGAAATGGTCGTGCGATACGTCAAAGCGCTTGAAACCGCGAAGATGGCCGCGAAGGCGCTCCAGGCCGAAAAGGCTGGCGGATTTCAACGGGCAACGGGCGGCATGCAGTATCTCAAGCTCGCACGCATGGCCTATTACGTGGACAAAGCAACCTACCGCAAAGCAGTGGGCGATTGGATCAAAGCATTGGGAGGGACGAACTGATGATCGACGATGTAGCCCTGAACTTCAGCGCAAGCTCTTTGCTTTTGCTCAACGGCATTCTTGCAATCGTGATGTTTTCAATCGCGATTGACTTGCTCCCGCGTGACTTCAAGGCTTTGGCCCATGCGCCCAAGCCATTATTGGTCGGGCTGTGTTCGCAATTTCTACTCTTGCCAGCGCTCACTTTTGCTTTGGTCCTTGTCACCACGCCAATGCCGTCCGTCGCATTAGGCCTGATCCTTGTCGCGGCTTGTCCGGGTGGGAATATCTCCAACTTTATCACCCACCGTGCGGGGGGTAATTCTGCGCTTTCGGTTTCGATGACGGCATTTGCTACGGTTGGTGCAATTTTCCTTACGCCGCTCAATATCGCTTTTTGGGGCAATCTCTATGCGCCGACACGCGCACTGCTGCAAGCGACCCAGATTGATCCCGTATCCGTCGCGATCACTGTCGGGTTGATGTTGATCCTCCCGCTCGCGCTTGGGGTTTGGCTTAACCATGCAAGGCCAAAGATCACGGCGAAAATTCGCAGGCCCTTGCAGTGGCTTTCGATGGGTATTTTTGTCGCTTTCATCTTGGCCGCGATTGGCGCGAACTGGGCTAACTTTGTTAACTTGGCAGGTGTCATTGTCGTGCTGGTCATTGCCCATAACGCGATTGCCTTGGGTGCCGGGTTTTCGATTGCAACGCTTACGGGCCTGTCAGCGTTTGATCGACGCGCAGTCACCATCGAGACGGGCATACAGAACTCCGGCCTTGGCCTTGTGTTGATCTTCGGCTTTTTCGGCGGGCTTGGCGGAATGGCCGTTGTCGCGGCCTTTTGGGGCATTTGGCATGCTGTATCTGGCATTGCACTTGCGAGCCTCATGTCCCGCACGCAGGCCGCAAGATGAGCCGCATTTTGATAACAGGTGCCAATGGCATGATTGGCCGTACGCTTATTGACGTAATGGCCCCTGCGCAACGTGCTGGATTGGTTGCAAGTGACCTTTCCAATTCCGGCCTGCCCTCAGACATCAATTTTCGCATTCTCGATGTAACCGGGGAAGATGCTGATATCGTCATCGGTGATCTGAAACCCGATGTCGTCGTGCATCTTGCATCTATCGTGACACCGCCCGCCGGGATGGGTCGACACGCCGCCTATGCAGTTGACGTGCAAGGCACTCGCAACGTGCTGGATGCCTGCCTTAGCCACGGTGTGCGCCGCCTTGTGGTGACCAGCTCTGGCGCGGCTTATGGGTATCACGCAGACAACCCTGTCCCGCTACGCGAAAGCGACGCCTGCCGCGGCAATCCAGAGTTTGCTTACGCAGATCACAAGCGGCAAGTAGAGGAAATGTTAGCCCAAGCGCGGCAGTCAAACCCGGAACTTGAACAGGTGGTCCTACGTGTTGGCACCGTTCTGGGAGCTGGCACTGACAACCAGATCACAGCGCTCTTTCGCAAGCCCCGCTTGCTGGGCGTCGTGGGAAGCGAAAGTCCTTTTGTCTTTGTCTGGACGAACGACCTTGCGCAAATCCTGCTGCGGGCGGCAATCGATGGTCCCGCTGGAATCTATAACGTCGCGGGCGACGGTGCGCTTGGGGTAAGCGAGCTTGCCAGCGCATTGGGTAAACCTGTTCTACGCTTGCCCGCATGGGTGCTGAAAGCAGCGCTCGCCATAGCCAAACCTTTGGGCCTTTCGCGTTACGGGCCTGAACAGGTGCGCTTTTTACAGTACCGCCCCGTTCTTGCGAATGATGCGCTAAAGGCAGACTTTGGCTATGTCCCCGTGAAAAGCTCTGCCGAGGTGTTCGAGCTGTGGCGCGAAAGTGTGGGCCTATGAAAACCGCAATCATTTCCGGCGGTGCTGGCGGCTTGGGCCGTGCGTTGAGCGCCCAGTTAATGGCCAGGGGTTGGTACGTTATTGCCCTTGATATCGACATCAGCGCCTTGAAAAGCACTGACAGTCTGCGCGCAGTCGAGGTTGATATTACCGACGCCAGTGCCTTGGAAACAGCCATTAGCGACGCCATCAGCACGCGCCCCAGTATTGATCTGGTCATCTACAATGCTGGCGTGTCGCATATCGCGCCCTTTGAAAATTCCAGCGATCAGGCCCATCGACGCCTGTTTGAGATCAACTATTTCGCAGCAATCAATATGGCGCGGCTCACCCTTGTTGCCGTGCGTAAATCCGAAGGAACGCATCTGGCGATTTCCTCGGTTGCAGGCTTTTCACCGCTTTTTCATCGCACCGCATATGCTGCGTCCAAGCATGCGCTTGAAGGGTTTTTTGCGTCGTTGCGTTCTGAGGAAAAAGAGCATGGCGTGGACAGTCTGATTGCTGCACCCAGCTTCGTTGGCACCAATATTGGATGCTCGGACCCTGACAAGGACGGCATGCTGCGCCCCGGATCAGCCGCCGATGGCCTTGATTATATGTCACCCGAAACTGCCGCAAAAGTGATCCTGCGCGGTTACGACAAGCGGCGCAAGTTCATCCCGGTCGGCCGCATTGCCAGCGTGGCGTGGTGGATCAACAGCCTATCACCCCGCTTGTTTCAGCGTTTGATGGAACGGAACATCAAAGGGAAGTAACAGGCAATCGTCTTGCCGCAAGGGCACTAAGAAGCAGCATAACGCCGGCGCATAACAGGCAGGCGACAAGACCCCCCATTTGATAACTAAGGCCGGACAATACCGTCCCGATCAAGCGACCCGTTGCGTTGGCCATATAGTAAAAGCCCACGTCCATTGTGACCCTCGCCTGCGTCGTAATGCGCAAGATCAGGTAGGAATGCAGTGCTGAATTAAGCGCGAACACCGCCCCGAAAAGAAGCAAGCCAGCGATCAAAATTGCGGTTAGCCCAGCCACATCGGCCCAAACCAATCCGCTTAACGCAAGCGGAACAAGCGCTAGTGCCAACGCAAGGCCAGACGCACTTTGCACCGGGGATTTTGCCAAGAATTTTGGCGCAAAGGCCTGAACAAAGCCATAAAATATGATCCAGAGCGCCATGAAACTACCAATCAGAAAGAAAGCAGCTTTATTGCCCGCCTCGGTTCCATCTGACCAAACGCTATAGAAATAGATCGGTATACCAACGACGAACCACACATCTCGTGCGCCAAACAGGAATACCCGTGCAAGGCTGAGCCAGTTGACAGGCGCGTTTGTCGAGAAGACCGCGCTGAACTTCGTTCCTTTGATCCCCTT
>NZ_JBAUHO010000047.1:0-2938 GCF_049680325.1 Planktotalea sp.
TCCTTGACCGTCAACCCGTCACCAAAGCGGCAAAACTTGCGCTCTAAACCTGTATCACCCTGCATGCCTCATCCTTTCCCAAAGAGAAAACCAACCCGCTTCCTCTCTCTAAAAATATCCCGGGGGAGTCTGCCTCGGCAGACGGGGGCAGCGCCCCCAACCGCGCTAACCAGCCTGTAACAACGGCTGTACGGCTTGTGCCAAAATCACCGCAACAACCCCGTAAACCGTCAGCCATAAACGCCGCTCAAGCCGCTCCATCACCGCCTCGATCCGATCAAGACGCTTGCCCAGACCGTCAAATTGCAACTTCGCCACCCGCTCGTGGGCCTCCAGGCGTAGCGCAGGCGCGCAATCGAAGGCTTCGAACCCGATCCGATCTCCGCGCGCACTCATGCATCAACCTCACCGTTCAAGGGCGGCAACCCAAGCAACGCGCGCTTTTCATCCACGCTCAGGAAATCGGCACTGGCCACGCGATTCCACTGCGCATCGCGCTCAACCGCCAACGCTGCCACCTGATCTAGGTCGGGCTTTAGCTCCACAGCCTCGCTTGTGTATCCAGCCAGCCAGCACCCAATCTTGCCGGCAACCTTGCCAGCTAATGGCACAACAACCTGACGATAGAACGCGCGGTTTGCCTCTTGATAGTTGGCATAGGTCGCATCACCGGGGATCCCAAGCAGCATTGGCGGCACCCCAAAGGCAATCGCGATCTCGCGCGCGGCAGATTCCTTGGTCTTTTGAAATTCCATATCAGAAGGCGAAAATCCCATCGGCTTCCAGTCAAGACCACCCTCCAGCAACATCGGACGCCCCGCATTCTTCGCGCCCTGATGATAGGCCTCCATCTCGTCCTGAAGGCGCTGGAATTGCTCGGGCCCCAAGGTCCCTTGCCCGTCCGCCGAGCGCACAACGATTGCCCCCGACGGGCGCGCCGCATTGTCCAGCAACGCCTTGCTCCAACGCGACGCACTATTGTGTACATCCAGCGCTGTCGCCGCCGCTTGCATAGGCGATAGCCCATAATGGTCATCCTGCGGGTGAAACGACTTGATATGGCAAATCGGTGACACAGACGCGCTCACATCGAAACGTGCTTTGCGCGCGCCGACCGCATACTCATAGGCCACTGGCCAGCCATCCGTCCCGGGAACAACACGCATCCTGTCAGAGCGCAGCACATGCAACTCGAAGGGCGCACCGCTTTCTGCCGCAACAGCCTCCACATAAGCGTCGCCCGACAGCAAAAGCTGACCAAACAAGGCCTCGAAGAACTCAACCCGCCCCTGCGCGCCGTTCGGCGCAGCCAAGAGTGCCAGCAGCTCATGGCTGTCATAACGCTGCGCACTGTCCTGCAAGACCAAGGGTACCGCGGCAGCGGCCTCAGCAATCAACTTCACAGCTCGAAAACCAACGGGATTGCCCGCAAAACCCGTGCGGGTCAAAGACACTGTATCTCGGGCGCTCCATGCCACGCGGCCAGCGCCATGATATGCGATCACGGGCCCGGTCGCGCTTGCTTTTGTCTCTTGTGGGGCAGCCTCGCCGCTGCGCCGTTTGAGAAAATCAAATGCCATTTTTCACTCCTTTTCGCGCAGCTTTCCTGGCTGCGCGCCGCAAAAGCGCGCACCAGTGTCACTCCAAATCCTGAATTCTTCAGCGCCTAAAGCGCCCGTATCTGCGGCTTGCGATAATTTTGCGCAGGCGCAATCATCACCTCATGCAAAGCCCAAACCAACGCATCCACGCGATCTGGTGATCCCTTGCCGTCATATCCCCGCGCCGTCATGCGGCACATCTGGTCTTCAAGGCTCGCCAAACCCCGCAAATGCGACACGCGCCCTTGCTCGTATAGCGCCGCGACAGGCTCTGCGCGGGCGACTTTGCCTCGGGACGCATGCACTGCAGTGATCGCCACAAATGGATCGACCTGACGGATCACCGAACTCACCATGTCGCCCCCTTGATTTACCTCAACCACCAAACGCTCCGCCTCCCATCGCTCCATCGCCGCAATCGCGGCGCGCGCCCATCCTGCTGGCGTTGCACCCTGAATGCTGGCGTCTTCCAGCACCACGGCTTTCCACTCGGAAGGTGCGCCAATGCACTGCACCCCCACGACCACAATCCCGCATTCATCTGCACCGCTCTTTGATCCGGCTGGCGGGTCCACTGCGACAACGATGCGATCAACGTCTGGAATAATGTTTACCCTATGCGCCTCTAACAAAGCGCTACTCCACAGTGCGCCCTCACTGTCTTCCAGCAACACCCCCTCCAATTCCTGTCGCCCAAGCCGCGTGCCCGCATAGCGCCGCTCGACCTCTTCAAGAAAGCTGCTCGCCAGATTGGCGCGGTTCGCCTGTGTTGGCGCATGGGTGACCACCGTGCTTGGCGCTGCAAGCAAATCTTTTAGCACCCCTATTGTGCGCGGTGTGGTCGTCACGCAAACCTGCGGATGCTCTCCCAAACGCAGCGCGAACTGCAACATGTCCCAAGCCTCATCCGCCCGCTTCCATTTCGCCAGCTCATCCACCCAGGCACCGTCAAACTGCGGCCCACGTAACCCTTCAGGATCATGAGCCGAAAACACCTGCGCGATTGCACCATTGGGCCACACAAGCCGCTTGCGCGTCGCCTGCCACTCTGGCCGTCGGTCTGGCGGCGAACAGGCCAGAATGCCGCTCTCGCCAAAAATCATCACATCGCGTGTCTGATCGATCGTCTCCCCGATCAGCGCTATGCGGGTACAGCGCCCCTTATCCGACGGCCCCGCCCCCTCGACCTGAAGACGCACCCATTCGGCACCTGCGCGCGTTTTTCCCGCACCGCGACCGCCCATGACCACCCAAGACCGCCAATCACCGCTTGGTGGCAACTGATGCTCCATTGCCCAGAACTCGAATAAAAAAGGGAGAGCCAACAGCTCTCCCTC
>NZ_JBAUHO010000048.1:0-5773 GCF_049680325.1 Planktotalea sp.
GGTGGCACTCGTCCTGAAGGTGCCGGCGGCGGCAAGCCGGGCGGTGGACGTCGTCGGCGCAGTGGCGGCGGCGGTGGCGGTGGAAAGCCCGCGTCCTAACGCAACAGGCGACACATAAACTATCCAAGCGTCACGAAATTGCGGTTATCGTGACGTGCTCGCCCTGCAAGGCATGGGCGGCAAATGCTGACAGCAGTGGCACTGCATCCACATCCGGGTTGGGCCGCATCCAGCCCGTATCAATCGCGCTATTCTGATGCTGGGGCTGCAAAAACTTGATTTGACCCATATCCCAATCGGGAAAAAGCCGTTCGTCGATTGTGCCGTCGGCAAGGATCATGAAATTATAGTGCTTTAGATCGCGTTGAATGACCGACAACCGGTGCATAAGCGGATCTTGCGGTCCTTCTAGATACTGCAAAAAATGATCCTGATCTGTATGCAGAAAACCGGTCAGCCCGTCGCGTTTGTTATTGCGGATACTGGTGCGCACTATCGAACCGACAATATCAGCATTAAGGTGGCATTTGGCCTTACTTCGATAAAGCGCAAAATAGATTTCCATATAGACCATCACCGCATTGCAAGAACGCAGAGCATCGCAGCATCAGGTTAGCAATTGATGCAAGCTATCGGGGAAATGCCGTTGAAGGTCTCAAGATTGGAAATATGCGACAGGTTCGCCCGGCTACACCGCTTTTCAGATGACCAGAAGCGAAGGCGCCCAATGAAAATGCCGCAAAACAAGCGTTTGCGGCATTCGTTTTCTTTCGTTTTGCGCGCGTGAAATTAAGCGCTGACGCCCATCTGCATGTTCAGCATCTGCGCGGTTTGCGCATCAATTCCAAGCGCATCGGCAAGCGCGGCCATATAGGCCTTTTCAGCTGGCGTATCGACGCGAATGGACATCATGGACATGGCATAAAGCTGGAATTTTTGCGCATCTGGCGTGTCGGCTGCCAAGGATTCAACGTCCAATGGCGCGGCCAGTTGTTCCTGAACAAAAGCGATGTCTGCCGCGTCGGCATCATCGCCCACGGTTTCCAGAATTTTCGCGCGCTCGGCGTCATCTATGTCGCCGTCACATTTTGCGGCCTGGATCATTGCGCGCAGCATCAGCGCGGCTGACTCTTCGGCCTCGGGCACTGCGGGCGCTGCTTTGCCGAAACTGTCCAGCATATCGCCGACGCCTTTGCCGCCCATTGCCGCTGCACCGCCCATTGCCGCAAAAATTCCTGCAAGCCCTGCGCCGCCGCCGCCTTCGGCACCCATGGAAGACAGCAGACCGCCTTTTCCAGCGCCGCCAGCGGGGGCGTTGCCGCCCATCAAGCCGCCAAGCATCCCCTGAATGTCCAGACCACCGCCGGCTGCGCCGCCCGTCATTTTGCTCATCATGTCTGCCATCGGGTTTTGCGCGCTGTCCGTGCCAGCCGCGCCACCCATCATTTGCTGCATCATCGCTTGCATCGGGTTCGCAGGGGCGTCTGCGCCGCCTGCCTGCGGCTGTGCACCGCCAAGCAGTGCGCCAAGGCCGCCACCGCCCGCCATTTTGTCAACGCCGCGTGCGGTTGCATATCCAATTGCGACTTTCGCCAGTGTTCCCATGAGGCTCATATGTGTTCTCCAGAAGTTAAGGCGACGTACCTAATTGAAAGTATCCTACACCAGATCGGGCGCGCGGCCAAAGCGATTGGCCAGACGTGCGACGGTTAGTCCTTGTATGATGATCGAGAAGATCACCACAACATATGTGGCAGTGAGAATTACCGGCTTCCATTCCCCCTCGGGCAGGGACAGCGCCAGCGCGACCGAAATGCCGCCCTTAAGGCCGCCCCAAGTCATGATCGGTATGACGCCATTGCTGAATTCGCGAAACGGGCGCAGCAGCAAAACAGGGATTGCAACAGCGGCAAGACGTGCCACCAGTGCCAACGCAATGGCCATGACCCCGGTAACGAGGAAGCTCGCCTCGAACGCTATTGCAAAGACCTCGAAACCGATCATGAGGAACAGAACCGCGTTCAGGATTTCGTCAATCAATTTCCAGAAAGCATCAACATATTCACGGGTTTGCGCGCTCATCCCGTGTTTGGAGCCAATATCGCCAATCAGCAGACCCGCACAGACCGCCATAATCGGCGCAGAGACGTGCAAGTAAACCGCCAGCTCATATCCGCCAAAGGCCAGGCCAAGGGTCAGCAAAACCTCTAGCGCATAGTCATCAATGCGCCGCATGACGCGAAACACCAGCCAGCCCAGAACAAGCCCAAGCACAGCGCCGCCCAAGGCTTCTTGTGCAAAGAGTTGCGCAGCGGCGGCAAGCCCGCTGTCATGATGTGCATGGGGATCGGGAAACGCGATGCCGACCAGAACCAGAAACACCACATAGCCAACACCGTCATTGAACAGGGATTCCCCGGCGATCTGGGTTTCCAGCTCTTTAGGCAAATCCGCTTCGCGCAGCACGCCAAGCACAGCGACAGGGTCAGTCGGGGAAATCAATGCGCCGAAAATCAACGCAATCATCAAAGGCATGCCGGTGATCCACGAAAAGCCAAAGCCGACAATGGCCGTAGAAAGCGCCACGCCAATCGTCGCCATTAACAAAACCACTGACCACTGCGCTTTCAGATCGCTTAGTTTGACATGCAACGCACCAGCAAAAAGCAACAGGCCCAACATGCCTTCAAGCAATGCTTCTGAAAAATCGATGCCCGTCACTGTGGTGCGCACAACATCCGCAATGCCAAGGGAAGGGGCCGCCAGATCAACCAGCACAATGCCCAGCGAGGCAAGCAAGGACACCACCAGAATGCCGATTGCACTGGGGAGTTTGAGAAACAAATAGTTGAGCGCGCCAAACGCGCCCGCGAGGACAATCAAAAGCGAAGTGATTTGCAAAAAGTTCATAGTGAAAGGTTTTCCCGAAGCAATTTAACACAACGTAAAGCCTGTGCTGTGGCAATGAAAGCGGGAAAGCGCTTGACCTAATTCATGCGATAGGCTCTGCGACTGGGATGGAAAGAAAACCCAACCTCGATACATTTGGCGTGATCGCCATGTTATGCTTTGCTGTGCTGTTTGCGTTCAACCAGATTGTAATCAAGGTCACAATTGAAGGTATCCAGCCGATCTTTGCCGCGGCCATGCGCTCGCTTATCGGCTTGTTCGCACTTGGCATCTGGATGTGGTGGCGCGGCGTTTCACCGCGCATGACACGTGGCCAGCTTTGGGGCGGACTGCTGGTCGGGGCGTTGTTTTCACTGGAGTTTCTCTGCCTCTTTCTTGCGCTTGATCTAACGACGGTAAGCCGTGCCAGCGTAATTTTTTATACAATGCCCATCTGGCTTGGTTTGATTGCGCATTTTGTCCTACCGGGCGAACGCCTAAGCGGTTTGCGCTTGCTGGGGTTCGCGCTGGCCATTTGCGGGGTGGCTTGGGCATTTCTTGACCGCTCGTCGGGACAAGCGAGCCTGCGCGGTGATCTACTGGCCCTTGTCGCCGCGCTTTGCTGGGCAGGCATCGCGTTAAGCGTGCGCTTGACGCCCTTCAGCACTGCGCGCGCCGAAGTTCAGCTGATGAGCCAGCTCGCTATTTCTGCCGTCGTGTTTTTCGCGATTGCGCCGCTGTTTGGCCCGTACCTGCGCGCCTATCTACCCATCCACGGCGCTGCTTTGCTGTTCCAATCCGTCGCTGTCGTTCTGGCCGGATTCATGATGTGGTTCGCCATGATGAAAATATATCCAGCATCAGATATTGCTGCCTTTTCATTTCTGTCGCCGGTTTTGAGTGTTTTCATGGGATGGTGGCTGCTGAAAGAACACATCGGCCCGGAGATCATAGGTGCTTTGGTTCTGGTTTGCTTCGGTCTGGTTCTCATATCCAAGCGGCCCAAGACCTAGCCCCGCTTGAATTGAGTTTATTGGCAAAATGAAGCCATCAGGTTCCGCAGAAGGTGGCTGGTACGATTTCTTCTTTGTTTGGCGGGCGGCGCAGATCGTCAAATTCGGGACTGTTCGAGAACGGATCAGCAAGCGCGATATTTAGACGATGGAACGGTGCGAAATCGCCTGATTGCGCGGCCACGATCATTTTTTCGATCTGGTGGTTGCGCGGAATGAGCGCCGGATTGGCTTTTGCCATCACGGCAGCTGGATCGGTTTCGTTTTCAATGCGGCGCTGCCATTTGTCATGCCAGATCACATAGGCAACGCGATCGCTTATTTCATCGATGGCCGATCCATTGCATAGCGCGTGAAACGTATTGGTGAAGTCCGAGCCAGCAGCCTCCATCAGTGCCAGCAGGTCAGCGATCAGATCGCCGTCATCGCCTTGCGGCTCGCAAATGCCCAGCTTTGCGGCAAAAACTTTGAGCCACTCTGCGCGCAGCGCATCTTTCATCGCATGCAGCATCGCGGTAAAACGCTCAACCGCCACGTCTGGTTCGGGCATCAACGCAACAAGCGAAGTCGCAAGCTGCGCCATGTTCCAGATCGCGATATCGGGTTGGTTTGCATAGCTGTAGCGCCCGCCGCGATCAATCGAGCTAAACACGCGATCTGCTGAAAACGCATCCATAAAGGCGCAGGGGCCATAGTCGATGGTTTCGCCCGCAATCTGGCAGTTGTCCGTATTCATGACCCCGTGAATAAAGCCGACGCCCATCCAGGCAGGGATCAGCCGCGCTTGGGCATCCATAACGGCTTGTAGCAGGCCTTCGGGACCGATTGCATCGGGGTAGTGGCGCGCGATCGTGTAATCGGTCAGGGTTTGAAGCTGCTCCAATTGACCCCGCGCGGAAAACACCTGAAACGTGCCGACACGGATATGCGAGGCCGCAACGCGCGTCACCACTGCGCCGGGCAGGGCGGTTTCGCGGTAAACCTGCTCGCCCGTGGCCACCGCAGCCAAGGCGCGCGTCGTCGGGATGCCAAGGGCATGCATGGCCTCTGACACGACGTATTCGCGCAGCACAGGTCCCAGCCAAGCCTTGCCATCGCCGCCGCGCGAATAGGGCGTGCGCCCCGAGCCTTTCAACTGGATGTCACGGCGTTTTCCATTGCTATCAATGACTTCGCCTAAAAGAACCGCGCGGCCGTCGCCAAGTTGTGGGTTGTAGTTGCCAAACTGATGTCCCGCATAAAGCTGTGCCAAAGGTTCAGCGCCATCAGGTACGTTTGCGCCGCCAAAGATTGCGGCCAGTTCCGTATCACTGCCTTTGCTGATGCCAAGCTCTGCACCGAGCGCATCATTATAGGCAAGCAACTGAGGCTTGGGCGCGGGTTCTGGTGCTTGAAAGCTAAAAAAGCCGCCCTTGAGCGCCGCGAAACTGTTATCGAACGGAATTTGTGTTGTCATGCTCAAGCCTCGCGAGCGTTAAAGAACCCGCGACATGAGCAGATAGCCGTCGCGCGCTTTGAAATGGCATCGTTTGTAAAGGCGCAGGGCGCTGTCGTTCGCAGGCTCTACTTCCAGGTGAAGCGCTTTCATGCCTACGGATTTCAGCATCGCAACAAGCGCGGTAATCACTTCCGAGCCAACCCCGCGACCGCGCACGCCGGGGCGGATATATATTTCGTCAATAAACCCGTCCAGACCGCCAAATTCGACGGACCAGCCAAAGGTCACCACGATGTATCCGATCGGGCCACGTGAGGGACCGACAAGATAGACAGCGCCATGGGGCGATCCTTCAAGAAGCGGCTCAAGCGCGGCGCGGCGATGTTCATCACTGCCTTGCAAGGCTTCTTCTTCGTGAAAAGCCCGCACCAAG
>NZ_JBAUHO010000049.1:0-4450 GCF_049680325.1 Planktotalea sp.
CTCGATCATTGAGGCATGGTTCAGTGCATCGGAATAGATAATCAGCCCCGGGAAAAGCTTGGGCAAGGTAGACAGCGTCGCGTCATTGGCAATGTAGGCAGAGGTGAACAAAAGCGCCGCCTCTTTACCGTGCAGATCGGCCAATTCGGCCTCAAGACGTTTGTGATAGACAGTCGTGCCAGAAATGTTGCGCGTACCGCCAGAGCCAGCCCCTGTTGCGTCAATCGCTTCATGCATGGCTTCGAGAACGACAGGATTTTGCCCCATGCCAAGATAGTCATTGCCGCACCAGACCGTGATAGGTTGCTCGGATCCGTCAGCCTTGCGCCACATCGCATGTGGGAAGTTACCGTTCTTGCGTTCGATATCGATGAACGTGCGATACCGACCCTCAGAGTGAAGGTTCTGCAAACGTGCATCTAGCTGAGCCGTATAATCCAAGCGGCCTCTCCCCATTTTTTCGTACACCGAACTAAGCACCGGGGTACAAAGTTAAAAGCGGTATCGTGGCAGCATTCAATTTCCTGAATGCATAACCCCTCGTTTTTCGTCTGGCAATGCCCTAGCATCGGGCGCCATGTCGCAGCCTTGATCTAAATCAAGCAAATCAGGTACATCTTTTTCCCTTTGGAAACAGACCGTCTTCTGGACAGTTGCGCAAAGCCTGATAGCGTCGCGGCAAAACTCTCACACTCGGAGCATTATCCAATGTCCTTAGACGCTGTTCTCGCCAAAATTGATGAAGATCTACCACTTGCGACGGAACGGTTGCTCAAATTGCTGCGAATCCCCTCCATTTCGACCGACCCTGCGTACAAGCGCGATTGCGATGATGCAGCCGATTGGCTGGTTGCTGATCTCAAAACACTTGGCGTCACGGCCTCTAAACGCATGACCACGGGTCATCCGATGGTTGTCGGGCATGTTGACGGCGATGGCCCGCACCTTCTGTTTTACGGCCACTATGATGTTCAGCCTGTTGATCCGCTCGAACTTTGGGACACGCCGCCGTTTGAGCCGCAGATCGAGGACACCGAGAACGGACAAGTCATTCGCGGGCGCGGCGCGTCAGATGACAAGGGCCAGTTGATGACATTTGTCGAAGCCTGCCGCGCGTGGAAAGCGGTTCATGGCTCCCTGCCCTGCAAGATCACCTTCTTCTTTGAAGGCGAGGAAGAAAGCGGCTCGCCTTCGCTTGTCCCCTTTATGGTAGAAAACGCAAAAGAGCTGAAAAGCGATATTGCGTTGATTTGTGATACCGGCCTGTTTGAAAGTTCCGTTCCTGCAATCACAACAATGCTACGCGGGCTGGTCGCCGAGGAAATCGTCGTCAAAGGTCCAAAACGCGATCTGCACTCTGGCATGTACGGCGGCATTGCGATGAACCCGATCCGTGTTCTGTCCAAAATAATCACAGGCCTGCATGACGCGACAGGACGCATTACCCTGCCCGGTTTTTATGACGGCGTTCCCGAACTGGATGACGTGATCCGCGCGCAATGGCAAAATCTAGCGTTTGACCACGCGCAGTATCTTAAGGACGTCGGCCTTAGTGTTCCTGCAGGAGAAAGTGATCGCACCCCTCTCGAAATGATCTGGTCGCGCCCAACTTGCGATGTAAATGGCATTTGGGGCGGCTACGCTGGCGATGGTTTCAAAACCGTTCTACCGGCCGAGGCTGGCGCGAAAATCAGCTTCCGCCTGGTCGGCACCCAAGACCCTGACGCGATTCACGACGCCTTTGTTGAATATGTGAACAGCTGCCTGCCCGACGATTACACTGTTGAATTCCCGCTTGGCAAAGGATCAAAAGCCAGCCAGATGTCGATCACCGATCCGATGTTCGAAAAGGCGCGCATGGCCCTCAGCGATGAATGGCGCCGCCCTGCCTCCTATATCGGTTGTGGCGGCTCGATTCCGATTGCGGGGCATTTCAAAGACATTCTGGGCGTGGATGCGATGCTGATCGGCTTTGGCAAGGATGACGATCAAATCCATTCGCCGAATGAGAAATACGACATGCAAAGCTTTCACAAAGGCACACGCAGCTGGGCACGGATACTTGCGGCGCTTTCGGCCTAGGTCTAGTCGGATTGCCTCGCAGCAAGCCCGCGAAGCAGCTTGGCTATCAGCAAAAGCCAGGGCGCGCCGTGCATCAATAAATCTAAAATATCAATTGCTTGGCGCAAATCACCGCTGGCCAACATCTTGAGCTTTTCCCAAACATGCGGCTCTGGCACAAAAGGTGCCAAGCCAAGTGTCAGCGCTGCTATAAGCACAATGGAAAGCGGGATCGCATCAAGAAATTTCATAAGCTGAACCTTTGCATCAACCGAATATGTGTCGGCGGCTAAAGCACCACAATACGCGAAAGAAGGAAAGTGGCGCGGTTGACGGGGCTCGAACCCGCGACCCCCGGCGTGACAGGCCGGTACTCTAACCAGCTGAGCTACAACCGCGCAGTGAGGGCGGGATAGGTCAAGCCAGCGCGGGCGTCAAGCCGCTAATCCAACTCTTTTCAAAAGGATGTGATCCACTGCACCAAATAGCATGATCTGAACACGCATTTCCAAGAACAACGCGCTGCAAACCTTTGGAACAAAAGAAAAAAGCTCCCCGAAGGGAGCTTTTCAAGCAGTGGTGGCGCGGTTGACGGGGCTCGAACCCGCGACCCCCGGCGTGACAGGCCGGTACTCTAACCAACTGAGCTACAACCGCTCACTGCACATCCAGTCGCCTGAATGCTCGGGTGTAATAGGCGGCAATTCAGGGTCCGTCAAGCGCGCTTTGGCGCAAATTCGCACAATTTTTCTGTGCGTTAGTGCCACTGGTACTCGAAGGGAAATGGTGGGTGATGAGAGGCTCGAACTCCCGACATCTTCCGTGTAAAGGAAGCGCTCTACCAACTGAGCTAATCACCCGCTCTGCGCGTCGTTTAGACAGTTACGCGCCGCCGTGCAACTCAAAATCGCACCTTTTTTCTCATTATCTCAAGATAGCTTCTTTGGCGTTTTCGATTGCATAGATACAGCCTTGCTCATGGCTAAGGTCCAACATCTGATCGAAGCTCATTGCACGTAGCAATCCGCGCAGCACACAAAGCGTTGCGCCGTGTGTAATAAGGACGCTTGGCCCTTTTAAGTCATCCAGAAAGCTGCGGCAGCGTTCCAGAACGGCCTCTTCCCCTTCCCCGTCCGGAGCAAGGAACATCAGCTCGAACGCATTACGTGCCTGTTCAAAAAGCGGCGTATTGGTGCGCTCGATATCCTCGAGCAATGTGCCATCCCATGACCCTGCACTGATTTCACGAATGCGTGCATCCGTTAGAATTTGGGCGTTGATTCCACTTGTCGCGATCTGAGCTGTGCGCTGCGCGCGCCCTTGCGGGCTACAATAGAGCGCCATCCCGGGCTCGACTTGCCAAAGATCTTTTAGCAAAGCCCCTTGCCGCTCGGCTTGCCTATGGCCTTCTAGGGTAAGCTTGGAATCAAGGCGGCCCTGCAAACGGGCCGCAAGATTCCACGCCGTCTGTCCGTGACGCAGCAGGTAAACCTTTGGATATTGCATCACTCACTCGCCCAATAGCGGTCCACCCCGCAACACAGGTGCAAAAAAAGCGAAGAGAGCTTTGAAGTCAACAAAGCTCTCTTGATTTAGATTCGTGACCTTAGAAGCAATGCGCAGTTATGCGTCGTCTGCATCTGTTGCCGCTTTTGGCGTGCGAGTGCTTTGACGGATCTTTACGATCAGCACATTGCCACCCTGCACTTCTTTAGCGCGGTTGGTCTTAACCTTGCCAAGTGGCTGCAAATTCATTTCGCGCCCTTCAGCAAGCGTTTCACCAAGCACCGCCAACATGGCTTCGATAACCGGCTTCGCGTCTTTCTTTTTGATTCCAGATCGTTCGGTCACGGTATCGATCAGCTCTTTCTTCTTAAGGGCTGGATCCGTAACAACGGGCGTTGTTTCGGTCACGACGACGGGCTTTAGCTTGGCAACAGTTGCGCTTTTGGCTCCATCTGCCTTGGGCTTACGAACCGTGCTCGGCTGAGTCGTCGTTGAGGCTTTTGTTTTTGACGTTGTTGTTCTTGTTTTCGTGGTTTTTGCCATGGTTTGACGCCTTCTGTTCGCGATTTAGAAACAAACTAGCAATATTTAGGGATAGTCACCACCAGCATTCTTGACCTAGGCCATATAGTTTGACATTTTCCACACACACATTATCGGGGGATAAGATGAAAAATGTAGCAGCAGCCCTTTTGGCATTAACTATATCTAGCGGCTCTATTGCCCATGCTGGCGGTTTGACCGACCCAGTTCTTGAGCAAGAGATTATTATTGAACAGGCAAAAGCAGGCAGCTCCAGCTCTGCCATGGCTCTGGTCTTGCTTACTGGCATTTTGATGATTGCTGTCACCGCGCAGTGAATTAGTTCAATTCTACTAAAAAA
>NZ_JBAUHO010000050.1:0-10720 GCF_049680325.1 Planktotalea sp.
CGCATTTGCTGCGGTGCAGGAAAGATCTTGGCTAGTTTGCGGAGGTTTTGGGCTGTTGCGGCGAGTAGGAATTCGTCATTTGCGCCGCATGGGCCACGTAATCGCAATCGTCCCAGCCCAAGGATGCGTTTGAGGTGAGCGAAGAGCATTTCGACTTTCTTTCGGAGGCTCATTGAGACTTTGTATTGCTTGGTTTTGGCAATGTCGCGGGCGACCTGTCGGGCGTCTTCGTGTTCTTCGCGAGTGATGGATCGGAAGTCAGCGTTAGGGCAGCATTTCGCTTTTGATGGGCAGGCCTGACAGGTCAGCTTCAGTCCGCGATACTTGGCGACGCCTTTGCCGTCAGGACCGCGATTTGGGTCTGAGTAGTTGCGCCGGAACTGCTTAAGTGGTTCGCCCTTGGGGCAGATGTACTGGTTGTTATCTGGGTCCCATTCAAAGTCGGTGCGGGACCATGTGCCGTCTGTTCGACCTGCTTTGTCGAGCACTGGAATGTGGGGTTTGATGTCGCGATCAACCAACCACCCCAACATCGGCCCTGATCCATAGGCGCTATCTGCGATCAATCGCTCAGGATCGATGTCATGCAGATCCTTAATCCTATCCAGCATTGTGCGCACAGAGCCAACTTCGGCTTGCCGGATTGATCGGGTGCCTTCGACATCAATTATGACGCTGTGGTCTGTGTCGATCAGGTAATTGGTCGAATAACTGAAGAACGCAGGGCCTTTACGAGCTGCGGTCCACTGGCTTGCGGGATCAGAATGGGACGTGAACTTGGGCTCAACCTCAGATGCTGCACCAAAAGCGGCGTCGTCCAAGACATTCAAATACTCCTTCACGGCACGCGGCGCATCGTTTGGATCTATAGCATTGGGATCCCAATCTTCCTTCGGTGTGGAGTTCTGCTTGTTTGCATCTGCCTCGATCAGGCTGGCATCAGCCGCAAGGCGCTGGCCACTCACCAGACCATCTGCGATGCAGCGGGCAACGGTCTTCTCAAACAGATGCCTGAGTAGTTTGCTTTCCCGAAAGCGCCCGTGTCGGTTCTTGGAAAAGGTTGAATGGTTTGGGATTGGATCAGATAAGTCGAGGCGGCAGAACCAGCGATAGGCAAGGTTCAAATGCACCTCTTCGCACAGCCGACGCTGTGATCGAATGCCAAAGCAATAGCCGACCAGCAGCATTCGGATTAGCAGTTCAGGATCAATCGACGGGCGGCCCGTGTGACTGTAAAACTCGGCCAAATACTGACGGATGTCACTCAGATCAACGAACCGGTCAATCGACCGCAGTAGATGATCTTGGGGAACATGGTCATCAATCGAGAACTCGTAAAACAACGCGCCTTGTGCTTCTTGCTTTGGTCCCAACATCGACATTATCCCCCGTTGCTAAGGACAATTGAATCAGTGGCCAAGCTTCAAATCAACAAGAGTTTTTCAACAGAATTCGCCCCTCGTGCGTCGCATCCCATGAACTTGGGCAACCCGACTCGAAGCAGCCTATCACTCATGAAATTTGGTGAACCAGTGGTGAACCAGAGATATTCACCGGTCGACTAAAAACACCTAAGTCATTGATTTTATTGGTGCACCCAGCAGGATTCGAACCTGCGGCCTCTGCCTTCGGAGGGCAGCGCTCTATCCAGCTGAGCTATGGGTGCCACGTGGGGGCGGTATAACTTTGCCGCCCCTGCCCCGCAACGTCAAAAATCAGGCGTTAGCCAAACAGATCATGCGCAAGTTCAAGCGCGTCTATCAACGCATCAACCTCTGCGCGCGTGTTATACATCGCAAAAGACGCACGGCAGGTCGCGTTTTCATCCAGAAACTCCATCAATGGTCCTGCGCAATGCTGCCCCGCACGTACCGCGACGCCCTTTTTGTCCAGAATCGTCGAAATGTCATGGGCATGCGCAGCCCCGTCCATCGTAAAGCTGAAAATCGCACCTTTGGTGGCCGAATTGCCCTGAACCTTGATCCAGTTCAGCCCATGCAAACGCGCGTTCGCATAATCACGCAGGTCGGTTTCATGGGCCGCAATCGCGTCCATCCCGACGCCCATCATATATTCAAGTGCTACGCCCAGACCGATCATCTGCACAATTCCGGGTGTGCCGGCCTCGAACATCATGGGCGGATCATTATAGCTAACCGTATCCTTTGTGACCTCGCGGATCATATCGCCGCCGCCCATAAAGGGACGCATCTCGGTCATGCGCTCACGCTTCATGAAGATCGCGCCAGAGCCGGATGGACCATAAAGCTTATGCCCCGTAATCGCGTAGAAATCGCAGCCGATCTCATCCACATTAACAGGCATGTGCACAGCTGCCTGGCTGCCATCGACAAGCACAGCAATCCCGCGCTCATGCGCTGCCTCAGTGATGGTTTTTACATCCACCACAGTTCCTAGCACGTTGGACATATGCGTCACCGCAACCAGCTTGGTCCGCGGCCCCATGGCGGCGATCACCGCTTCGGGATCAAGATCGCCCTGCGCGTCCACATCAACCCATCTGATAACAACGCCCTGCCGTTCACGCAGAAAATGCCAGGGAACGATGTTGGCGTGATGCTCCATCACGGAGAGGATAATTTCGTCGCCCTCTTTGAGGTTTGGCATAGCCCAGCCATACGCGACGGTGTTGATGCCTTCGGTTGTACCTGAATTGAAAACGATCTGCTCTTCATCCGCAACGTTCAAGAAACGCGCAATGATACCGCGCACAGCTTCATATTTGTCGGTTGCCAGATTGCTGAGATAGTGCAGACCGCGATGCACATTGGCATATTCTTCGGCATAGGCACGTGTGATCGCATCAATAACCACCTGCGGCTTTTGCGCCGACGCGCCGTTGTCGAGATAGACCAAAGGCTTGCCATTCACGGTGCGGGACAGGATCGGAAAATCGGCGCGGATCGCGTCTATATCAAACATAAGGTGTTAGTCCCATATTCTGCACGCCAAGCAACGTCAGCACAATTGCCAAGCCCAGCATGATCCCCAAACCCGAAAACACCAAGGTGCCGAAGCTTGTAAAAAGATTATTAAAACCGTGCGCCACATCTACGAATTGCAACACCAGCCACATTCCATAAAGCGATGCGCCAAAGACCAGTATCCCCGCAATGCCAGGCATGATTGGCATTAACAAAAGCACCAAAAGCTGTACGGCAAGCCGTAAATATTGCAGCCAGATCAACAGGACCATCATGCCTTGCACTTTTGCTTGGCCACCCAAGATACGGCCCGCATAGGTAAGCGAATAGATACTCAAGACCAAACCAACACCCACCAAAATCGCAAATGGCACAGGCGATGAAAACAAAGCAGGTATTTCGAAATTGGGCGGCGAAGCGATCAACCCGACCTGATAGACAATCGTGTTCAACACCACGACCAGCCCCAATGCGATCCAAAGCGTCTGCTTTTCGATACGCATCCCTAACAATTCAGCGGCCACGTCACGCGGCTCGCTAATCGTGCGTAGTGCAAATGTGCCAAGTGCATTCAACATCAGTTTGCTCTTTCCGCTTCAACAAGCCCGGACATCCAGAACCACAGGAAAACCACAAGCCAGGCAAAGCCAACCAGTTGCAAACCGGGACCAGGGCCGATGAATCCTTCGATCAATCCGTTCAGCAGCAACAAAGGGCTAGACGCCAAAAGCGACCAGAACAGCGCAATACGTGCGCCATACCAATCACCCTGCCCGCGCAAAACTTTGGCGATCACATGGCTTAGCGCTGCAATCGCGTACAGTGCCAGCGGCGCTACAAACAGCAATGCCATCAGCGTGCCGCCCAACATCATGTTCAGGTCCTCACCCGTCATATGCGCTTGGCGCGCCAAGGCTGGCCAGCGCGCGACAAAGGCAATCAGGCAGCCCGCCATAAGCATCATCAACGCGCGATCTTCGCGTTGTCCCATGCCCAAAATCCGCGCAAAGGCTTTGCGCGGACCCTTATAGGTGGCCACGATGTCCGAGGTGACGGGCATCAGCGACGACGACGCGTCAGCCAAGAGGCAAGGCGCTCGCTCACTTCTTCTGCAAGTGCGCTATCCTCGATCTCTTCCACCGCTTCGGCAAGGAACGACAGGGTCAGAAGGTCTGTTGCTTCGCCCACCGGAACACCGCGAGAGCGCAAGTAGAACAAAGCATCTTCGTCAATCGCACCTGTTGTGGAACCGTGTGAACAGGCAACGTCATCCGCGTAGATTTCAAGTTCTGGCTTGGCAAGAAACTGGCTGTCGTCATCAAGCAGCAAGGCTTGGCTGATCTGATAACCGTCGGTCTTTTGCGCCCCTGCTTTCACGAGAATTTTACCCTGAAACACGCCGGTCGCACCATTGCGCAGGACCTTTTTGAAAACCTGACGGCTTTCACAATTCACCGCGTCATGGGTGATAAAAACCGTGTCGTCATGGTGAAAATCGCCATCGCCAAGCGCAGCGCCTGCCACATGCGCGATCGCATCATCGCCCGTAAGCTCGATCACGCATTCATTGCGCGTCATCACGCCATTAACCGTAAGCGTAAAGCTCTTGAACGCAGCGTCAGCGCCCAAACGCGCAAACATATGCGTCGCGGCACGGCGCTCATGATCGCGTCCCTGCGTGCGCACATGATGCAGCTTGGCACCATCTGCAATGTCGATTTCCATGCATTTGTTGAACCGCGCTGCGGCCGGGCCATTCTCTAGAATGGTCACTTCCGCGCCGCTGTCCACCTTGACAACATGGTGCAAGATCGCATCAGAAGTCGTTGATACATGACGATAAATCAGGCTGATAGGCTTGCTAGGCTTGCCCGTCACATGCATCAGGACACCGTCACTGGCGAATGCCGTGTTCAGTGTCGCCAAAGGTCGTTCAACGGGGTCTTGCCCGTTCTTTTCAAGAACACCATAAAGCCCCTGCGCCCAGTGGATATCGCTTTGCTTGGCATCGGCCAGTCGTTCGATGCTTACGCCTTCAAGGCTCAGATCATCGGACGCTTCGGGGTCAAACACACCATCCACAAAGACGATCTTCAAACGATCAATATCAGTAAAGACCTGTGGCTCATCCGTAATCTCGAAAACAGCGGCCTCAAGGGCCTCGGCCTGTATCAGCGTATCAGGGCGCGTGTACTTCCAATATTCATCGCGCCGTGCGGGCAGCCCCATCGCGTGCAAGCGCGCCAAAGCGTCGGCGCGCGCGGCTGACGACCAGCCCCCTTGCGGCATTTCAAGCGCGTTCAAACGCTCTTGTGTTGCATCAATTTTCGTTTGTGCCAAAGCCATTTACGCCACCTCAGCCAGAATATCAGCATAGCCGTTCTGCTCGACCTCAAGCGCCAGTTCGGGGCCACCCGTCTTGACGATGCGGCCATTGGCCATGATGTGAACCACGTCAGGTTTGATGTGATCGAGCAAACGCTGGTAGTGCGTAATCACAAGAAAGCCACGCCCTTCCGAGCGCAGCGCGTTCACGCCTTCTGCAACCAGCTTCATCGCATCAACATCAAGACCTGAATCTGTTTCGTCCAGAATGCACATCTTTGGTTCAAGCATTGCCATCTGAAGGATCTCGTTGCGCTTTTTCTCACCGCCCGAAAAGCCGACATTCACAGGACGCTTTAGCATCTCCGCATCAATCTTGAGCGACTTGGCGCGCTCGCGGATCACTTTCAGGAACTCCGTCGCGCTCATTTCTTCCTCGCCGCGCGCCTTGCGCTGGGAATTCACTGCCGTGCGCAGAAACGTCATGTTGCCAACGCCCGGAATTTCCACAGGATATTGGAAAGCAAGGAAAAGACCCGCTGCGGCGCGCTCTTCGGGATCCATGTCCAATAGATCTTCACCGTCCAATGTGGCGCTGCCATCAGTCACCTCATATCCGTCTTTGCCCGACAGAACATAAGACAACGTCGATTTACCAGAGCCGTTCGGACCCATGATCGCGTGAACTTTTCCGGCTTCTACCGTCAGGTTGACGCCCTTGAGGATTTGCTTGTCTTCTTCCTCAAGACCGACGTGCAAGTTTTTGATATTCAACATATTATTCATCCTCGATCAGATACGTTTCGCGGCCCTAGTATGGGTCCTGCATGAGTGTGATGATCTCCAGCAAATGCTTTGCAGGGATCGGCGTAGGGGTTATTTCGAATTCGGCCATACGGCCCGTCATGCGCGGTGCACCGACAAACTTTTCAATCGCGTGATAGCTTTCGCGGCGTTTATAGTCATCGACCAACACCCGCGTGTCTTTATTGCAGCGAAAGGCCGTCGCAAGGACACAGCCCGCGCGAAATCGGCCATCGACCAAAACCACATCTGGCAAAGGCGCATCTTCCAGACTCCAAATTTCTAGCGGATATTTGGCATAGTCTTTCCAGTGTTCTTCATTCGCAGGGCGCCCCCATGCTTTGGTCGGTCCGATGTTGGCCCAGATGATATCAGGCTTGCTTTTGCAAGGGTTTTGCACAAACCAGTCTTGCAACGTCTTCACCCAGTGCCGATCGGTTTCAACCGATGTGATTACCTTGCCCGCCATTTCAGCAGCCAGTATCGTTGAGCCACCGACCCCATACTCCAGAATGACGCGCGCCTCTTCATAGGCCGCGCGCAGCAGCGCCGTTTCCTGTTCAGGAAGAATCAATTCAGGACGGGGTATGGTGGGGCTGTTCTCGCTCATCCGGTCCCTCCTAAGCACGCAATCGCTGAGGTAACTCAGCAACGTAGCGCGCAGGCAGATCGCTCGGGACAAGCCCGCGCGTGACCATTTCATCAAGAACAAAGAGCGCCAGATCATGGCTTTGGAAAACTTGCGAAGCCAGCAATGCAAGATAGCAAAGCTGTTGATCGCTTACATCTTCAGGCTCTTCAAGCGAGCGCAGATAGACCGCATCCCCATCGATCCACTGGCTGGCAATCGCCTTGCGGTTCACATGATGGAATTGCGAATTTGGCAACATGCGGGTTTTCGGCGACACAAAGCGATGCAGCACAAACCCTTGTTTACGAAGCGCAATATCCAGATCACCCAGCAGCGGCTCGCCCTCATAGATCCGATAGAACCGCGCTTCTGCAATTACGGCGACCGCGTCTTTCAGCTTGTCATGCGCGCCGTCAATCACGTCGCATTCCGCGCCCTGCGCATCGATCTTCAGCAGATCAATGCGGGGAACCGCACTCAAATCATCCAGCGCACTCAAAGTCATTGGAATCTCGGTTTCCGTGCCAATATGACGGCGAAAATTCCCTAGAAATCCCGTTGCCTTGCGACAAATCTTATAGACAGAAGACATTTCCGAGGCCGCATAGGCATTGAACACGTGACGGCCCGGCAAGCCGACAGCAGCATTGATATACTGGGCATACTTCGGCGTGTTTGCGGCCAACTTGGTAAAAGCCTCGGGATTGGGCTCAAACCCCGTTACACGCGCCAACCCTGCCTCAGCCAATGGCTGATAGCTGGGTGCCTCGGTCGGATTGGCACCCACATCAACGATTTGCATGGGCGGTATGCCCTGCAAAGCCGTTTGAAGAAGGGAAAGCTGCGCGTTCATCAGTCTGTAATCACCGCTGTGCCAGAGGCCGAGACCATCAACATGGAATTTCCGACGACCTCATAGTCCAGATCAACGCCGACAACTGCCGTCGCACCAACCGCTGTTGCGCGCTCTTCAAGCTCGCGCAGCGCCGTGTCGCGCGCGTCTTGGAGTTTGCTCTCGTAGGCACCCGAGCGGCCACCGACGATATCGGTGATCGAAGCAAACACATCACGAACCACATTCGCGCCCATGATCGCCTCGCCCACAACGATGCCCTTGTAGGACAAGATTTTGTGGCCTTCGATGTTATTGGTTGTTGTTATGATCATGTCTTAGGCCTTCAACGTCACGTATTTTGCAAGTTTCATGCCCTTACGAATTTCGGTGCCATATGAAGCTTTCCCGGTCGCGGATTCAGCAATCAAGTTGACTTCCTGCCCGAGCAATTCGTCAGCAAACTCAATCCCAAAGAGATGAATCTCCAACGCTTTGCCACGACTTGGTTCAGAACTGTAATGCTCCGCCAGAATTGCGATGAGATCGCTTTGGGTCATCCAACAGACCCTTCAAGCGAAATCGCCACCAACTGCTGCGCTTCCATCGCGAATTCCATAGGCAGCGCTTGCAGCACCTCTTTGCAGAAACCGTTCACGACCAAGGCCACCGCGTCCTCTTCGCCGATACCGCGCTGGCGGCAGTAAAAGAGCTGTTCGTCATCCACTTTGGACGTCGTCGCCTCATGTTCGACCCGGGCCGAGTTATTCTTGACCTCGATATAAGGCACCGTGTGCGCCCCGCATTTATCGCCGATCAAAAGACTGTCGCACTGGGTAAAGTTGCGCGCGTCTTTCGCCTTTTTGTGCATTGAAACAAGGCCACGATAGGTGTTCTGCGCATGACCCGCCGAAATGCCCTTGGACACAATTCGGCTCTTGGTGTTTTTACCAAGGTGGATCATCTTCGTGCCGGTGTCCGCCTGCTGGTAGTTGTTGGCGATGGCGATAGAGTAGAACTCGCCCTGTGAATCATCCCCGCGCAAAATGCAGCTTGGGTATTTCCATGTTACGGCAGAGCCGGTTTCAACCTGTGTCCACATCACTTTGGCGCGATCGCCGCGACAATCGGCGCGCTTTGTGACAAAGTTATAGATCCCGCCTTTGCCGTTCTCATCACCCGGGTACCAGTTCTGAACGGTGGAGTATTTCACCTCTGCATCTTCTTCGATGATGATTTCCACCACAGCCGCATGCAGCTGGGATTGATCGCGCTTGGGTGCGGTACACCCTTCCAAGTAACTGACATAGCTGCCTTTATCGGCGATAATCAATGTGCGCTCGAACTGGCCTGTGTTCTCTGCATTGATGCGGAAATAGGTGGATAGCTCCATCGGGCACCGCACACCTGGCGGGATGTAAACGAAGGATCCATCGGAAAAGACCGCAGAATTCAGCGTTGCATAATAATTGTCAGAGACAGGCACCACAGTGCCAAGATATTTCTTCACCAACTCGGGGTGATCCTTGATCGCCTCGGAAATGGAACAGAAGATAACGCCCGCTTTTTTCAATTCGGCCTGAAACGTCGTACCAACCGAAACGGAATCGAACACCGCATCCACAGCAACCTTGCGCGGCGCGTTCACATCGATTTCTTCCGCGCCCTCAACACCTGCAAGGATCATCTGTTCCTTCAAAGGAATGCCCAGCTTTTCATAGGTCGCAAGCAGTTTCGGGTCGACCTCATCCAAAGATTTCGGCTTCACTTCCATGCTCTTTGGACGCGCGTAGTAATACTGGTCCTGAAAATCGATTTCAGGATAATCGACCATCGCCCAATCAGGCTCGACCTTGGTCAGCCAACGACGATAGGCCTCAAGGCGCCATTCCAGCATCCATTCAGGTTCATCATTCTTGGAGGAAATCAAACGCACGATGTCTTCATTCAGACCCTTGGGTGCGTAGTCCATTTCGATGTCTGTGGACCAGCCGTACTTGTAAGCGCCGCCAACCTCGCGCACCGCATCGACGGTTTCCTGATCGACGCCCTCTTTAACGCCCGAGTCCAAAACTGTTTCGTCCAATGCTGCCATGACGGCCTCCTGTTCGTGTTCACTTACGCAGCGCGTGCGCGGAATTTTTCATGTTGGGCCAGCCATGCATCTGCAAAGGCCAACACCTCTTGTTCAGTTGTTTCAGGCCCAAGCGAGACCCGAATAGCGCAAGCTGCGTCTTGCTCGTCATAGCCCATCGCCATTAAAACGCCGCTTGCTTTGACCTTACCGCTTGAGCATGCCGAGCCTGCCGAAATCGCAAACCCTGCCAAGTCCATTTGCATGACCTGCGTTTCGCCCTTCCATCCGGGCGTCAGGATACAAGATGTATTTGGCAGGCGCCTATTATCTTTCCCGACAAAAATAGTGTGTTTTGCCCGATCTGCAAGAGCGCTTTCTAGAATGTTTCTAAGTTTTTCAACCCGCTCCCAAACACCGGCCTCCAAATCGCGTTCGCCCGCTTCTGCCGCCGCACCAAAGGCTGCGATTCCAAGGATATTTTCGGTGCCAGAACGGCGCCCCATTTCCTGACCGCCGCCCTTGATCTGCGCCGCAACATCAAGGCCGCGTTTAAGCACAAGCGCGCCGATACCTTTTGGCCCGCCCAATTTATGCGCCGAAATCAGCGCCATATCTGCGCCTGACCAATTGAACGCGACTGGCAGTTTGCCAAAGGCTTGGGTCATATCACTCACAGCTAGCCCTTCGGGCAAATCTTGAACGACACCGGTTTCGGAATTCGCCAGTTGCAGTGCACTTGCCCCCGGATCATCAATCGCGACCGCGCCATTCGCACCAACGCCCAGATCGCCGCTTGTCCAACTCAGCACGGCGTCATGTTCGACCCTTGCCGACGCCAGATTACGCCCTGCGCAGGCCAGTGCCGCCGCTTCGGTCGCGCTTGATGTAAAAACAATATCCGCACCATCCGCGCCAAAGGCTGCGGACACCTGCGCGCGGGCGCGTTCAATAATCGCCTTGGCAGCGCGACCTTCGGCGTGCACGGATGACGGGTTTCCCATCGCATCCATTGCTGCAATCATCGCTTCGCGCGCCTGAGCGCGCAAAGGCGTCGTCGCATTATGATCCAGATAGACGCGGGCCATCATTCATCCACAATATCAAAC
>NZ_JBAUHO010000051.1:0-2231 GCF_049680325.1 Planktotalea sp.
GCTTGGAATAGGATTTCCCGATCGGGTTTTCCGCTCCGTCATAGAGCCGCACGATTTCATCCACATCGGCGTTTTGCATGATCTGTTCGCGCCCGCGCCCCTTCAGGCCTCCACCAAGTTTTCCAAGGATCAGTCCCGCATAACGCAACACTGGCCAAAGCGAGATAAACACATTGCGATAATAGACAGAAATCATCGCTGTACCACCCGGCCGCAACACCCGCGCGATCTCGCGCACGCAGGCTTGGGTGTCAGGTGTGTGATGAATCACACCTTGGCAATTCACATGGCTGAACTGCCCGTCCTCAAAGCTCATGGCTTCGGCGTTTTGCTGGCTGGCGTCGACATGCATGTCATAAATCTGGGCCCGCTTTTGCACCAGTTCTACAGCTTGCGTCGTGAGGTCTGCCGAGGTGACATGTTCTGCACCACGTTTGTACAATTCAATCGACCACATGCCCGGACCACAGCCCAGATCAAGGACGCGCTCTTTGTTGGCTCCTTGCGGAAACAGATGGTCCGGCAGTTCACCCGCAAAGCAATCATCGATCACAACTTGCCGGTGATGCTCAAAAAAAGCACGCGTGCCCGGTTCAAACTCGGTCTCACCGGTAAAAAGCGGATTAGCTTCCCAGAAGCCCTTTACGTCATCAACGGTTTTATCCTGCGGCATAGGGACGTCTCATCTATTGGGGTTGTCTTGTATTCACTCAGAGGTAGCGCGAGGCACTATTCGATGTCGAGCCGGATGTTCCAAGTTTCTTCGGTCTGGCGCAACCAAGCTTCAAGGCTGAGCAACATCCACATACGGTGACTTGGCAACTCATCCAAAGGACGCCATTTGCGCCCAAGGCTGTGCTGATAAGAGCGCACTGTTGCTTCGAGATAAGCAGGTTTGAACAAACGTCGCAAAGGGCTGTCCACCCCGGTCAATCGCTGTGTCATCCACTGTTTCATCGGGCCACGCAGCCACGTGCCAAGCGGTGTCGGAAAGCCACGTTTGGGCATGGTGTAAAGCTCGGCAGGCAGCAAATCGCGCGCGCCTTCTTTGACGATTGCTTTGAGCACGCCGCCCTGCAATTTGGTTTCAGGCGCAATGCTCAAGGACAGATCCACCATCGCATTATCTAGCAGTGGCGTGCGCGATTCCAACGCATGGGCCATGGAAATCTTGTCCTCGACCGTCAAAAGGCCGGGCAAATATATCGTGAGATAGGTCGTCAAAATACGTTCATAGAGGTTGTGTGCGCCAGTCTAGATCTTCCGCAGAGTAGCTGCAGGGTCTTGGTTCTCCAAGGCCTGCCACACACGTGCATCCAAGGCGCGATGTTGGTGCTTTTTCGAAAACAGGACAGGCAGAAGATACCCACCTGCGCCACCACGCAAAAGAGACAGAGTGAAATATCCGATGTGCGGCACCTCAGAGCGGCGCACCGCTCGCAAAGCACGCCATGCATGTCCGAAACCGCACCGTATCTCTGTGAGAAGTCCAGCCATCTTGAAGACCGGATAACCAGAGAACAGCTCATCTCCGCCGTGTCCGGTCAGAATAACTTTGCTATGCTCAGCGGCAGATTTAGCCACGAGATACTGCGGCAATGCGCCCATGCCCATCTGCGGCGCATCCAGCGCGCGCGCCAGATTGTCCATTTCCTCCATCGCCCGCGTCGCCGTAATATCGACGGGAAAATGCGGCGCGTCGATATTCTTTGCCACCAAAGCAGCACCGGACATTTCGTCATACCATCCGCCTTCAGGAAAGTGTCCTGTGAAGGTCATAGGGGGTTGGGGCAATTGTTTAGCCGCGGCACTCGCCACGGCAGTGCTGTCAAATCCAGCACTCAGATAGCTTGCAATACCTACGTCGCTCATCAAATGACGGGCAATGCTTTGTTTAAGCGTCTGTTGAAAGTCGCTCTTGGCGACCTCAAAATTCACAGACCCTTGGGATGGGATTGTGGCATCCCAAAAGCGGTTATGTACGATGCCTGTCGCGCTGATCTCAAGCGTACATCCCGCTTCTAAAGCCTTGATGTCTTTGAACAGCGTTGTTGCGCCAAACTGGTTTTGATAGGTGAGATACTGCGACAACACCTCAGGATCAATTGCCCAGCTATCAGTCTCTAAAGCACCAAATAGAGCCTTGATTTCGGAGGCAAACAGCACTTCGCCTCCAGCACCCACATGATAATAAAGCGGCTTGATACCCAGCCTGTCGCGCGCAAGGATCA
>NZ_JBAUHO010000052.1:0-3175 GCF_049680325.1 Planktotalea sp.
ATATCCCCCAGCAGGCTCGCGCTGCCAAATGAGCCGCTCACCGTGATCGCCACGCCGATCAACGCGAAAACGCTACACACAATCACCAAACGTGACGGGCGTTCCTTTATCGTGATCCACGCGAGAAGCGCGGCAAGGAACGGTGCAGTTGCCCAGATCAAGGATACATTCGCAACGCTGGTCAGTTTGAAAGCGGGGATAAACGCCGCAGTGCCAGAGGCCCCGATAAGCGCAGCGAACAACGCTGGCCAACCGAAGCGCCTCATTTCATCGCGCACCTTGGCGCGCAAAGCGAGAAAAATGACAGAAAAGACTATTCCACTTAAGCCCCGCCAGAAAATCACGCTCCATGCGTCGGCGGAAACGGCCTTGGTGAATATTCCAGCGCTGCTGAAGGTGATCGCAGAGAGCACCAAAAGCGCAATCCCGACATTAGCCTTGGGGCTGGGGTATTCCATTGATTTTCATGCCTAGCGAGAAGTGTCAGTTCGTCACTAACACATCGCTACTGACATGTATCTGTCAGGAGTGTTGTGTTAAACTGATATTCTTCTAATTGAGGTCCGCCATGGCACGCTCTGCGAGAATGTTTGAAATCATCCAACTGCTTCGCAGCGCCAGAACGCCCGTCACGGCGCAGGCCATCGCACAAGAGCTGGCGGTCACACCGCGCACCATTTACCGCGATATTGCGTCGCTCCAAGCCTCGCGTGTCCCTATCGAGGGGGCCGCAGGCGTCGGTTATGTCATGCGGACCGGCTATGAATTGCCACCGATCAATTTCGATGTGGAAGAGGCAGAGGCAATTACCGTTGGTCTGGCAATGATCGCGCGCACGGGCGACAAGGGATTAAAGCGCGCGGCGCGCAGCGCAGGCCGGAAGCTCTCTGATGCGACACAACTTAGCAGCACCCTCTTTGCTTCGACTTGGGGCGTTGAGGAGCCACAGAATGTCGATTTGTCCGATATTCGCCGCGCCATCCGCGAAGAACGCAAGCTCAGGATTGGCTATGTGAATGGCGAAGGCAACAGCAGCGAACGTATCATTCTACCGATTGCGATTGCCTATCACTCCGAAGCCATTGTTCTAGCGGCATGGTGTGAATTGCGGGGCGGATTTCGCAACTTCAGGCCTGATCGTTTAACCAGTTTTGCTATTCATCCAGACGGCTTTCCGGGGCGGGGTGACATGCTGCGCGCTGAATGGATCAAAGATTATGCAACCTGGCTTTAAGCGCCTATTCCGGCCAATAAAAAAGGCCCCACCAATCTGGCAGGGCCTTTTCCAATTCAAACAAAAGCCTTGGCTTAGTTGCGCGCGAAGGCGTCTCTGAAGCCTGCATTGCGAACCGCGGTCAAAGCACCATTTGTATGCGCGGACGATCCAAATGGCCCCGCAAGGACGATGCTCATTGGCTTGCCTGCGCGGGTGAACTTGCCGATGCGAACAGGAAGACCCATACGCTGCAAACGCTGCGCGGTGTTTTGCGCGTTACCCGCAACGCCAAACGTACCAACCTGAATAAAGCGGTTCCCAGATGCGACAGGAACCTTTCGCGGCGCGCTTGCTGCGCGCGCAACAACACGTGCCGGTGCTTGCTGAACCGCCGCTGGCTGGCGGACAACACGTTTTGTTGTCGTCCCTTTGGAGGACACAACGCGGCGCTGGATCTGCGCACCATTGTTGATCGCGGCAGCTTGCTGCGCTTCGGACGTATAAGGATAGAGCAGGCCCGGGAAAGAACGCGTCACGTCACGCCCTGTGCTGCGCACAATCAAGCGGCGCGGTACAGTTTGGGTCCAGATCAGATCGGTTTGTGCTTTACCCGCAAGAGTCTGGTTTGCGCGATTAGGGTTCAGACGATCATCTTCCCATGCTTTGCGGTAGCCTTTAGGCGTTGGCGACGTCACGCGCGATGCTTGCTGTCGCTCATGGACGTGGCGCGGAACGACACGGGCGTTAGGGCTGACATTGGCCATAATCTGACCATCGGCACTACGGAAGGTACCACCGCGCACATCACCCGCGCGGGTCGTTACGATCGACCCTGCTTGCGGTCCGCAGCGCACGGCAGTGCCACGGCCACCAATATAGCGCTGGCTAACAGCCGACGCACCCTGACAGGTTTGCGTAGATGCCGTACGGGGCTGAACAGCAACGCGGCGGGCTGTTGTTGTGTTCTGTGCTTGCGGCGCTACACGAATAACACGGGGTTGAACCTGCTGTACGGCAGGGGCCTGAACCCGCGCTGTTTGCATACGTTGCTGCGGCAACTGAACACCGCTTGGCTGAGGGATATTTACGCGCTGCACTTTTGGCGTTGGCGCAGGACGTACGGTGCGCACTGCGGGCTTGGATGCGACTGTGCGCACCGGCTTGGGTGCGAGCACCTCTGCTACAGTTGTACGTGCGGGGCGCACTGTAGGCGTGGCCGCCGCAACTGCGGATGGTGCGGGCGACTTTGGTGCCACCGAGTTCACACCGATTTCGACAGGTGCTGCGGCCTTCGCCGTTGCTGCTACAGCCGTGCCACCGCCGCCTGCAAGGCTAGGCGACAGACCACAAACAACTTTTCGCGAACGCGCAACGCGCGGCACCCAGTTGGTATTGCCGTCAACGCCAGCGCGTATGTAAACGCAGCCTTTGCTATCAACATATTGATTGCCCTTGAAGGACGCAGGCGGAATTTCCGCTGGTCCAGCGTCACGGGTAAGCGACTGAGCGCCTGCTTCACTAAAGGTAAAAGCGCAAGTTGCCGCAAGAAGCGACACCGCGAAGAATCGTTTAAAGTTCATTTTCTGCCCCCACAGATGAGAGCAAACCTTGCCTGAGATTCGGATCAGAGTCTAGCCGACCTTGCAGCTAAACCCCCCATATCGCCTCTATTTTGTACCAAACATCCGATCACCCGCATCCCCTAGTCCTGGCATAATATAGCCAAGTTCGTTCAGTTTTTCATCCAAAGCCGCTGTCACAATAGGAACATCCGGGTGTGCCGCTTTCATGCGTGCAACGCCTTCAGGCGCTGCAAGTAGGCAAAGAAAACGGATATTCTTGGCCCCTGCTTTTTTCAGCAGATCAATCGCAGCGACCGACGAATTGCCAGTCGCGAGCATCGGATCAACCGCGATAACCAGTCGATCATCCAAGCCGTCAGGTGCCTTGAAGTAATAT
>NZ_JBAUHO010000053.1:0-1776 GCF_049680325.1 Planktotalea sp.
CTGCAAGCTTGGATGAAGGTAAAGCAGAATGTCACCTGTTGGGCTATCAATCGCCCCAACGCGCCATGTGTCCTTGTTTAAGGGCGATGATTTGCGTCGCTTACATTTAAGGGTTTCTGCAATTTGCGCGACGAACACCTTTAGGTTTGGGTGTGCCGCGATCAGTGTGGAACGTGGTTTCGATATAAAGCCAAGATCATGGCAATAATATCCGTACTGTGAACCCTCATAGACAACCTTCGCGTCATGGGACTGGTTACATTCATCGCATATGACGGATGAAACAACGAGTTATAGCCGAAAGTTGGTGACGGCCCAGATGGGCGGCATATCATGGCGTTGTTAGGACGCCGCAATTCTCATTGAGAAAGGGATATGCCACATGACCAAGAATACAGTTATCGACTTTGTAAAACCAAGCGATTTTTCACCTGACCCGCTGACGGATCTTCTACGCGCGGGTGCGCAGGAGCTTTTGGCGACTGCGGTACGAGCGGAGGTATCGGAATTTATGAAGGGCCATGCGCACCTTTTGGACGACGATGGCCGCCAACGTCTGGTGCGCCATGGTTTTCTGCCAGAGCGGGAAGTTATGACCGGGATCGGTAAGGTAGCGGTCCAAGTTCCTCGGGTGCGCGACCGTGGGGCAAACGCGGATGGTGCGAAGATCCGGTTCAGTTCTTCGCTTGTGCCGCCGTATTTACGCAAGGCCAAGTCTGTAGAAGAGCTTCTGCCGTGGCTTTATCTCAAAGGCATCTCGACGGGAGACTTTAGCGAGGCGCTGGCATCACTTGTAGGGCCTGACGCGGATGGATTGTCGGCCTCGACGATCACGCGGCTGAAGTTGACTTGGTGGGACGAGTATGAAGCGTGGCGCAAGCGCGATCTGACAGGAAAACGCTACGTCTACATCTGGGCGGATGGTGTCTATTTCAATCCGCGCTTAGATGATGATCGTCAATGTATGTTGGTTATTATTGGCGCGGATGAGTATGGGGACAAGGATGTTCTTGGCATCATGGACGGGTTCCGCGAGAATGCGGACAGCTGGCGAGACCTTCTTGGGAGCCTGAAGAAACGAGGGCTGGCGATTGCGCCGGATCTGGCCTGTGGGGACGGCGCAATGGGCTTTTGGACCGCACTGCGGGACGTGTATCCCACAACGAAAGAACAGCGCTGCTGGGTTCATAAGATGGCAAACATCACCGGCGCGATGCCCAAGCCAATGCATGAAAAGGCTAAGGCAGGGCTGCAGGATATTTGGATGGCCGAGACAAAGAAGGAGGCCAATGCGGCCTTCGATCTGTTTATTGAAACTTACGGCGTGAAATACGAGCGCGCGGTCAAGAAACTGACCAAGGATCGCGATGTGTTGCTGATGTTCTACGACTTTCCAGCTGAACACTGGAAACACATCCGTACGACGAACCCCATCGAGAGTGTCTTCGCCACCGTGCGCAACCGAACCCGAAAGACAACGGGGTGCCTCAGCCGAAACACCGCCATGTCCATGGTCTTCAAGCTGATGATGTCAGCGAAGAAGAAATGGCGAAAGCTCAGTGGCACAAATCGACTGCCGGAAGTCATTCAAGGGGTTGAGTTCAAAGACGGGATCAAGCAACTTCAAAACGCCGCCTGATCACACCGTCACCAACTTTTGGGCATAGCTCTGATACAATACGAGAATACGCATAAAGGAGCGGCTTCCAAGCTAGCCGCACCTGACCGGTGAGTTTTGACAGACCCTAAATATCAATGTAGACACAAGTGTCTTCT
>NZ_JBAUHO010000054.1:0-8529 GCF_049680325.1 Planktotalea sp.
ACGCAGAACAACACCTGTTGCGCCAGTATCAACAACAAAACGGATCGCAACGCCGTTCACCAAAGCCATTGCGTAATAATGCCCATCGCGCGCGCGCGGCAGCTCGATCCGCTCGCCGCCGCTCATAACGCTTTGCTGGGGCACAACCGTCTGACGAATATCGCCCCACATGCCATAGGCCGCGATCACGCCAATGAAAATCAGCGCCCAAACCGCCATTTGTTGCAGTATTTTGTTCATCGAATTGCGCCCGGATGTGAAAAACCAGAACGCAATGACACCGCCAAGCAGTGCCAGATAGATCAGATTGCCAAAATCATCGCCCGAAAGCTGCGCCATAGTGCTCTCCTTCGTGCCTTATGTAGGGGCTTATCCGAGAAGACCAAAGTCTTGCAGGCCATTCAGCATGAATTGCACTGCGAGCGCAGCCAATAGCATGCCCAAAAGCCGTGACACAACATTGATGCCGGTTTTGCCAAGCAAACGCTCTAACGGGGTCGCGGCCTCGAAGAAAATGAATGTCACAACAAGAACCAGCGCCATTACGGCAAGCGACAAACCAAGGCCCGTGAACCCGGGGTGCGTACCGGAAAGCAAGATCACCGTCGCGATAGAGCCAGGGCCCGCAATAAGGGGAATAGCCAACGGAAAAACAGAAGGATCATCCAGATCCTCGTCTTCTTCGGCCGTGTCCTCGCGTCGTTTCGAGCGCCGCTCAAAAAGCATATCAAGCGCGGTTAAGAGCAACAAAATGCCGCCTGCAATTTTGAATGCGGCCATTGAAATTCCGATGAACCCCAAAACGGCTTCGCCAAAAATCGCAAACATCGCAAGGATGCCCGCAGAAGTCAGCGTCGCGCGAATGGCAATTGCGCGGCGTTGTTGCACGCTCATCCCTTGCGTCAGGGCAACGAAAAGCGGCGTCAACCCGATCGGGTCAATGATAACAAAAAGCGTCACAAACGAGGTGATGAAAAACGCTGTGTCGATCATGCTTTGCCCGCGGCTTCCAGCTTTTCAAGTGCGGCCATCCACATGGCTTCCGCGCGGCCATGGGCCTCCATGACTTCCGCGTATTTCTTGTTCCACGTCTCAAGTTCACCCTTGCGCGCGTCTTCATAAAGGACAGGATCGGCCAGCTTTTTCGCCAGTTTATCACGCATGTCGTCGATTTTGCTCATGCGTTCTTCGCATTTGCGCACATCCGCGCGCATCGCTTTGATCTGATCCTGCGACGGGCCTTTGGGCTTGGGTTTGTCAGCGGGTTTGTTGCCCTTGCCTTGCTTGGCTGGCTTGTCAGAGGACAACAGCATTTTGCGATAGGCTTCCAGATCTTCTTCATAAACGGAAACATGCCCGTCCTTCACCAGCCACAGTCGATCAGCGACCATCGACAAAAGGTGCATGTCGTGGCTTACCAGAATGACGGCGCCCGTATAGGCGGTCAGCGCATCAACAAGGGCTTCGCGGCTCTCGATATCAAGGTGGTTGGTCGGCTCGTCGAGGATTAGCAAATGCGGGGCGGGCAGGGTGGCCAGCAACAGCGACAAACGCGCCTTTTGCCCACCAGAAAGCCGTCCGACCTGCGTATCTGCCTGATCCGCACCAAGGCCAAAACCGGCAAGGCGCGCGCGCAATTTGGCTTGGCCTTCAGCGGGACGTTCGCGCAACAAATGCTCTAGCGGGGTTTCATCGATGTAAAGCTCGTCCACCTGATGCTGCGCAAAAAAGCCGATGCGCAGCTTGTTCGATGTGACCATGCTGCCGCTGGCGATCTTCAAGCGATCCGATAACATTTTGGAAAGCGTCGATTTACCCTCGCCGTTACGGCCAAGCAGGGCGATACGGTCGTCTTGGTCAATGCGCAGGTTCAGATCGCGTAGAATGATCGTCTCGCCATAACCGACAGAGGCTTTTTCGGTCGCGATGATCGGCGGGGACAGTTCTTCGGGCTTGGGAAAGGTGAACACGGTACGCGCCACGTCTTCGGGTGCGCGAATTGTTTCCATCTTTTCCAATGCTTTGACGCGCGATTGCGCTTGCTTGGCTTTGGAAGCCTTGGCTTTGAAGCGATCCACAAAAGCTTGCAAATGTTCGCGTTTGGCTTCCTGCTTTTTCGCCGCTGAGGCCATCAGGGCACGTTTTTGCGCGCGCTGCTTTGCGAACATATCGTAGGTGCCTGTATAATAGATCAGACCCTTGTCTTCGAGATGCAGAATGCCGCCAACCGAACGGTTCAAAAGCTCGCGGTCGTGGCTGACGATCAACACCGTATGTGGATATTTGACCAGATAGGCCTCAAGCCAGAGCGCACCTTCCAGATCGAGGTAGTTGGTCGGCTCATCGAGCAGCAAAAGATCAGGTTCAGAAAACAGAACCGCGGCCAGCGCAACGCGCATACGCCAACCACCAGAAAAAGCAGAGCAAGGCTGGAGTTGCTCGTCATGCGTGAAACCCAGACCTTTGAGAATCGTCGCTGCACGCGCTTCGGCGGACCAGGCATCAATATCGCTCAGGCGGGTTTGTACTTCGGAAATGCGGGCAGGGTCGGTGGCTGTTTCAGCCTCTGCAAGCAACGCTTCACGCTCGGTATCGGCGCGCAAAACGGTATCTATCAAAGACACCTCGTTTCCAGGAACTTCCTGAGAAACGCCGCCGATTTTCCAGCACTGCGGCATTGATAAGTTGCCGGTATCAAGCACCATTTCACCGCGAATGACCTTGAACAGCGTCGTTTTGCCAGAGCCATTGCGCCCGACAAGCCCGACTTTGTGACCAGTCGGTATTGTGACGGATGTGTTTTCGACCAACGTGCGGCCAGCGACGGAATATGTGATGTCTGATATCTTTAGCATGGCGGGCAGATAGCAGAGCGATTGCGCTGGCACCAGCGGTGATATCGCGCATTACGCACTTCGCGGCTTTTCATAGCCAGTGGCCCATGCTAAGCGCGCCACAGAATTTACGGGTGCTTGTCGCATGGGGCGGCGCGCCTTTCAAATAAGGGAAATCTATCATGGCTCTCGAGCGCACATTTTCGATCATCAAACCAGACGCAACACGCCGCAACCTGACGGGCAAAATTGTTGCTAAATTCGAAGAAGCTGGCCTGCGCGTCGTCGCATCCAAGCGTATTCAAATGACACTTGCACAAGCGCAGGTTTTCTACGGTGTTCACTCTGAGCGTCCGTTCTTTGGCGAGCTGTGCGAATTCATGATTTCCGAGCCAGTTGTGGTTCAGGTTCTCGAAGGCGAAAACGCAATCGCAAAGAACCGTGAAGTCATGGGCGCAACAAACCCAGCGGATGCCGCTGCGGGTACAATTCGCGCAGAATTCGCGGAATCAGTTGGCGAAAACTCTGTTCACGGCTCTGATGCGCCTGAGACAGCTGCAGAAGAGATCGCGTTTTTCTTCTCTGGCCTCGAACTGGTTGGCTAAATCCGGGATTGGGGGACAGCCCCCAAACCCCCGAGGTATTTGAAGGACCAAAGAAGCCGTTAGGCTTTGCGAGGTTTCTCGACAACCCCGATAAGATCAAGGGCTGCTTCCAAATCGGAGCGGCCCTTTTCTTTTGTGTTGCTTGCTTTGGCTTTGATCCGATCAAAGGTCTTGCGAAGCGCCGCTTTTTCAGCGCCCTGACAATCATTCCAAGGGCGGCCTTGAAGCCCCATCACCAAGGCATAATAGCCAATGAAATGCGGGCGCGTGCCCGACTTTAGCAGTTTATAGTAGGTTTCATCAGCGCCGAGCGCGCGAACCTGAGCGGCGCTGGTGATTCCGGCTTTGGCGAAGCTGGCATCACTGGCAGGGCCCAGATTTGGGATGGAAGAAACGGGATCACTCATCAAGCTAATCTAGCATTGATTTACCTGCTCAGATACTGGCGAAGTCGGTAAATGCGATCGGTTTTTCTGCTTTGTCACCGTTTTTCGGGGCTGGCGCGCTTTGGCTTGGCTTTTCCGGCGGTGTTGGTGGTTTGGAATTTGCCATTGGCTTTCCTTCCTGTGACGTCATGCGCGTGATGGCGCTTTGATGCTCTCGAATTGGTTTGTTTTTCTGATCGATCTTTTGATTTATGCGGAACGAGCGGGCGGTTTCATGCCGCAATTGTGACGATCTTGGGGTATTCAGAAACCACGATTTTTGGAGCGGCCAACACGGTTTGAGAACTGGGCTTGGATAAATTGAAGTCATTTACCCATTGCGCAGACCCTATGTTAGACCCTATGTATGACACACGGTCCGTGGTCGCGAGCGCGAACAAGGACCGGGAGAGTTTCGCTGCAGCCCACTTTGCCATAGCAAAGGTGCTTGGAGGCAGACCGATACGGTCTTTTGGTGATCTAGTTCAAATAGATGTCAGTTGACCTTACGACGCGCCGTTTCTTTAAACAAAAGGGCGGCAATTTAACGGGCATGCATGTTGTGAAAACGTGACGTGTCGGAGCAGAACCGCGATGAAGCGCGCGCAGGATACGAATACCAGAGCAGGAGCCCCGCAAGGGCTCTGCCTCCGTGCGCGCCATTTCGCCCAAATCAGACGCCCCGCAAGCCGGACCAATAGACCGCCTGATCGCTTTTGTGATCGGGCTATTGTTCTTCGCGCCGGGCGCAAACGGATACCATGGCTAAGAAAATGCTTATCGATGCCTCCCACACGGAAGAAACCCGTGTTGTGGTGGTCGACGGAAACAAGGTTGAGGAATTTGACTTTGAATCCGAAAACAAACGCCAGCTTGCTGGCAACATCTATCTCGCAAAAGTAACCCGCGTAGAGCCGTCCCTGCAGGCGGCCTTTGTGGATTACGGTGGAAACCGTCACGGATTTCTCGCGTTCTCGGAAATTCACCCTGATTACTATCAGATCCCCGTTGCGGACCGTGAGGCCCTGATGGAGGAAGAGCGCGCTTATGCCGAAAGCCAGCGCGCACGTGAAGACGAGCAGGACAAACCGAAACCGCGCCGCTCGCGTCGTCGCTCGTCCTCGAAAGCGGCCGAGGTCAGCAGCGATGATGCTGTTGTCAGTAAAGAGATCGAAAACACGTCTGATGATGCCGGCGTTGAAATCACCGGTATGGAAACGATTGATCTGAGCGAAGATGCGCAGGACACTGATGTTCTGGAAGGATCGTCCCCGATGGAGACGGTTGCAGAAACGCCTGTTGATACGCCAGCCGCGGATGAAGCTGCGGATGATGACGCTCATGAGGAGAGCGAAGCGCAGGATGATAAAGACGGCACTTCATCGCAGTTGAGCGCGTCCGAGCGCGACGAAACGATTGAATCGGTTTCAGAAGAAGATGACGCCGAAGATATTCGCCCACTGCGCAAGCCACGTCCACGTCGCTACAAAATTCAAGAAGTCATCAAAGTACGCCAGATTTTGCTGGTTCAAGTTGTGAAAGAAGAGCGCGGCAATAAAGGCGCGGCGCTTACAACCTACCTAAGCCTTGCAGGGCGTTATTGCGTGCTGATGCCAAATACGGCCCGTGGCGGCGGTATTTCCCGCAAGATCACCAATGCGGTAGATCGTAAGAAACTCAAAGAGATAGCGAACGAAATTGATGTGCCTCAGGGCGCAGGTCTGATCGTGCGCACCGCAGGTGCCAAACGCACCAAGACCGAAATCAAGCGCGATTACGAATACCTGCAACGCCTGTGGGAGCAAATTCGCGAGCTGACGCTCAAATCTATCGCACCTGCGAAGATTTATGAGGAAGGCGATCTAATCAAGCGTTCGATCCGCGATCTTTATAACCGCGACATCGACGAAGTCTTCGTGGAGGGCGAGCGCGGCTATCGCATCGCCAAGGACTTCATGAAAATGATTATGCCGTCCCACGCGAAGAACGTGAAGCAATATGCTGAATCCATGCCACTTTTCGCTCGTTACCAAGTAGAAAGCTACCTGTCTGGCATGTTCAACCCGACAGTTCAGCTGAAGTCTGGCGGTTACATTGTTATTGATACGACCGAAGCTTTGGTTGCGGTTGATGTGAACTCTGGGCGCGCCACCAAAGAAGGCTCGATCGAAGATACAGCGACCAAGACCAACCTTGAGGCCGCAGAAGAAGTTGCGCGTCAGGTCCGTCTGCGTGACCTTGCGGGTTTGATTGTCATCGACTTCATCGACATGGACGAACGCAAGAACAACGCCGCTGTCGAGAAGCGGATGAAGGACAAGCTCAAGTCGGATCGTGCGCGTATTCAAGTCGGACGCATTTCTGGTTTCGGTCTTATGGAAATGTCACGCCAGCGTTTACGCCCAGGCATGATCGAAGCCACAACTGCGCCATGCCCGTCGTGCCACGGCACTGGCTTGATCCGCTCCGATGACAATATGGCGCTGAATATCCTGCGCCAGATCGAAGAAGAGGGTGTGCGCCGTCGCTCACGCGAGGTTCTGGTGCGTTGCCCTGTCGCGATCTGCAACTATCTGATGAACCAGAAACGCGAACATATTGCCCAGATCGAACTGCGTTATGGTTTGTCTGTTCGGATCGAGGGTGACCCCCATATGGTCAGCCCCGATTTCGCGATGGAGAAATTCAAAACAGCGACGCGCGTTGTGCCAGAGCCTTCTGCGCATGTTGTTTCCGTCGATACTTCACTGATGGATCAAATTGACGAAGATATCGTTGATGAAGACGACGAAGAAGAATCGGCAGGTGAATCAAACGGCCAGCATGGCGCAGAGGGTGAGGACAAGCCGAAGAAGCGTCGTCGTCGCCGTCGCCGGGGTGGCAAAAAATCTGGATCATACGATCACCAGAACGGTGACAATGGCGATGGCGATGACAATGGCACGTCTGCCGACGCATCTTCCCAAAGCGATGCATCCGGTGATGGTGAAGCGCGCGTTGATGGCGCGGATCAAGGCGCGAAAACAGCTGTTTCTGCGGAAGCGGTGACAGATGACGCAGCGGTGAAAACGAAGCCAAAGACCGTTTCCAGATCGCGTAGCAAGCCAAAGCCAAAAACGGTGAAAGAGCCTGTTGGAGATGCAGCAACAGAGGCAAGCGAGCCTGTGGATGCGGCGCAAAGCAAAGAGCCAGAGGTTAAAGCGGAGAAGCCGAAACCAAAGCCACGCACGCGCAAGCCTGCGACACCAAAAGCACCTGCGAAAGCGAAAGCTGCGGCAGAACCTGCGGAAACCGCTGCGCCTGTTGCACAGACAGAACCGGTTGTTGAGGCCGCTGCCGTTGAGCAAGCTGCACCTGTGGTTCAGAGTGAACCGGTCGTCGCAGAGCCTGTTGTCGAAGTTGCCGCAGCAGCAGAACCGGCAGAGCAGCCTAGCGTTGTGACAGAGCCGGAAGTCGCAGAGCCTGCGAGCGGGCCAAAGTCGCTTGGATCGTTTGAACCGAGCAAGCCCAAGCGCCGCGGATGGTGGTCCTTGGGAAAATAGGGTGTTCACGCACTAAAGAATATTGAAACGCCGCGTGTCATGCGCGGCGTTTTTTTGTTGGTAAACCGCTTTTGTTTGATGCGCGCTTATGCGCCTTTGCGGATCACATAAATCTGCACTGCACCATCATCGCGGGTTTCGATCAGCGAATGACCTGCTTGTGCGCAAAAATGCGGAACGTCGATGATGGCCGCAGGGTCATCCGCGTGCATTTCCAGCTCATCGCCAACGGCCAGCGGCTGCAAACGCTTGCGCGCTTTGAGAACCGGAAGGGGGCAGAGCAGGGAGGTGGCATCAAGTATGTGTCGCATAAGCGTGATTTAGTCGTGATGTGTCACTGTGTCCACGCCCTTGTGACTTTGCTTCTGTAGCGTGCTCGGGCTAAGTGGGGGCATGTCAGAAATTGATCTCATATCCCTTGGCCTCGGGCCGCAAATGCTGGTTGCCATGCTGGCTGGCGTTGTATCGTTTTTAAGCCCATGCGTTTTGCCGATTGTGCCGCCTTACCTGGCGTTTATGAGCGGTGTGTCATTGCCTGAAATGCAAGGAACGCGCGCAGGACGCCGCCAGACCGGTATCGCCGCGATTTTCTTTGTCATGGGTCTAAGCACGATCTTTTTGCTGCTCGGTTTCACGGCCTCGGTGTTTGGTGCGTTTTTCTTGCAGAACCAGGTCTTATTCGGCCGTATTGCTGGCGCTATCATCATCGTTTTCGGGCTGCATTTTCTGGGTGTGTTCCGCATCGGATTTCTTGATCGCGAAGCGCGCCTTGATGCAGGTGATCGCGGCGGTAGCGCCTTTGGTGCCTATGTGCTTGGCCTTGCCTTTGCTTTCGGCTGGACGCCCTGCATCGGTCCGCAGCTTGGGGCGATCCTGTCTTTAGCCGCCTCCGAAGCCAATGTTGCGCGCGGTACGACATTGCTGGGCCTTTATGCGCTTGGGCTGGGCATTCCGTTTCTGCTGGCAGCCTTCTTTATTGATCGTGCGATGGGCGTGATGAACGCGCTCAAGCGGCATATGGGGTTGATCGAGAAGATATCTGGTATCTTGTTGATTGCGGTCGGTCTTGCGATGCTAACGGGGGCGTTTTCTTTATTTGCTTTCTGGCTGCTCGAAACATTCC
>NZ_JBAUHO010000055.1:0-1910 GCF_049680325.1 Planktotalea sp.
CGAGAATTCCGAGCGCAGCCAATTGAATTCGCTCGCAATGGGAATCTGGAAAACTCCGAAGGATGCACGGATCGCAAAGTTCACCAGAATGATGACGCAGCCGACAATCAAGACTGGCGTAAAGAGGCTATGTTGGGTCTTCATTTGGGAACTTTCAGAAAGCTTTCTGCGCGACGTTAAGTGTTTTCGCTAGGGCGTCAATTGCACAACCTCTTTTCGCCGCGCTCCCGTCGCGGTAGAGGAAGATATGAAAAGCCTTTTGGACATCTATTCCGAGCGCGTTGCTCTTGGTGAACTCACCGCTGATCCTGCGCAGGAGTTGGCTTTGGAGCGTTTAGAGCGCATTCGCAGCGCGCTTGCTGTGCCCGTTAGGAAAGGCTTGTTTCGCAAAGCGCCACCGCCGCCCTTGGGGCTATACCTTTGGGGCGGAGTCGGGCGCGGCAAGTCAATGTTGATGGACCTGTTTGTAGAGGCCAGCCCTGTTGCGGCGCGGCGCGTGCATTTTCATGCCTTTATGCAAGAGATACATGCAGGGATGCACAAGGCGCGGCAGGATGGTGTTGAGGATGCGCTTAAGCCGGTCGCGCAAAGCGTTATAGCAGCGGTCAAACTGCTTGCATTTGATGAAATGCAGATCACCGATATCACTGACGCGATGATCGTTGGGCGGTTGTTCGAAATGCTCATGGATGGCGGCGTTGTTATTGTAACAACATCGAACCGCGTTCCCGATGATCTTTATAAGGACGGGCTGAATCGCCAACTGTTCTTGCCGTTCATTGACCTACTCAAAGACCGGATGGAGGTTGCTGAACTCGCAAGCCCGACAGATTACCGCCAGGACCGCATGTCAGGATCGCCGGTCTATTTCACACCCAATGGCCCGGATGCGCGTGCGCAGATTGAAGCGGTTTGGCAAAAGCTTACCCATGGCAAAGCCGCGCCTCATGACTTGTTCGTTAAGGGGCGCACTGTGACGCTTCCCGGCTATCACAACGGTGTTGCACGCGCGCGGTTCTTTGACCTTTGCGGCGCGCCACTTGGCCCTGCGGATTATCTTGTGATCGCCGACGCCGCGCGCGTGCTTGTCCTGGAAGATATCCCCCGCCTAAGCCGCAATAATTTCAATGAGGCCAAGCGTTTTGTAACCCTCATTGATGCGCTTTATGAGGCTCGTGTTCAGCTGATTGCCTCAGCTGCCGCCCAGCCTGAGATGCTTTATGTCGAGGGCGAAGGTACATTTGAATTTGAACGCACTGCCAGCCGGTTACGCGAAATGCAAAGCGCCGACTGGCGCAAGGCCTAAGGCGCTACCACATGCGCGACTTGGCATACTCGGGGTAGGTTGCGTCATAGTCTTTGCCGTCAAACTCAGCATCGCGTTCTTTCAGAAAATCACCCGCCGTTGGGAGTTTCACATCCCTACCAACATCCTTCCAAAGCTCTGATCGCATCAAAGCCTTTGCACATTGGAAATACATCTCGCCGATTGTGATAACGATCACAGTGCGCGGCAATTTTCCCTTCTTTTCAAAACGCTTTCGCAGTTCTTCGTCAGCAGTGACAACTGCTGTGCCATTTACCCGCACCACGTTTGTCGACGACGGGAACATAAACATCAGGCTTATGCGCTTGTCACACACAAGGTTACGAAGCGTATCAACGCGGTTGTTACCGAACCAATCGGGCAAAAGAAGCGTGCTTTCATCTTGGATTGTCACAACTGCGCCATCATCGCCGCGCGGGCTGCCGTCCGTGCCCTCAGCGCCGACGGTGGAAACGACAACAAATCGCGAGGCTTCGATCCAGGTGCGATAGTGGGGCGTTACCTTGGTCACCACCTTACTCAACGACTTTGGCGCAGCGTCGCCATAGATCGCTTCTAGTTCGGAAATCGAATTGATCGGGGT
>NZ_JBAUHO010000056.1:0-7157 GCF_049680325.1 Planktotalea sp.
GTATCCCACTGGCTACCCTGCGCCTTGTGAATTGTCACCGCCGCGCCATGCAGAAAGGTAGCCCCCATGCGTGCAGCAAAGGGAATGAAGGGTTCTTCCTCGTCCGGCTTTTCAATCTTAACGATAGAAGCTGCGGACACTTGTGGATCTTCAGCACCCATCACATGCAAGCGGGAAAACCCCGGCTTGCGCCCCATTCCCAGGTAGATTACCTGCGCGCCCTTGATGAGACCTCGCGCCTCCAAATCCAGCCGCTTTTTGCGGTGCTTGAGCGGTAGTTCAATCCCGTCGCAGATCAGCGGCTCCCCTTCAAGAAGTGCATCTTCTGGGGCCCCGTGAACGGAGCGGAATGCATTTATCAAACGAATACGCGTCGCATTGCGCCACACCAGAACGGGCGAGCGCGCCATAAGATCGACCTCGACCCTTTGGCCCCAAACCACCCGGTCATCTTTTTGGGCCGCCTCTTCGATCATCTTCTCGAAGTCCTGAAACTGTAGGACCGGATCGGCAAGGGCGTGGGCCAGATCAAGGATCGGGTTATCGGCTTCCTGACGGTGGATGCGACTTAGCTCCAGCTTACGTGGCCCGGTCAAGCCATCAAAAACCATCGCGCCGGATTGGTTAACAGGGGCAAGCTGCGCAGGATCACCGAACAAGACAAGCGTCGGGAAGATCTCTTTTAGATCATTGAACTGCTTATCATCGAGCATCGAGGATTCATCGACGAATCCGATGTCGAGCGGGTCTTCGCGCCGCTTCCAACCAGTGATGAAGTCTGAGCCGCGCAGGCCCGCAGTCGCCAATGCACCGGGAATGGATTTGTTGCCCTGGTAGAACTCGAACGCGCGATCCAGCGCGATATCTGTAAGCCCTTCGATGCTGGGCCGCTCGCCGTTTCCTGCAAGCCACTCTGCGACCTTCTCATACTCTGGGTCATAGACTGGCGTGTATAGAATTCGGTGAATTGTCGTCGCGGGCACCCCGCGCATGCGCAATACCGAGGCTGCTTTGTTTGTCGGTGCTAGAATGGCAAGCGTTCGGCGATCTTTCTTTTTACGGCTCTCAAAGTCACCGGAAACAATCTCGACGCCAGCTTCTTCAAGGGCTTTATAAAGCTCGGCCAAAAGCAGAGTCTTGCCTGATCCCGCCTTACCGATCAGCGCCATAACGCTTTGCTCTTTGCTGCGCGGCGGCATCAAAAGGGAGTCTTCAAGATCGATGCCTGCTTGGCGCAGCATTTCCGTCACCGCGTCAAAGGCGGAGGCTTGATCGTCAGAAAGGGTAACCGAAGGGAGAGACATTGGCCGCAGATTAACTGCGCCCCTTTCGGAGTGCCAGCACTGGTTTGCTCCTTTACACGGTTTGCGACAGTTTCTGTATGCCCGATGTGAATGAACGTTCGAACCAAAGCCGTGAAAGCGAAGGTGTGATGCCTGCCTTTCGGGCGACGCGGGCGCGGGCGTCATCGCTAAATGACCACAGGCCGACACTGATTTTGTCACGCCCTGCCCCGACGCTGCCCAATACCTCGGGACTTGCGCCGATCATTCTGTAAATCCGCACCATGCGGGCATCGAACACGCCGACGAAATGCTTAACACCAAAGTTTTCCATGACCTCGCCGCCTGCAAGCATCAGGGCTGCCGCCGTGCGAGCTTCGGCAGTTCTAGATAGACAAAAGCGCGTGCATTCCCAGATCAATGGGCTTCTTACTTCTCCGCCGCCAAGGATGTCCGCAAAATGCTCATTCACCATGGTGCGTCCTGTGCTTGGCAACAAACGCATTGAACCACCGTGGGTGCCATCGGGTTTTTGATATAGCACATAAAGCGGGTTCAGCGCGTCGTATTCATCGCGCTCATACCCACGTTCGTCCACGCTGACGTCCCAGCCTAGCCGCGTTTTAAATTGATCGGCTCGGTCCAAGAACATGGATTCTTCGAGAGTGCCCAGTCGATCCAATTGATCCGCATACAGATATCTAATCATCGCGCGCATTCCCCTTCTGTGTGAAGGCAAAGACTGACGATGGTTAATAAAGTGCTGGTAAATAGAGCGTTCGCTTTGGCCGCAAAAGGTTAAACGACGATTAATCCACGGCTCATTGCGCGAGCGACGGCATGGGTTGTGTTGATCGCCCCAAGCTTGAATCGGGCGGATTCAATGTAAACCCGCAGGGTATGTTCGGAAATATCCATAGTATCCGCCGCCTGAGCGCGATTGAGCCCCATGGCAAGAAACGTCATCGCATCCGTTTCTCGCGGTGAAAGCGCGCGCCCAGCATCCGGCACGCGGTTCGGTTCAAACTCCAGCGCTTTTTGGTTGAAAAAATGAGCCAGCAATATCAACTGTCTACGGTATTTTTTTGTAAAGTTATCCCATTCTTCATCAGAGCAGCGGTGCGATGCTGTGAACAGCGCATATTGTCCGTTCGGGCCCCTTATCGGGATCGAAAACCCTTGATTGCCAACACCAAATTCGATGGCTTCGCGCTGAAAACTACGCGCCGCTTTTGATGACCAGTCCAATCGCTTCCAATCAACGGGATGGAACCGTTGATAACATCCCAAGATAACCGGATCGATGCGAAGGTATTCCTGCTCAATGTAGCGGGTGACCCATTCGGGTGAATAGGTACCGCACCCATATTGTTCGCCCTGGCTATTTACCCAATGATAAACGAAGTGGTCGATCTTGCAGGCATCGCGAAGGTTGACGATCGCCCCCTGTAGGTCCTCAAGCCCGGAAGCGCGTTCCAGCTCGGCGAGGGTGCGGTCCACGTCCGCGAGGTACAGGGTTTGAGCCAACGAGAGGCCTTTCAATCAATGCTTCAAGCTCAGCGCTAGCTGTGCGGTGGGTAACATCCAATTGCGCCGCTAGAGCAGGAAGCCCATTTTCTGACGCGAAAGTTTTTAGATCCGTAAGAACGTCCAGGAGCCATATATTTTTCAATTTGAGTCTCGCTTGCAGTAGTTAACGAAAGGTTAACACAACCATAGCACGAGTTGATTAATTTCAGGTATTCACGAAAAACAACTCCCCAGAAATAGGGATGCGCAAGAAAGTAACGCTCTGAAATTGTTAAGAGCCGTTCGCTCAATAGAAAACGCCCGCGAACACAAATGTGATTCGCGGGCGCAATGTTTCGTATTTCGAAACAATCCAAAGTTAATTCGCGTCGAGAACGTCCTCAAGCGTGCGCAGACCGGTCTTCGGTGCCTGAACCAGAACGGACATATTGCCCGGCTTATGCTCGTTACGCAGCATCTTCATGTGCGCAGCAGGCAGATCGTTCCACTCGAACACTTCGGACATGCACGGATCAAGACGACGCTCCAGCATCAGTTTATTGGCCGCAGATGCCTGCTTGAGGTGGGCAAAGTGGCTACCTTGAAGACGCTTTTGGTGCATCCACATGTAGCGCACGTCGAACGTCAGGTTAAAGCCGGTTGTGCCGGCACAGATCACAACCATGCCGCCTTTTTTCACGACGAAGGTGGACACAGGGAAGGTCGCTTCGCCTGGGTGTTCGAACACCATATCGACGTTGTTGCCTTTGCCTGTGATATCCCAGATCGCCTTGCCGAACTTGCGCGCTTCTTTGAACCACTCCGCATATTCGGGCGTGTTCACCTTAGGCAATTGCCCCCAGCAGTTAAAATCCTTGCGGTTTAGAACGCCTTTGGCACCAAGGCCCATGACGAAATCACGCTTGTCTTCATCCGAAATCACACCGATCGCGTTGGCACCTGCGGTGTTGATTAGCTGGATCGCGTAAGAGCCAAGGCCACCAGACGCGCCCCAAACCAGAACGTTTTGTCCGGGCTTCAGATCATGTGGCTCATGACCAAACAGCATGCGGTAAGCCGTTGCGAGCGTCAGCGTGTAGCAAGCGCTTTCTTCCCAAGTCAGATGCTTTGGACGCGGCATTAGCTGCTGAGCCTGCACGTTAGTGAACTGGGCAAAAGAGCCATCGGGTGTTTCATAGCCCCAGATGCGCTGGGATGGGGAATACATCGGATCGCCGCCGTTGCATTCTTCATCATCGCCATCATCCTGGTTGCAGTGGATCACAACTTCGTCGCCGACTTTCCAGCGCTTCACCTTGTCACCCACGGCCCAAACGATGCCGGACGCATCGGAACCCGCAATGTGATAGGGTTGTTTGTGGCCATCAAATGGAGAAATCGGTAGGCCCAATGCCGCCCAAACGCCGTTGTAGTTCACACCAGCTGCCATCACGAGAACAAGAACCTCATGGCTATCAAGTACAGGAACATCTACGACTTCCTGCTGCATAGCCGTGTCAGGCTCACCATGGCGTTCCTGGCGGATCGCCCATGAGTACATTTTCTTTGGGACATATCCCATGGGTGGGATTTCACCCATTTCGTAGAGGTCTTTTTCAGGCGCGTCATACGCGAAAGTTCCGGTTTCTGTGTCCAGAGCCATGTTGGCCTCCTGCTTTTAATTGCGCTGCAACGCAGAATCGTTGCTTCCACTTAGGAAGTAGACAGGCCTACGCAACAATGCAACATCCGAAAGTCATTTTTTGTAATTTTATAACCCAGCAATTGCAGCATTCATGCTGCGTCCGCATCATTTAGCTACGAGATGGGCAATTGAATTGGCGTAATAACTTAGCGCCGCGCGCTGATCTTCGTCGACGATGACCCGATCATCCGCAACCCTCAGGATACGCCGCTCACACAGATGCTTGAGCGCGATTTCTGCGGCATAGCCAATGTCATCACGTGGAAGGTGAACATAGGCGCTGCCCATGTGATCGAGCTGTGCTTGCATCAATGAAGGCAAATCACCCTTTGCTGCATTCGAATGCGCGAGCATAACAATGGCCAATAATGGAACGGGAACGACTGGCACGACCTCTGCAATTCTCCCCATGAGTTCTGAGGCGAGATCTTCTGCGTCCGGCGCACCGCCATGTGCCAAAACATGCGAGCGCAATGACACCGGATGTCCAAAGCTGACCGCTGCGTAGCCGAAACGATGAAAGCGGCCCAGAATTCGCAACCACAACTGTTTGAAAACGAAGCCAGCGACTACGGAAATCCGCGCGCTAAACCGGCGTGTCCCAGCGGCATCCGCTGCCATCAATATCCGATCTTCCAAAACGCGGTCATAATTCAGCGCGACAGGAACAAACAGAACGTCGCGCCCGTCTTCTTCATACCCGTCAGTAATATACTTCAGCAGGCCCAGCTTAGGCGGCGCTAGTTTACCATCCAGCGAAAGCCCGCCCTCGGGGAACATTGCCTGCGTTACACCAGCTTGGGTCGCCAGATGCACATAGCGCGCCAGGACACGGCGATAGAGATCACCGCGCGACCTACGCCTGATGAAATACGCGCCCATCGCCTTGATTAATCGGCTCAGCGGCCAAACGCGGGCCCATTCGCCAACGGCGTATGCAAGCGCGGAACGCTCCGCAGCCAGGTACGTGACAAGCACATAGTCCATGTTTGAACGGTGGTTCATAACGAAGATAACGGTTGCGTCCTTATCCAATCCGCTAAGCCCTTCATCATCGTGATAGCCAAGACGCACACGATACAGCGCATTGCTCAAAACGCGCGCTATTCGGATTGCGAAGCCGAAATAGGCCGTGGCACTGAATGATGGAACAATCTCACGTGCGTAACTGCGGGCTTTTTCAAAGGCGACGTTCTCAGGCACGCCATTCTTTTTGGCATAGTCCGCGATTGCGTGACTGACCTCTGGATCATAGATCAATCGTTGAATCATGTCATAGCGCCGTGCAAGTTTGAACGGCTCGATCGGGCGTTCCAAGCGTTCGTTAACACGCTTTACGACGCGCTCCATACGGCGACGGAAGAACCAACGCACGGATGGAAAAAGAAAATGAGATGCAAAAGTAACCACTGCAAAAAGCAGGATTAACGCAAAGAGCCATATAGGAAGTTCTATTGTTCGCAACATAAAGCGACACTTGCAGCAAGGCGGCAAAGGGTAAATATATTTCTTACCTAGCAAGTAAGGAATACGCAAAGTTGTCAGCCATTCGCATCACCCGTGGCTTTAACGAAAATGAACGTGATTTGATCGCCGCGCTTTATTGGGAAGCGTTTGGTGCCAAACTATCGTTCGGCCTTGGACCTGATATCAAGGCGAGGGCCTTTCTTGCGCGCGTTGCCGAGCCCGCTTTTTCACTTTGCGCACGAAGCGAGGATGGAGCTTTGCTTGGGGTTGCAGGTTTCAAAACAAGCGAAGGATCTTTGGTAGGCGGCGACTTGAGCGATCTGCGTGCGATCTATGGAATTTTTGGATCACTTTGGCGCGCAACGCTTTTGTCATTGCTTGAACGTGACTTGGAAGCGTCCTCCTTATTAATGGACGGGATTTTCGTCACCGAAGCAGCACGCGGCATGGGTGTTGGCACCGCCCTGCTACGGGCGATCATCCAAGAGGCCCACGCACAAGGCTGTGCGGACGTGCGCCTTGATGTCATTGACACCAACCCGCGTGCGCGCGCGCTTTATGAGCGCGAAGGCTTCGCGCCCGGCAAAATCCAAACGTTGGGTCCGCTTAAATGTGTCTTCGGGTTTTCCAGCGCGACTGAGATGCGATTTACGCTGCAATCGCATCCATAAATGCCGCAACGCGGCGAATTGACAGTTGCGTAAAATTCCACATATACATTTCCAAACGTAATTTAATTACTCAATCTGATTCATGAGGCGCGCTATGTCCGACACTCAAACTGCCGTGAAAACAGATCGCCCATGGCTTATCCGAACCTACGCGGGTCACTCGACGGCTAAAGCATCCAACGCGCTTTATCGTGGCAATTTGGCCAAAGGTCAGACTGGCCTTTCTGTTGCTTTCGATCTGCCGACACAGACAGGCTACGACAGCGATCATGTCCTTGCGCGCGGTGAAGTCGGCAAAGTGGGTGTGCCTGTTTGTCATCTGGGCGACATGCGCACGCTGTTCGATCAGATCCCTCTAGAGGACATGAATACGTCCATGACAATCAACGCGACCGCGCCTTGGTTGCTTGCGCTCTACGTCGCCGCTGCCGAGGAACAAGGTGCGGACGTTTCCAAGCTGCAAGGCACGGTGCAGAACGATTTAATCAAAGAGTACCTCTCGCGTGGCACATATATCTGCCC
>NZ_JBAUHO010000057.1:0-2460 GCF_049680325.1 Planktotalea sp.
CTGCGGCCCGGCGCTCGCCATAAAGCGCGACCAGACCCACGATGGCAATTCCGCAGAGCGTCACGGGGCCTTTCCACGCCTGTCCTTCGGGTAGGGCCGGGATCACCTCAACCGCCCCCAGCGTGCCCGCGCGGCCGGTCAGACCCCAGTAGGCCAGCAAAAGCAATAGCGGGTAGATCACAGCAAAAAGCATGGCGCGATCCAGCAGGCGGTAGGTGAAGCTTTGCTTTAGAAGGGCGGGCAACGCCGCATTTTCGCTATCCGGCTCAGCCACTCCGAACAGCGCCCGCGCCTTGGGCAAGAGCCAGTCCAGCAGGATGTCATAGAGCAGGCGGTAGGAAGGGCCTTTGAGGCTTTCACCAATCTTACGCAACACCGTTGTATCGTTGATAGAGATGGCAACAATGGCGCTGACTACTCCAACGGCAAAACACACCAGAGCCACATAGAAGTGACCCGCTGCTACGACAATGCCAGCTAGGCCAGTAAATACCGTGAGAAAGCCGCCAGCGATAAACTCGACCTTCATCTTGCTGGGAGCGCTCGTCTCAGGACCTGTTTCACTCAAAATCTGCTACCCTTCTGATCTATCTTGACCGCGCACCGAAACCTATCCATATCCGCAGCATGACAGAGCTCAGCAAAATCCGCAATTTCTCGATCGTGGCGCATATTGACCACGGTAAATCCACGCTTGCTGATCGCCTTATTCAGGCGACGGGCACAGTGAAGGATCGTGACATGCAAGAGCAGATGCTCGATAGCATGGATATCGAACGTGAGCGCGGCATCACGATCAAGGCCAACACGGTGCGCATCGACTACACCGCCGATGATGGTGAGGCCTATGTGCTCAACCTGATCGACACGCCCGGGCACGTCGATTTCGCATACGAAGTGTCCCGCTCCATGCGTGCGGTTGAAGGCTCGTTGCTTGTCGTAGACAGCTCGCAAGGTGTCGAAGCGCAAACGCTGGCAAATGTGTATCACGCGATGGAAGCGGATCACGAAATCGTTCCGATCCTGAACAAGATCGATTTGCCTGCCTCCGATTGCGACCGCGTCGCAGAGCAAATCGAAGACGTCATCGGCATCGACGCCTCTGGCGCGATTCAGGTCAGCGCCAAAACGGGCCAGGGCATTCACGAAACGCTCGAAGCGATCGTAAAGCTGTTGCCGGCCCCCAAGGGCGAGCGCGACGCACCGCTCAAGGCAATGCTGGTCGATAGCTGGTATGACTCCTATCTTGGCGTAATCGTTCTGGTGCGCATCATTGACGGCGTGCTGAAAAAGGGCGAGCGGATCAAAATGCTGTCGAACGATACGACGCATTATGTAGACCGTATCGGTGTCTTCAAACCCCAGCGCGTGGATATTGCTGAACTTGGCCCCGGCGAGATCGGATTTCTGACGGCCTCGATCAAGCAGGTGCGCGACACGCGCGTCGGCGATACGATCACACATGAGAAAAAGGGCACGACAGTGGCATTGCCCGGCTTCAAACCCGCACAACCCGTGGTCTTCTGTGGCCTGTTCCCGGTTGATAGCGCAGAGTTTGAAGACCTGCGCGATGCGATTGATAAACTTGCCCTCAATGATGCAAGCTTTTCATTCGAAATGGAAACCTCCGCGGCACTTGGATTTGGCTTCCGCTGTGGCTTTCTGGGCTTGCTGCACCTCGAAGTGATCCGCGACAGGATCGAGCGCGAATATGACATCGAGCTCATCACAACTGCGCCGTCGGTGATCTATCATGTTCACATGAAAAGCGGCGAAATGGTTGAATTGCACAACCCTGCCGACATGCCTGATCTGACCTTTGTCGATCACATGGAAGAGCCGCGCATCAAGGCGACTATCCTTGTACCTGACGAATATCTCGGTGACGTTCTGAAGCTGTGTCAGGATCGCCGCGGCATTCAACAGGACCTGACCTATGCGGGTGCGCGTGCAATGGTGGTATATGATCTGCCGTTGAACGAAGTTGTCTTTGATTTCTATGACCGCTTGAAATCGGTGACCAAGGGCTATGCGTCGTTTGACTATCAAATGCTGGGCTATCGTCAGGATTATCTGGTGAAGATGTCGATCCTTGTGAACGACGAACCTGTGGATGCACTTTCAACAATGGTCCACCGCGACCGCGCCGAAATGCGTGGCCGTGCGATGGTTGAAAAGCTCAAGGATCTGATCCCGCGCCACATGTTCAAGATCCCGATCCAGGCGGCCATCGGCGGCAAAGTCATCGCGCGCGAAACGCTCTCAGCCATGCGCAAGGACGTGACCGCAAAATGCTACGGCGGCGATGCGACCCGTAAGAAGAAACTGCTGGAAAAACAGAAGGCGGGTAAAAAGAAGATGCGCCAGTTCGGTAAGGTGGATATTCCGCAGGAAGCGTTTATTTCGGCGCTGAAGATGGATGGTTAAGTTTTGGACGAAGGGTGGGTGCAACTAGTGCGC
>NZ_JBAUHO010000058.1:0-2694 GCF_049680325.1 Planktotalea sp.
CCATCTGCGTAGCCAATTTCCCAAGGACACCATCGACTCAAAGCCGAGTTGGCAGTTGCAAGATAAAGGCTATCCGTCCGGTCTGACTGCCCTGCCTGCGCGAAGGAGTGGGTGATAGTGTCCACCATCGATAGTGGACATCTTGAGGTTGGTGATGGCGGGGAAGAAGGGGCTGAAGAAGCGGTTCTGGTCGGATGACGAGAAGCGGTCGATTTGCGCGCAGACGTTGACGCCAGGCGTTTCGGTCGCACAGGTCGCTCGGCGTTATTCGATGAACGCGAACCTGATTTTCAAATGGCTGAAGGATCCCCGGTTCGCGTCTGCGGAGGGTGGGTTATCGCCCGAGGAGGGCATCGCTCTTGAAGGCGTTTTCCTGCCAGTCGAGATTGAAACGCCCGCGCTGGAAAGCCCCACCGCTCCCGCGCCAATGACCGATATGGCGGCCGATCCTCGGCCTACTGTTTTAGCGCAGCGCGTGGATATCGCGCTGTCGGACGGGCGGCGCATTCTGGTGGAAGGCCCGACGTCGCTGGCATCGGTCGTGGGCTTGGTGCAGGGGCTGACGGCATGATCCCGGTGCCGAGCAACACGCGGGTTTGGCTGGCGGCAGGTGTCACGGATATGCGCCGAGGTTTCAACACGCTGGCTGCACAAACGGAGAAGCTGCTGGCCGAGGACCCGTATTCTGGCCATCTGTTTGTCTTCCGTGGCCGTCGAGGAGATCTGCTAAAAATCATTTGGTGGGATACGCAGGGCGCATGCCTGTTCATGAAACGCCTCGAGAAAGGGCGGTTTGTCTGGCCTTCGGCCAAGGACGGCAAAATCTGCGTCACGGCTGCGCAACTGTCGATGCTTCTGGAAGGAATTGACTGGCGGATGCCTGCGCGAACATGGCGACCATTGCAGGCCGGATGAGTCAATAAAACAATGGTTTATGCGCATTTTGTGTTCTATTCAGGAGGCTGTTTGGATATAAAATACGCATGCGCGCGACGTTCAAATCCCTGCCCGAAGACCCCACTGAACTGCGCGCAGTCAGCGAGCTGATGGCGGCCGAAATCAAGGCGCAGGCCTATCAGATCGAGAAGCTGAAGAAGGAACTGGCGGGACATCGCAAGGCCCGTTTTGGTAGCAAATCCGAGACCATGGATCAGCTGGCCTTCGACCTTCAGGAAGATACCGAAATTGCGGCGGCCTCCGAGGCGCAAAAGACAGCTCCCGAAACTGTTACTGATCAAGAGGCTCCTGCCAAACGCACCCACAATCGCGCCCCGCTACCCGATCATCTTGAGCGACAGGAAGAAATCCTGTCGCCGGGTGACGCCTGCGGCGATTGCGGTGGTGCGCTCAAGCAGCTCGGCGAGGACGTGACAGAAGAGCTGGAATACGTCCCCGGCCACTTCGTGGTGAAACGGATCGTTCGGCCTCGCATGGCCTGCACCTGTTGTGACGCGTTTGCTCAGGCCGAACTGCCCTCACGCCCGATCACCCGCGGGCGTCCGGGTCCCGGCCTGTTGGCCCATGTTCTGGTCGGCAAGTATTGTGATCACCTCCCGCTCTATCGCCAGTCTGAAATCTATGCCCGTGACAAGGTTGACCTGCACCGTTCCACGCTGACCGATTGGGTGGGGCGATCAACGGCGCTGGTGGAGCCACTTGCCGTCCATATCGGCAAACTGGTCCGGGCAGGGCCAGCCCTGTTCGCCGATGATACGCCCGTCAAGATGCAGGCCAAAGGAAAGGCGCAAACAGCGCGCCTGTGGAGCTATGTGCGCGATGAACGTCCGTGGTGCGGGCAAACGCCGCCCTGCGTGTGGTATCAGTTCAGCGTGGACCGGAAGGGCGAACACCCCTCATCCCATCTCAAGGGATATAAGGGCGTGATCCATGCAGACGGCTTCACTGGGTTCAACGGCTTGTTCGGGGCAGATCGCGCCAGTGAGCAGGCCTGCATGGTCCATGTGCGCCGTAAGTTTGTCGATGTCTACGAAAGCGAAGGCTCTGCCATCGCCGAGGAAACGATCAAGCGCATCGCCGCCCTCTATGCCGTGGAAAAAGAAGCGCGCTATCAGCCCATTGATGCGCGCGTTGTCCTGCGGCAGGCAAAGGCAAAACCGGTCTTTGATGACCTCGAGGCGTGGCTCTCGCTGCAATTGCCCAAGATCTCCGGCAAATCAACCCTGGCAGCGGCCATCCGCTATGCGCTCGGCCGCATGCCAAAGGCGCGGGCATATCTCGAAGATGGCAAGCTGGAGCTTGATAACAATATCTGTGAGCGCTCAATCAGACCGGTAACTCTGGGACGCAAAAATTATCTGTTCATGGGATCAAAAGGCGGCGGTGACGCTGCTGCCATTGCCTATACCCTCATTGAGACCTGCCGAATGAACAGTGTCGATCCAGAAGCCTGGCTGCGTTGGGTTCTGTCGCGTGTCGCAGATCACAAAATGCCCCACATCGATGAACTGATGCCTTGGAACTGGACCGCAGAATAGGTCAACGCCAGTCAGACCGGACGGATACAAAGCGGTGTCACAAACGGTCGTTTTCGCCGGTGCCACAAACGTTGGGTTTTGTCCGGCACTCGCGAGCGTGAACAACTGACCGACCGCATAGAGAGTTTGCAGGAGATGCTGACCGATGAGAAGTCTGTACGCCGCCAGCTTACGGCACTTTTGACGGATCAAAGAGAGA
>NZ_JBAUHO010000059.1:0-19821 GCF_049680325.1 Planktotalea sp.
TGCGTAGCACATCTGCGAAATGCGCGTGGTCGGCCAGATAAAGGTAGCCGTAGGTCTGGATATCCAGATCAGGCACACGTGCATCACCGCCCATGTAGGTTCGTAAGTTCTTTATGAAATCCGCACCGAATTGGGAGATGCGCACATTGAGTTCGTTAGAGAACTGCTGGCGAATACAGGAATTTGTGTGCGCAGTTGAGCAATTGGCGTAGCTGCTGTCCATCTCGACAACCAGTACCGAGCCATTGAAGTCGGGATTGTCGGTCAGGAACCACGCCGCTGATGACCCCATGATCGCGCCGCCGATAATGACGACGTCATAACTTGATTTCAAAGGGGGGCGGTATGCGCTCATTCAGGGAACTCCACGGGGCCGCCCTGCTTTTCCCAAGTGGAAAAGCCTTCGCGCAGATGCGCCGCTTCAAAGCCCATGTTTTGCAGCGTCTGCACCGTCAGGGCAGAACGCCAACCAGAGGCGCAGTGAAAGACGAAGGTTTTATCCTCGCCAAAGATCGGTTTGAAATAGGGGCTATCGGGGTCCACCCAAAACTCGATCATCCCGCGCGGCGCGTGGAAACTGCCCGGAATGTAGCCGCTGCGCTGGCGTTCGCGCACATCGCGGATATCAACGACCACGACATTGGGATCGCCCAGTTTGGCGATCAGATCGGGCGTTTCAATCTCGCGAATTTCTGCGCGGGCTTTCGCAACCATTTCAGTTGCCGTTGTCTTTAACTTTTTCATAGCGGTTTCCCTAAATCACACCGCGCTGGGCCAGCGCGTTGACCTCTTCATCATTCAATCCAAGCTCTTTCAGAATCGCTTTTGAATGCTGGCCGAGTTCGGGGATCGCGTCCATCCTCGGTTCAAGATCGCCCAAGCCGCCCGGCGGCAATAGTGCGGGCATCGGGCCCACGGGCGTGGCGACATCACGCCAGCGATCACGCGCGGCAAGCTGGGGGTGGTTCCAAAGCCCCTCCATATCGTTCATGCGCGCATTGGCGATGCCAGCGGCGGAAAGTTTGGCGATCATCTCTTCGGCGGTATAGGCGCGGAACTCCACAGCGATGATTGCCGTCAGATCAAGCTTGTTCGCGGCGCGGTCCGCATTCGTGGCAAAACGCGGATCATCCTTCATGCTCTCGGCCCCCAGAATGTCGCGGCAGAAAACGGCCCATTCCCGCTCGTTTTGCAGGCCCAGCATGACCTCTTTGCCGTCGCCCGTCGGGAAAGGTCCGTAAGGAAAGATAGTGGCATGTGCGGCACCCGCGCGCGCAGGGGGCGGCGCACCGTCGGTGGCATAATACATCGGGTAGCCGATCCATTCGGCCAGAGCCTCTAACATGGAAATGTTGATCTGGGTTCCCTCGCCGGTTTTTCCACGCTGGATCAGCGCGGCGAGGATATTGGAATAGGCGTACATGCCAGCGGCGATATCCGCGACAGAGATGCCCGCCTTGCTGGGTTGCGCGTCCGTGCCGGTGATCGACAGAAACCCCGCTTCGGCCTGCACCAAAAGATCATAGGCCTTGCGATCCGTTTCTGGTCCGTCAGGGCCGTAGCCGGAAATATTGCAGAGAATGAGGTTCGGGTGCGCCTTGTGTAACGCATCAAACCCAAGTCCCATGCGATCCGCCGCGCCTGGGGCGAGGTTTTGAACAAGCACATCGGCCCTTCCAATCAGGGCACGCAGCACGTCCATACCTTCGCTGGATTTCAGATCAAGCGTCAGGCTTTCTTTGGAACGGTTGGTCCATACGAAATGCGAGGACAGCCCGCGCGCGCGGGTGTCATAGCCGCGGGCGAAATCGCCGACACCCGGCCTTTCAATCTTGATAACCCGTGCGCCCAGATCGGCAAGCTGGCGCGTTGCGAAAGGGGCTGCAACCGCGTGTTCGAGCGCGACAACCGTGATCCCTTCCAAAGGCAGCATCAGAATGACCTCGGAAGGCCAAGCACATGCTCGGCCACATAAGACAAGATCAGATTGGTCGAAATGGGGGCCACCTGATAGAGCCGCGTTTCGCGGAACTTGCGCTCTACGTCATGCTCCGCCGCAAAGCCGAAACCGCCATGGAACTGGATACAGGCATTCGCCGCCTCCCAGCTGGCCTTGGCGGCAAGGTATTTCGCCATATTCGCCTCTGCCCCGCAGGGTGCGCCCGCGTCGAATAATTCGCACGCCCGAAAGCGCATGAGATTGGCCGCCTCAGTCTCGATATGCGCCTCTGCGATGGGAAATTGCACGCCCTGGTTCTGACCGATCGGGCGGCCAAAGACTTCGCGCGTCTTTGCATATTCCGTCACTTTGTCGATGAACCAATAGCCATCGCCAATACATTCCGCCGCGATTAGCGCGCGCTCTGCGTTAAGCCCGTCAAGAATGTATTTAAAGCCCATCCCCTCTTCGCCGATCAGGTTTTCGGCGGGGATTTCAAGGTTGTCGAAGAACAGCTCGTTGGTTTCGTGATTGACCATATTGGCGATGGGTTTGACCTCTAGCCCCTTGCCCACGGCCTCGCGCAGATCGACGATAAAGATCGACATGCCGCGCGATTTGCGGGTCACTTCGGCCAGCGGTGTGGTGCGCGCGAGCAGGATCATCAGATCGGAATGCTGCACGCGGGAGATCCAGACCTTTTGCCCGTTGATAACGTATTTATCACCACGCTTTTCAGCGCGGGTCTTGATCTTGGTGGTGTCTGTGCCTGTTGTCGGCTCTGTCACGCCCATGCTTTGCAAGCGCAGCTCACCCGCTGCGATCTTGGGCAAGTAATGTGCTTTTTGCGCGTCCGATCCATGACGCAGCAGCGTACCCATATTATACATCTGCCCGTGACACGCGCCGGAATTGCCACCAGAGCGGTTGATCTCTTCCATAATCACGCTGGCCTCTGTCAGCCCAAGGCCAGAGCCACCGTATTCTTCCGGGATCAGCGCCGCCATCCAGCCTGCTTTGGTCAGCGCATCGACAAACAATTCGGGATAGCCGCGCTCGGCGTCTATCTTGCGGTGATATTCAGGTGGGAACTGCGCACAAAGCGCGCGCACGGCGTCGCGGATGTCTTGATAGGGATCACTCATACACGGCCTTTCAAAGTTGCAGTGCCTTGCATCGCCAATGCGCCGTCGTGGCGTTTGATCCATAGCGCGATGGTTCCGTCGTCATTCGGCGCGCCATGGACTGAAAAACCCTGTGTATCGAACACAGGGGAGATCGCGCGAAATTCAAAGGCGCTTACCTCTGCATCCGGCATCTCGCGGCGTAGAAGATCGAGCATCAAAGTTGCCAGAAGCGGACCATGAACTATCAGTCCTTCATAGCCCTCGGTGTTGATGCAGAATGGGTGGTCGTAGTGAATGCGATGGCCGTTAAAGGTCAGCGCTGAATAGCGAAACAGTAAGACAGGATCGGGTGAAATGGACCGCTCGAAGGTGGACGTTTCTGGTGCTTTGGGGGGCATTGAAACGGGGGTGCCTTTTGCAGGCGCAGCACGGTAGACGATGTCGTGCTCTTCGCTGATGCATTGCGTATCGCCGTCCCAGATTTCGTGAAGGACCGTCACAAAAACCAGATCACCGCTGCGACCAGCTTTGTGGGAGACGCTTTTGACGCTAGAGCGTTTCAACAAGTCACGCCCGATTTTCATTGGCGCAAGAAACCGCAATCGACTACCTGCCCACATGCGGCGTGGCAATGGGACAGGCGGCAGGAAAGACCCAAGTGCGGCGTGCCCGTCATAGCCACTGTCTTTCAACTTGTGCAGCGCTAGAAAATACATCCAGTGCCACAGCGGGGGCAGGACTTCGCCAACCACATATTCAGCATCATCGCGGTCCAGCGTCGCGGCCAGTGCATTGGATGGAAACGCAGCGATCTTGTCGCGTTTTTCTTCGCTACGCCCTTCCCAACTGCGCAAATGCTCAATGTCGATCATCGTTTTGCCTTATGCTGCATTTCGCAACAGATTGAGCAGACTGCCGCCAGCAAAGCAAGCCGCGGCAAGGCATACGATCGTCGGCCCTGTAGGGGTGTCAAAGGCAAATGCGAGCTGTAGCCCACCGATAGCCGAGAATGCTCCGATGCCTGCGGCCAAGAGCGCCATACGTTCTGGCGTGGAGGAGAACCCTCGCGCTGCTGCCGCCGGGATAATCAACAGGGCAGCAATCAACAAGACACCGACAACCTTGATCGCGACAGCTACCACAAGGGCCAGCGCGATGGTTAACACCATCTGTTCGCGCCTTGGATTTATCCCGGCCGCGTGGGCCAGATCGGAGCTCAGCGTTGCGGTCAACAAGGCAGACCAGCGCCACCAGAGCAGCGCAAGTACCAGCGCCGCGCCGATCCAGATCACCAGCAGGTCTATTTGGCTGACTGCAAGAATATCGCCAAATAAATAGGCCATGAGATCAATCCGCACCCCCTGCAACAGCGACACTGCCACAAGGCCGATGGCCAGCGCGGAATGGGCCATTACGCCAAGCAACGTATCCATAGCATAACCGCGTCCCGACAGCACAGAGACGGCCCAACCCATCAACAAAGCTACAATCAGAACGCCCGCAAAGATCGACGTGGAAAAGGCCAGCGCCATAGCCACACCGAGGATTGATGCATGTGCCGTTGCCTCGCCAAAATAAGCCATGCGTCGCCAAACCACGAAGCACCCCAACGGCGCGGCGGCCAGGGCGACGCCCAGCCCCGCGAGGGCGGCGCGCACGAGAAAACTGTCAAACAAGTCCATCAGGCGTCCTCGTCGGTATGATCGTGATCGTGAGCATGGTGATGATGGTCATGATCGTGTCGGTAAAGCGCAAGTGCGCCCTGGGTGCCAGAGCCAAACAAGGCGCGGTATTCCGGCGCGCTTGCCACGACCTCTGGCGCACCTTCGCAGCAGACGTGGCCGTTAAGGCAAATCACCCGGTCAGATGCCGCCATGACGACATGTAACTCATGGCTAACCATCAAAACAGCACAGCCAAGCGAACTGCGCAGCGTTTCGATCTGGCGATAGAAAGAGGCCGACCCGGGTTGATCCAGCCCTTGTGTGGCTTCATCCAGTATCAGCAGATCGGGTTTCCCAAGCAGAGCACGTGCAAGCAAGACGCGCTGGAACTGACCGCCCGATAAGTCGGCCATTTGCTTGTCTGCCAAAGCACCCGCACCAGCCTGCTCCAACGCTTCATGTTTCGCTTGAGCCGTTTGTCTTGTCGGGAGCGAAAGAAATCGCGCAACGCTCATTGGCAGCGTAGGATCAATATGCAGTTTTTGCGGAACATAGCCGATACGCAATGTCGGTTTACGAACTATTGTACCACTGAATGTTTCGACAGCGCCAATCAGGGCGCGCAGCAACGTGGATTTCCCTGACCCGTTCGGCCCGACAATCGTTAAGATCTCGCCCTCAGAGATTTCGAGGGTGACGTTTTGCAGCACAGTGTTTTTACCATGGCGCACCGATAGCCCTTTTGCGCTAATCAAACTCATGTGTTGCACTCGTCGGCGCAGTTTCCACAGACGCCTTCTGCCTCTACGACAGCGCGTTCAATTTGAAATCCCGCCAGTTTGGCGCTGGAGCCAAGTGCGCCGCGTGCAGGCTGCGTTTGTGCTTCGGCGACCATGTCGCATTTGCGGCAAATCAAAAACGCCGGCGCGTGGATTTCTCCTGGATGGGCGCAAGCAACAAAGGCGTTCAGGCGTTCGATTTTATGTGCAAAGCCATGGCTAACCAGAAAATCTAAGGCGCGATAGGCGACAGGTGGCTGCGAACCAAGTCCCTCTGCGCGCAGCCTATCGAGAATATCATAAGCCCCAAACGCACGGTGCTCGGCAAGCAGCATTTCCAGAACGCGCTTGCGCACGGGCGTTAATTGCAGGCCATCCGCCTTACACTGCGCTTCGATCTGGGCGAGGTTGCCTGAAATACAATGGGCATGGTCGTGGTTTGAAAATCCAATAGGGTCCATTTTATTCCCGCTCGCGTCTTGACGTTATGTGTTATGATATAACATATACATTTCGATACAGTCAATTATCAGAGATAGCCGATGCCAAAACTAATCACCACATTCATATTCTCGCTTGCCGCAACCACTGCAATGGCGGAAGCGCCGCGCGTCGTGGCTGATATCGCTCCTGTGCATTCGCTTGCGGCGCAGTTAATGCAGGGCGTAGGTGAACCTTTTCTACTTATAGAACCTACCGCATCACCGCATTCCTACGCACTGCGCCCCTCGCAAGCGGCAAGTTTAGAAAGCGCGGATCTCGTGCTTCTGACAAGTTCGGCATTGACCCCGTGGTTGACCCCTTCGGTCGAAAAGCTTGCGAAAGACGCAATCAAGATCGAGTTGATGGCGCTTGAAGGTGCGCACCACCTTGAATCCCGAGGGAGCCATAATCACGGCGAAGACCACGTTGATGATCACGATCAAGATCATGCCGATGAACATGCCGATGAGCATCAGCTCGACCCTCACGGATGGCTCGCAATCGATAATGCGCAACTTTGGTTAAATGCGATTTCAACGAGCTTGATCGAAATGGATCCCGAGAATGCAGCACTTTATCGTGCAAACGCCACTAAGGCGATGCAGGAACTGGAAAGTGTTTCAGCAACGATTCAAGCCAAGATGGAGCCAGTGAAGGCAGCGCACTACATGGGGCTTCATGATGCATTCCAGTATTTTGACCACCGCTTCGGCCCTGAATTTGCGGGCTCGATCAAGCTCGGTGATGCAACAGCACCCAGCCCGTCGCGCGTTGCGAATGCGCAAAATGAGATGCGAGAGCACAGCGTGCGCTGCGTATTCAAAGAGCCGCAGCAAAATGATCGCCTTGTTCAGGTTGTGATTGAAGGAACGAATGCGAAAATGGGTCAGCTTGATGCAATCGGGGCCACGCTTTCGCCCGGCCCCGATCTTTATTCCGAATTGTTAATCGGTATAGCCGAAAGCTTTTCCGACTGTTTGGCAGATTAACCGCCCATCATTTCAGAGCTGCGTACAATAACTTCGGCCTGCTTGATGGATGCAATGTCCACCAAGCGGCCTTTGTACACTGTTGCACCTTCGCCATTTGCCTTGGCTGTTTCCATTGCCGCAAGAATTTCGCGTGCTTCGGCAACGGCTTCGGCAGAGGGTGTGAACACCTCGTTCGCAAGCGCGATCTGCTTTGGGTGGATGGCCCATTTGCCGACCATGCCCAAAGTCGCAGAGCGACGCGCCTGCGCAACGAAACCTTCATCATCCGAGAAATCGCCGAACGGTCCGTCGACAGGCAGAACGCCATGCGTGCGGCAGGCTGCGACAATCGCCGCTTGTGCCCAGTGCCAGGGGTCTGACCAATGCTTTTCACCGTCGCGATACATGTAGTAGTTTTCCTGCGTGCCGCCGATGCCTGTCGTCGCCATGCCCATTGATGCGGCGAAGTCCGCGGCGCCAAGGCTCATTGCTTGCAGGCGGGGCGAAGACGCTGCGATCTCTTCCACATGTGCGATGCCCGCCGCGCTTTCGATGATGACTTCAAAAGAAATAGGCTTGCTGCGACCCTTGGCCGTTTCGATTGCCGTGACCAAAGCGTCCACTGCATAGATGTCCGCCGCGCAGCCCACTTTCGGGATCATGATCTGGTCGAGGCGATCGCCTGCCTGTTCCAAGAGATCAACTACATCGCGATACCAATAAGGCGTATCAAGGCCATTGATGCGCACAGAAAGCGTCTTGGTGCCCCAGTCGATATCACTGATTGCTTTGATGATGTTCGCGCGGGCGCTGTCCTTGTCTGATGGCGCGACGCTATCCTCCAGGTCCAGATTGATTACGTCTGCTGCGCTTGCCGCCATCTTTTCAAAGATAGCAGGGCGCGAGCCGGGGCCAAAGAGCTGGCAACGATTGGGGCGAGCAACAGGAGTGGGTTGAATGCGGAAGCTCATGGCAAACCTTTCGAGTAATTAAATTACGTTTTGATCGGCTTTAGGGTTATTTCGTTGCGGAGGGCTGCGCAAGCAGATTTTCTGCGCTTGCATTGCTTTGTGCCGCATTGCAGAGATGCCCGCCCTGACTGGTGATTTCATGTGGATTGGCGGGATTGTTCGCAAGAACATTCGATCAAATACGAAAAAGGTCGAATATTATTCGACATTTTCCTTAATTTTGCGCGAAATAGAAAGGTTTTCCCTTGTAGCCCGCACCAAACTCGGCGTTGAAACGATAGATTCTGAGGGGACCATCATGATCGAAACACCTTATCTGCTATTCTTGGGCGATGCCCCCGACCAGCTCTCTGCGAAAGTGGCACAGGGCATTAAAGATTGGCGCCCTGAAAGCTCGGTTGGCCAGTTGCGTTTGCCCGGTTGTGGTGCGGACGTTGGTTTGAGCGACATGACGTTGGCAGAAGCGAAGGATGCAGGTGCCAAGACTTTGGTGATCGGCGTTGCCAACCGCGGTGGCATCATCAGCCAAGCCTGGAAAAACGTTCTGATCGAAGCGCTGGAAATGGGTTATGATCTGGCATCTGGCCTGCACAACCTGCTGCGCGACGAAGGTGATCTGGTTGCCGCCGCGCAAATGCATGGCGGAACACTGCATGACGTGCGTGTTCCAACCGTCGGCTACCCGATTGCAAATGGTATCAAACGCAGCGGCAAGCGGTGCCTTGCTGTCGGAACGGATTGTTCTGTAGGGAAAATGTACACTGCATTAGCCATGGACGCTGAAATGCAGAAACGCGGTTTGAAATCCACGTTCCGCGCGACAGGTCAGACAGGCATCTTGATTACAGGCCACGGTGTTCCGCTGGATGCGGTTATTGCCGACTTTATGGCCGGCGCTGTTGAGTATTTGACGCCTGACAATGACGAAGATCACTGGGATATGATTGAAGGGCAGGGCAGCCTGTTCCATGTTTCATATTCCGGCGTAACAATGGCGTTGATTCACGGTGGTCAACCTGATGCGTTGATCCTGTGCCATGAGCCAACGCGCACCCACATGCGGGGTTTGCCGACCTTTACACCGCCCTCGCTAGAGACATTGCGCGATACGGCGTTGCCTTTGGCACAGGTAGGCAATCCGGACTGTAAGGTCGTTGGAATTTCTGTGAACACCCAGCACATGAGCGAAACGGATGCTGTGGCCTACCTGAAAGATCTGGAAGAACGCATGGGCCTGCCTGCGGTTGATCCTTATCGCCACGGCGCTGAGCGTTTGGTCGATGCTTTGGCGGATATCTAAGGCATGCAGATTGATGTGACGCATGATGTGTTCAAGCTCGCGCAGGTCTTCACGATCTCGCGCGGGTCACGCACCGAAGCCAAGGTCCTAACCGTTCGCTTGAATGATGGCGTGCAAACAGGGTGGGGCGAATGTGTCCCTTATGCGCGCTATGATGAAACGCTTGAAAGTGTCGAGGAACAGATACGCGGATTGCCGAACGATGTGACGCGCGCCGCGCTTTATGATCTGCTTGAGCCGGGTGCAGCACGCAATGCAGTAGACTGCGCGCTTTGGGATTTGGAAGCCAAGCGCGCAGGCAAACGGGTTTGGGACCTTGCTGGCCTGCCAGCGCCCAAGGCCGAAATTACAGCCTATACATTGTCATTGGCCACGCCCGACGCCATGCAAAAACAAGCGCGTGAAAACGCCTTTCGACCACTGCTGAAGATCAAGCTTGGCACGCCTGATGACATGCCACGCCTTGAAGCCGTGCGTCGCGGCGCGCCCAAATCGCGCATTATCATTGACGCGAATGAGGGCTGGTCCGCCGATGTCTACGCCGAACTGGCCCCGCATTTGGTTGGCCTTGGCGTTGAACTGGTTGAACAGCCGCTGCCTGCGGGTGCGGATGATGCCTTGCGCGAGATTGAGCGCCCCTTGCCTGTTTGCGCTGACGAGTCCTGCCATGACCGCGCCAGCCTGCCCAAATTGAAGGGCAAGTATGATGTGGTAAACATCAAGCTGGACAAAACGGGCGGCTTGACCGAGGCGCTTGCATTGAAAGAGGCCGCGTTGGCGGAAGGCTATCAAGTGATGGTCGGATGCATGGTCGGCTCATCGCTTGCGATGGCCCCTGCTACCTTGCTTGCGCAGGGGGCGATGGTGACGGACCTTGATGGCCCACTTTTGCTGGCAGAAGATCGCGAAACACCACTTCACTTTGATGAAAAAGGGGTGCACCCTCCCAAGCCTGACTTGTGGGGATAGAAAGATGCAGCCAAGAAGCACCGCGATAAGGACGTACCTGTGCCGACGTGCGCTGCTTTGCCTCGTAAGTGTTACGCTGTTTAGCAAGCCGGCCCTGGCCGAAGACTGGAAAGTCACGCTTACGGCCGAGCAGAACCAGAAGTTCCAGGAGATGAAAAACAAGCCGGCGCGCTCGGTTTTCGCGCTATCCCCTGATAGCGCTTGGGGACGGACTTGGGGCTACAAAAGTCTGGATGATGCCAAAGAGCGTGCACTGGCCTTTTGCCGCGAGAACCTGAGACGCGGTCATCGCGATTGTTTGGTGTTTGCGGTGGATGGCAAGGTCGTGGCGAAGCCCGTCGTTCCCACAAAGGTGGTTCAGAACCTCTATAAACCTGTGAATGGTCGAAAGGCCGCCGCGTTTTTCGGCGTGAAAGGCATTTCGTTCCAGGGAAACCCAAGCGCAGCAAAAGCCCAATGGGACGCCCTACAGCGCGATCCAAATAAAATTGCCAGTTTCACTGTTAACAAATCGCTTGGACGACAGCTTTTGGGCACCAGCCTTGTTACAGACAAAAAACCAAGCTTCTCTGTCGCGTTAAGCAAGTTTGGTGCCCGCCAAGCGCTCCAGGCGGATAGCGGGGTGCTTGCGATAAATTACCCTGATTGGAGCGTTACAAACGAAGGGTTGCTGTGCATGTCTGGCGGTGCTTGGGAAAGTACTGGCAAACAGGTCGGGACGAAATGTTTGATTCTGGAAAGTATTGACAACGGCCTTGTCCGCTTTGACTGGGCGAGCCGCAACTCATCCTTTAGGAAGGGCGCGATTGTTGCTGGTGACGCGGGTCGTGCGTCGGCGAAATAGATAGCAGGGATTGCCCGAAACGGGCCTGCTGGAAGATAAAGAGAAAAGGAGCTGCGTGATGCGCACCGTATATGTGAACGGGGAATACCTACCCGAGAATGAAGCCAAAGTGTCAATTTTTGACCGCGGGTTCCTTATGGCTGATGGCGTTTATGAAGTGACGTCGGTTCTAGGCGGCAAACTGATTGACTTTGAAGGGCATGCGGTCCGTTTGGAGCGGTCCTTGAGCGAACTCGACATGCGCACGCCGATCACTAAAGAGGATTTGTTGGAAGTTCACCGTGAATTGGTGCGTCTCAACGGCATCGACGAAGGCATGATCTATTTGCAAATCACCCGCGGTGCGCCTGATGATCGTGATTTTGTTTTCCCTGACCCCGACACAACGCCTTCGACAATCGTTTTGTTCACACAGAACAAACCGGGCCTTGCTAATTCGCCCGCCGCGAAGGTCGGCATGAAGGTGATCTCGATTGAAGATGTCCGTTGGGGACGCCGTGACATCAAAACCGTTCAATTGCTCTACCCTTCAATGGGCAAGATGATGGCCAAGAAGGCTGGCGTAGATGATGCGTGGATGGTCGAGGACGGCTTTGTCACCGAGGGCACCTCGAACAATGCCTACATCGTCAAAGGCAACAAGATCATCACCCGTGGGTTGTCGAATGATATTTTGCACGGGATCACCCGCGCCGCAGTTTTGCGTTTCGCGAAAGAGGCGCAGATGGAAGTGGAAGAGCGCAACTTTACGATCGCCGAAGCGATGGAAGCGGATGAAGCCTTTATCACCTCTGCATCAACTTTTGTCATGCCCGTCGTGGAAATAGATGGGGCTCAGCTTGGCGATGGTAAACCGGGCCGCGTCGCGCCGCGTCTTCGTGAAATCTATCTCGAAGAAAGCATTAAAAAGGCGATCTAACGGACGACGGCCTTCGTAGAAAAACAGATATATCTGCTGCAATGCTCACGGCTTCCGTGAGCATTGTCGTTTTGTGGCGTTGCGTGTGCAATTTTCTTAGCCGCAATTGGCCGATGCGTTGCTGTTTTTGTGCGAAGTGCCGCTTACCCGGGAGATTTCCCCTTGCTTGCTTTGCTGCAACCGACTGTATGCGCTTAATATGAGTGCAGTTGAAATGTGAGGGCAGGGCGATGCGGAAACTCTTAGGTGGAATTCTACTTGCGGCAGGCGTCGCAGGTTTAGGCTACTGGGGCGCGAAGGATCATGCCCTGGACATGCAAGCGGCGATTTCTTCGCGCGCAATCGAGGCCGTTTCTGGCGCGGTCCATGGCGTGCAAACTGAAATAAATGGCCGCGACATCCGCGTCACGGGCCTTGCAGACAACGAAGCAGAGCGCGAAACATTGATCGCAGCATTGAACGAGGTGCAAGGCAGGCGCGTCGTTGTTGATGATCTGGACGTTTTGCCAGTCGCCGATCCCTTCACAATCGCGGCAAGCCGCAAAGCAGGGGCAACGCTTGTTCAAGGCAATGTTCCGTCAGAATCCGCACGCGCGGCACTGGCCCAGAATGGCATTAGTGGAGCGGAAGGGCTGACGTTGGCATCAGGCGCGCCTGCGCAATGGCAAAGCGCAATCGGCTCAGGCTTGGCAACACTGTCACAAATGGACGAAGGTTCGGTGTCTCTTACAGGTGATACGCTGCGTTTGACCGGTCTGGTTGATACACCAGATATGCGCGACGCTTTGATTGCCTCTCTTACGCTGCCGGACGGGTATCGTTTGGAAAATGACATCGAAACCCGCGATGACGGTAAGCCAATTGCGTATAACGTGACCTATGATGCCGCGAGCGGCGCTAAGGTCGATGGCAAACTTCCCAAAGGCCTTGATCTTGCTCAGATCGGAGAGGCGCTGGGCCTGAAATCCGTCACGGGAAATCCGACGAACGGTATCAAGGGCGAGGCGGGCGATGCTCTTGGTCTGTTGAGCAAGCTTAAAGGCTGGTTGCCAGAGCTTCAAACAGCGACGTTTTCAACGTCTGAAGCAGGATCAAGCGTGAAAGCGGTCGCTGATGCTGGGGTCAACGCCGCGCTGGTTCAAGGTGGGCTTAGCCAAGATCTGGGCGATGCCGTACAGTTGGCAATTACACCGCTTCCGACCGCTCCGCAGAATGGGCAAACACGCACCAACGCAGCGACCGGTGCGCGCGAACGCTTTGAATTCGGTGCCTGGTTGCCAGTCATGGATTTCGCGCCATCACTCGACAATTGCGCTGCGCAAACGGAAAAGCTTTTGGCAAATACGAAGATCAACTTTCTGAGCGGATCAGCAGACCTTGGCCCCCGCTCTGTGCGGGCGATCAATGCGATGGCCGCTGTCTTGGGGCGCTGCATGCGCGGGGCTAACCTGGCCGCAGAACTTGGCGGACACACCGACGATACGGGCTCTGGTAACTATGAACTAAGCGCGGCGCGTGCTTTGGCCGTGCTCGAAGCGATGGTCGCGCGCGGTGTCCCGAGAGAGTCGATGTCCGCAATCGGATATGGGCCAAGCAAACCAATCGCAGACAATGCAACAGAAGCAGGTCGCGCGTTGAATCGAAGAACAACAGTGCGCTGGGCGCAGCAGTAGAGAGTGGAAGGATAGAACTATGTTTCGTGAATGGGGTTTTTTAATCAGTGAAATGATCGTGCTGATTGTTCTTGCTGCTCTATTGGGCTTGCTAGTCGGCTGGCTGATTTGGGGCCGTCGCAGCACCCAAGTTGTGGACACATCGCAAACAGATCGCTTGCGCCGTGATCTTCAGGCATGCCAGGCGTTGCAGGCGGAAAAGAGTGCCGAGATTTCAGCGTTGCAAGGGCAGATCGCAAGCGCAACAACCGCACCAGCGGCAGCGCTTTCAGAGGTTTCAGCCAGCGACGGTGATGGTGTCGATTATGATGGCGACGGTGTGATTGAGGGAGAAGCCGAAGGCGTGAAACCTGTAACGCTTTCAGAGGCGCGTGATGGCAAGGCGGATGATCTCAAGCAGATCAAAGGGATTGGGCCAAAGCTGGAAAAACTATGCAACTCGCTCGGGATTTACCACTTCGATCAAATTGCAGGCTGGAGCGCGGATGAAGAAGCGTGGGTCAACGCCAATCTAGAAGGTTTCAAAGGCCGTGTGAGCCGCGATCAGTGGATTGCACAGGCCAAGGTTTTGGCCGCGGGCGGAGAAACTGAATTCTCCAAGCGCGTCGAAGGCGGCGACGTTTACTAACGACATATGAATGCACTTTGCGGCTATCGTCGCAAAGTGCTCTAAAAGCTAGGTCGCTTGCTTGTGGGAAACCTCAAAGGCGGCCTTTTGCACGTCTGATGCCTCGGTTTGAAATTGCGCGCGCCATGCATTGTATGGCATGCCATAGAACGCCTCGCGCCCCTCGTCCTTGCTCATTTCGATACCGCGCTCGTTCGCGGCCTCTTGATACCAGCGTGACAGGCAGTTTCTGCAAAATCCTGTCAGGTTCATCATGTCGATATTCTGAACATCTGTTCGCGTGGCCAGATGATCGCGCAATCTGCGAAAGGCGGCAGCTTCGAGTTCAAGTTGCGTTTGTGCGTCCATGGTGGGGCTCCTGTTCGATTCTCTAAAGATTGGTACGTTCCAACGCCGTTTCAAGCAGGGGGGCAAGGCGCGCGGCCCAAGCATTTTGCTGCTCGGGCGTTTCGATCAGATCATTTCGCAGCTCGATCAACACATTTAGATGTCCATTTGCCAAGGCGTGCCGATCAACCGCATCTCCGGGCAGATGGCCGAGATAGGGTTCGTTGTCCCCGACTGTCAGATCGCCTTGCTCGCAAAGTACATCAAGCAAAGGGCGCGCCAGACGGTCGTCATGGGCATAGAGAACACCGATTTCCCAAGGCCGCTTCGGGCGTCCTTGCAACTGCGGTGTGAAGGAGTGAATGGATAGCAACACGGGATCTGCGCGGCGCTGCATCAGCGTGCCAAGCGCATTGTGATAGGGGTGGTAGCACGCCTCTAACCTTTGAGAGAGCTCTGCCGCACCTGCGTGTCGATTGGCAGGAATGATCGTGCCATCATAAAGCTTCATCAAAAGCGTCGGGTCATCGATGCCGCGATTAGGATCGATCACCAAACGAGAGAAGTTCGAGCAGATAACAGGCCCGTTCAGCAATTCACCAAGCGCCCGCGCAAGGCCTTCAGCACCGATATCATAGGCGATATGTCGGTCCATATGCTGCGGATCCAAACCAAGATCGCCGGCATTCACAAAATCTGGCACCGTATTTGCAGCATGATCGCTCGTGACTGTCCATCTGCTGGTGCGATCTGTTCCGTATTCAAAGTAAGGCTGGTATGTCACACATCTGTTTCCTAGTTTGACTAAGCAATAGGCCAGTTGCCGAGCAAATGGAAATACGCAATAAGCGGAATAAATTGTTACCGCTAACATTTGCTGGTAAGCTAAAGCCGAAAGATATGAGGAATAAGATATGAGACGTGAGCGTAGTGTAAAAATCGTGGCGACGCTGGGACCAGCTTCGAGCGATTACACGATGATCAGAGCCCTGCACGAAGCAGGGGCCGACGTGTTCCGTTTGAATATGAGCCACGGCAGCCACGAAAAAATCGGCGAGCTGCATGCGATCATTCGCAAAGTCGAAGCAGACCTGGATAGCCCGATCGGCATTCTTGCAGACCTTCAAGGTCCAAAGCTGCGTGTCGGGGAGTTTGCGAACGGGTCTGAAGAGCTGCTTGAAGGCGCAAAATTCCGTCTTGATCTGGACGAAACAGCCGGCAGTCTCACACGGGTTCGCTTGCCGCACCCAGAAATTTTTGCAGCTTTGCAGCCCGGTGCCTCTTTGTTGGTGAATGACGGTAAGATTCGTTTGAAAGTCGAAGACTGCGGTCCCGATTTTGCAAATTGCGAAGTTGTGATCGGCGGCACAATTTCTAACCGCAAGGGCGTAAACGTTCCCGATGTTGTGCTGCCTTTGGCTGCACTGTCGGAAAAAGATTTGGCCGATCTGGAATTTGTCTGCGAGTTGGGTGTCGATTGGCTTGCGCTTTCCTTCGTTCAACGCGCCAAGGATGTCTGGGATGCGCGTGATCTGGTCAAAGGACGCGCTGCTGTCCTTTCTAAGATCGAAAAGCCATCGGCTGTGACCAGCTTTGACGAAATCCTTGATGCGTCCGACGGTATTATGGTCGCGCGCGGCGATCTTGGTGTCGAACTGCCTGTGCAGAACGTCCCACCGATTCAAAAGCGCCTTATCCGCAAGTGTCGTGCAGCAGCAAAGCCGGTGATTGTTGCGACGCAAATGCTGGAATCAATGATTGAAAGCCCGATGCCAACACGCGCCGAAGTGTCGGATGTAGCGACAGCGATCTATGAAGGTGCTGACGCCATCATGCTGAGCGCGGAAAGTGCGGCGGGCGATTATCCGATCGAGGCCGTAACAACGATGAACAATGTCGCGATCGAGGTCGAAAGCGATCCGACTTACACCGAGATCATTGAATCCTCTCGGGTTGCCAAGCGAACAACTGTTGCAGATGGCATCGTAGCGGCCGCGCGTGAAATTGCGGAAACAACCGAGATCAAGGCGATCTGTTGCTTTACACAAAGCGGCATGACTGCTTTGCTAACTGCGCGTGAACGTCCGCGTGTCCCGATTATCGCGATGACCTCATTAACGCGCACCGCGCGCCGCCTTGCGCTTACTTGGGGCACTTACTGTGTGAAAACAGACGAACTTGAACGCTTCAAAAGCGCTGTTGTTTCGGCTGCGCGCGCCGCCCGAGCCAGCGGGCTTGCAACGGAAAAAGATCAGATTGTTGTCACTGCGGGCGTCCCTTTCAACATTCCGGGCACAACGAACATCCTCAGGGTTGCACCATGCGAGGAAAGATTGATTTACGCTTCTGATCCCGAGTAACGTCCCGCTCACATCACGCAGTGAGTTGGGGAATGTTACATGAGTTATGATTTGGCATTGGTTTTGGGGCTGGTGATAGCGGGTTTTTCAATTCCCGCTATCGTGTCAGCTTTCTCTGACAATCGAACGCCGCGCGCCGCTGCAATTACTGTCATGTTAGGTGGCGGGTTGATCGTATGGGCGGTGATGGGGAAACCTGGGGGCTACACGCTCGATCAGATCCCCGAGATCTTCGTTAAAGTCACACGTGATTTGATCGGTTAAAGTTATCTCTTGCGGAATCTCCGGGCCTGTCCTAAACGGCCCTTTCCAACCCGTGCGTCCGGCTCAAGTGGCATGCCGAGCGCGCACGTTTCTACCGACCCTAAAGAGGAGACGGAAATGCCCAAGATGAAGACAAAGTCGAGCTGCAAAAAGCGGTTCAAAACAACGGCCAGTGGCCGCGTGGTCGCAGCTCAAGCCGGCAAACAGCACGGCATGATTAAGCGCACGAACAAGTTCCTTCGCAATGCACGTGGTACAACCACACTCGCGGCTGCTGACGAGAAAATCGTCAAGTCGATGATGCCCTACGCTCGCTAAGGAGATTTGAGAGATGTCACGCGTTAAAGGTGGTACAGTAACCCACGCCCGTCACCGTAAAGTCGTCAAAGCAGCTAAAGGCTACTATGGACGTCGTAAAAATACATTCAAAGTCGCAGCACAGGCCGTTGATAAAGCGAACCAGTACGCAACACGCGACCGCAAGAACCGCAAGCGCAACTTCCGCGCATTGTGGATCCAGCGTATCAACGCCGCAGTTCGCAGCCACGACGAAGCGCTGACATACAGCCGCTTCATCAATGGTCTGATGCTTGCAGGTATCGAAGTTGACCGTAAGGTTCTCGCCGATCTCGCAGTAAACGAGCCGGAAGCGTTCAGCGCAGTTGTTGACCAAGCGAAAGCAGCATTGGCTGCCTAAGCGATTACGCTTTGAAGAATTAGAACAAGGCCCCGACCTACTGGTTGGGGCCTTTTTCGTTGTTTCTATGGTGCGCGCTGGGTAGCGTGTCCAAATGGATGTCGAAATCAATGATATGGTGCTGGAACAAGTGCCACATGTCGCGCAGCTTTGGCATCACGGTTGGATCGACGGACATGCAAAGGTCGTGCCAGCCGAACTGACCAAACTGCGCACTTTGCACAGCTTTCAATTCCGCTCGAAGGAAAACCAGCCGTACACGCGCGTCGCGATGCAAGGCGATGATCTCCTTGGCTTCATCATGATTAAAGGTGATGAAGTCTATCAAATGTACGTTGGCCCCACCGCGCGCGGCACAGGCGTAGCGCAGCGCTTGATGCAAGAGGGTGAAATTCGCATTCGTGCAACAGGGCATGCCAAATCTTGGCTGGCCTGCGCTGTCGGAAACGAGCGCGCGGCGCGGTTCTATAGCAAAATGGGATGGATCAACGTGGGGGTAGAGACAGTGGAGCTCGACACGTTAGACGCCCCGTTTCCACTGCCTGTTTGGCGATTTGAAAAAGCGCTGGCCTAGCCCCTTAAGATGCTTGCGCAGGCAGCTGTCGCATTGCGCCCGCCAATGTGATGCGGGTTCAAGATCAGCATCCATTGCACGGGTTGACCCGGCGCTTGGGTGCGGCTGTAAGAACACCCGTTCGGCGCGGTGTACCATTGACCGTTTTGCGCGAACTGGGGGTTCGGATTATAAAGCGTTTCTTGCGCAGTCGCGGCAGTGAACGTCAAGGAAAGTGCAGTGGCAACGATAAGGGCTTTCATGGTCAGTCTCCTATTGGGATGGCCCAGCAGCGGGCCTTGTCCCCATTAGGGCGCTGAAATCAGGGACGCCGCATGGCGCAAAAGTGGCGAGACTGCGCAGAAAACCCATCATTTTATTAAACTGGACTAGCAACCACGCCCCTCTCGCTTGCGCGCAGGGGGGCAAGCGGGTAACTCACACCCAACAGTTTGCACGCAGGTTTGTACGGGGCCCGTCATGGATGATCTAAGAGATAAATACGTTGAGCTTATTGCCGCCGCGAGCGATGAAAGCACGCTAGAAGATCTGCGTGTGCAGGCCGTCGGCAAGAAAGGCGAGATCAGCCTTCAAATGCGCGAGCTTGGAAAGATGTCGGCTGAGGAACGTCAACTCGCTGGGCCTAAGTTGAACGCGCTGAAGGACGAAATTAATTCGGCGCTGGCTGCAAAGAAGGTCGCCCTTGCAGATGCCGCTTTGGACGAGCGTCTGCGCGGCGAATGGCTTGATGTGACCTTGCCTGCGCGGCAGCGCCGCGAAGGGACGATCCACCCGATCAGCCAAGTGACCGATGAGGTCATCACGATCCTTGCCGATCTCGGTTTTGCCGTTGCGGAAGGTCCGCAGATCGAGAGCGATTGGTATAACTTCGACGCTTTGAACATCCCCGGCCACCACCCTGCGCGCGCGGAGATGGACACGTTTTACACGCACCGCGCCGAGGGTGATAATCGCCCGCCGCATGTTCTGCGCACGCACACATCGCCCGTTCAAATCCGCCATATGGAAAAGCACGGCGCGCCCTGCCGCATTATCTGCCCGGGCCGTGTGTATCGCGCCGATTACGACCAGACCCACACGCCGATGTTCAATCAGGTCGAGGGTCTTGCGATTGGCAAGGACGTGTCCATGGCGAACCTCAAATGGACGCTTGAGGAATTCTTTTCCGCCTTCTTCGGCAAGGACGTGAAAACCCGTTTCCGCGCCTCGCATTTCCCGTTCACGGAACCTTCCGCCGAGGTGGACATTCAGTGTTCTTGGGAAAACGGCTCTGTCAAAGTGGGCGAGGGCGATGATTGGCTCGAAGTGCTCGGCTCTGGCATGGTGCACCCG
>NZ_JBAUHO010000060.1:0-1839 GCF_049680325.1 Planktotalea sp.
GCGAATGTCCGCATCAGAGGCTGAAACAGCGACCATCAGGGCCACAAGACAGTCCTGTGCACTGAGCGATAGGGAGGAAACGTCTGTCATTGGGCCGTCCTTTGGAAAAGGGATGTTGCGGCGCAGAATATTGACGCACCCGAGGGGACGCAATAGGAACACGCCCGAGCCTATGCGCAAGGTGCGCGGAATCGGCAATAAATGGATGATCCAAGATGTCAGAGATGCGGCAAGCGGCAATGACCAGCAAAGCGTGGCCTTTTGAAGAGGCGCGCGCAGTGTTGAAACGCTACGTCTCCAAACCGCCCGCAAAGGGTTATGTGCTGTTTGAGACGGGCTATGGCCCGTCGGGGCTGCCCCATATCGGGACGTTTGGCGAAGTGCTGCGCACGACGATGATCAAGCGGGCATTCGAGGAGATTTCCGAAATTCCGACGAAACTGATTTGTTTTTCGGATGATCTGGACGGGATGCGCAAAGTGCCGGGAAATGTGCCGCAGCAGGAAATGCTGGCGCAACATATGCATATGCCACTGACATCTGTTCCTGACCCGTTTGATGAGTTTGATAGCTTTGGCCATCATAACAATGCCATGCTGCGACGTTTTCTGGACACATTCGGGTTTGAGTACGAATTCTACTCTGCCCGGGAATTTTACCAGAGCGGACAGTTTGATGAAATTCTGTGCCGCGCGGCAGAGTGTTACGACGATGTCATGAAAGTCATGCTGAAAAGCCTTCGTGAAGAGCGCCAGCAGACCTATTCCATCTTTCTGCCCATCCATCCCGAAACAGGTCGGGTGCTGTATGTTCCGATGAAACACGTCGACGGTAAGAATCATACTGTGACCTTTGACGATGAAGACGGGCGTGAGTGGACCTTGCCCGTCACCGGCGGGAACGTGAAATTGCAGTGGAAGCCGGATTTCGGGGCACGTTGGGCCGCGCTGGACGTTGATTTTGAGATGTATGGCAAGGAACACGCAACCAACACCGCGATCTACGACCGTATTTGCGAAATCCTGGGCGGTAAGAAACCGGAGCATTTTAGTTATGAGCTGTTTCTGGATGAGAATGGCCAGAAGATTTCGAAGTCGTCAGGTAACGGCATTTCGATTGACCAGTGGCTGACCTATGCGAGCACTGAAAGTCTGTCGTATTTTATGTTCCTCAAGCCCAAGACAGCCAAGCGGATGCACTTTGATGTGATTCCCAAGGCGGTGGATGAGTATCATCAGCAGCTCCGGGCCTATGAAACGCAAGATACAAAGGCGCGGTTGAACAATCCGGTCTGGCATATCCATGGCGGCGATGTGCCCAAGTCGGATATGGTGGTGCCGTTGTCGATGTTGTTGAACCTGGCATCTGTATCCTCGGCAGAGGACAAGTCACAGCTGTGGGGCTTTATTCAGCGTTATGCGCCGGATGCGACACCTGAAAAAAATCCCGGAATGGATGCTGCTGCGGGTCACGCGGTGCGGTATTACAATGATTTTGTGAAGCCCAAGAAGGTCTTCCGCGCGCCCAGCGATCTGGAGCGCGAAGCGATGGAAGATCTACGCGCACAGCTGACAACCTGGGAGGGTGGGCTGGATGCTGAAGCGCTGCAAACCATGGTTTTTGCTGTTGGCAAGGAACGGTTTGAACCGCTGCGCGATTGGTTCACAGCGTTGTATGAAGTGTTGTTGGGGGCGTCTCAGGGCCCGCGCTTTGGCGGGTTTATCGCGCTTTATGGTGTGGACGAGACGATCCAGCTGATCGACGATGCCTTGGCTGGGAAACTGCTGAGCGCGTGATGCTCTTGCCCTGTGGGACATGTGACTTACCATAAGACAGTGA
>NZ_JBAUHO010000061.1:0-6671 GCF_049680325.1 Planktotalea sp.
ATCTTGGCGAGGTGAAGCGCGGCGCTCATAAGCGGGCCAGCCTTTCGGTTAAAAGATCAAAGAACCCCTTTGCGTCAACATCGCCCATGAACATGGCGTTGGGCGCGCGATCTGTGACGCCCCACCAATCGGCAACGGTCATGCCCAAGGTCAGCTCGGATCGGGTTTCAATTTCCACGTTGATATGGCGCCCGGTGAAGAGTTCAGGCTTGATTAAATAGGCGGTGACACATGGATCGTGCAGCGGCGCACCGCTGGATCCGTATTTGTCCGTATCGAAGCGTTCGAAAAAATCGATCATATCTGCCATAGCATCGCAAACGGGTGTTTGCACCGCGCGCAGGGCTTTGATGCGTTCGGGCGTGACCAAAACCTTATGGGTGACGTCGAGCGGCATGACAGTGATCTTGATTCCACTTTTAAAAACAACATCAGCAGCTTCTGGGTCGACATAAATGTTGAATTCTGCCGCAGGGGTGATGTTGCCCACCTCGAAATAGGCACCGCCCATGAGGACGATTTCTTGAATGCGCGCAGCAATATCGGGCGCGCGCGTCAGCGCCGTGGCAATATTGCTAAGCGGGCCAAGCGGACAAAGCGTAACCGTGCCTGAGGGGCGTTCACGCAGGGTTTCAATAATAAAATCAACGCCATGCTTTTCTTGAAGGGGCATTTTAGGATCAGGCAACGTTGGCCCGTCAAGGCCGGTCTTGCCATGAACATGTTCGGCCGTGACCAAAGCGCGCGTCATAGGGGCATCGCAGCCCGCAAAGACACGAACATCAACTTTGCCTGCGAACTCACAGACACTGCGCGCATTTTTTTGGGTTAAGGGTAGGGGGACGTTGCCTGCAACGGCTGTAATGCCAAGCACATTGATGTCTTCAGGACTGGCAAGTGCCAAGAGGATCGCAGCCGCGTCATCCTGCCCCGGATCGGTATCTATTATGATGTCTCTGGCTGGCATGTCGGGCTCCTGCTTTTTTGCTCAAACTGATGCAGCGCACCTGCCTTGTCCATGGGGCATTGCGGATTCGGCGGAATGTTGCAGTAAACGTAAAAAGGCCTGCAAAGCGCAGGCCTTTTCGGAAAGGGTGAAATGCGACGATAGGTTAGCCGTCGAAATCAACCTCTTCGGTGATGCGCAGAGCGGCAGGGCGGTTGCCCGCCAAAGTCATCAGGTTCACATCGTCAGCGGTAAAACTGCCCCAACCTTCGACCAAAGGATCGGCGGATGTGCCGGGCGCGACGGGGTATTCGAAATTCGCTTTGGCATAGATTTCCTGCGCCATCGGCGAGGTCAGAAATTCCATCATCTTGATCGCGTTGTCACGGTTTGGTGCCGATTTGACCAGCGCAACGCCAGAGATATTTACATGCGTGCCGCCGTTCTCAAACGTCGGGAAAAGCACGTTCACGCTGTCGGCCCATTCCTTTTGCTCGGGGTCAGCCAGCATAGCGCCCATATAGTAGGTGTTGCCGATCGCAATATCACATTCGCCCGACCAGATCGCTTTGACCTGCGCACGATCATTACCTTGGGGCTTGCGGGCAAGATTGGCCTTAATCCCTTCAAGCCACGCCTTTGCGCCGGCTTCGCCGTGGTGATGGATAACCGCAGAGGTCAGCGCGACGTTATAGGCATGGGTGCCAGAGCGCGTGCAAATGCGGCCTTTCCATTTAGGATCGGCAAGATCTTCGTAGGTTGTGACATCGCTGGCGGCGACACGATCTTTGGAAGCATAGACAATGCGGGCACGCGTCGTGACGCCGAACCAATGCCCATCGGGATCGCGGTATTGGGCAGGCACGTTGTTGTTCATCAACTCGGATTCAACCGGCGCGGTAAACCCGCCTGCCACAATGCCTGACAGAAGCGAAATATCGACCGTCAGCACCATATCCGCAGGCGAGCGATCACCCTCTGCCTTTAGTCGCTCGATCATGCCTTTTTGCAGGTATGCGACATTTACCTCGATGCCTGTTTCCTTGGTAAACGCGTCAGTCAGTGGCTTAATCAGCTCTGGCTGGCGGTACGAATAGATGTTCACTTCTTCAGCGAACATTGGTGTTCCAAGCGTGGCCAGGGCGAGGGTGGATAGAAGTGTGAGACGCATTTTGCGGTCCTCGAGTGTGATTACGATGGGCGTGTTTTAATCTGACTAAAACAGTCAGGTCAATACCTGAATAAAACAATCAGGTTAATTGTCCTTCACTTTTCTTGTGCCTTTGCCGCGTCCCACAAGGCATCCATTTCTGCCAGATCGGATTGCTCGGGAGTTTTGCCCTTTGCCGCAAGCGCGGCTTCGATGCTTTCAAACCGCCTTGTAAATTTGGCGTTCGCGGCGCGCAGGGCGGTTTCGGATTCGATCCCCAAATGACGCCCCAGATTGACCATCACGAAAAGCAGATCGCCGAATTCTTCTTCTACTTCAGCCTGCGTGAGCGTTTCGCGCGCTTCCACCAACTCACGCGATTCCTCGACAATCTTGTCCAGGACCTCGTCCGTGGATGGCCAGTCGAACCCGACGCGCGCAGCGCGCTTTTGCAGCTTTTTCGCGCGCAAAAGCGCGGGTAGTCCGACAGCGACACCATCCAGCGTGCCGCTTTGCGCTTTGCCCGCGCGCTCGGCTGCTTTGATGACTTCCCAATCAAGCGTTTGCTGCTCGGCAGATTTGGCGTTGCTTTGTTCGCCAAACACATGCGGGTGCCGCGCGAGCATTTTGTCGGACATCGTGTTCGCCACATCGTCGAAATCGAACAATCCACGTTCGCACGCCATTTGTGCATGAAACACCGATTGAAACAGCAAATCGCCCAGCTCTCCACGCAGCTCGTCCCAATCTTCGCGCTCAATCGCGTCTGCGACCTCATAGGCCTCTTCAATCGTGTAGGGCGCGATAGAAGCGAAATCCTGCTCAATATCCCAAGGACAGCCTGTTTCGGGGTGACGCAATGCCCGCATAATCGCCAGCAAACGCGGCATTCCGCCTTTCGGGTCGTGGATCAACGTATCGTCAGCCATTGCAGTAACCTGTCCTTTTCTGTCAGATGCATTTCTAACCATAGCCCTTGGGGAGTCCATCCTATGCCGATCGTGAACCGAATTGCGGAGTTTTCTGCTGATATGACTGCATGGCGTCGCCATCTGCATACAATTCCAGAACTCGGCTTTGAGTGCTCCAAAACGGCGGCCTTTATCGCGGAACGCCTGCGCGAAATCGGCGTGGACGAGATGCACGAGGGCATCGCGCAAACGGGTATTGTCGCGATCATCAACGGGCAAGGCGAGGGGCCGACAATTGGTCTGCGCGCTGATTTTGACGGGCTTCCTATTATCGAGGCAACAGGGCTGGAGTATGCGTCCGAGCACGCGGGCAAAATGCATGCCTGTGGACATGACGGGCACACCGCCATGTTGTTGGGCGCTGCAAAATATCTGGCAGAAACGCGCAATTTTTCGGGGCGCGTTGCGCTGATCTTCCAACCCGCAGAAGAAAATGGCGGCGGTGCGGGCGTTATGGTCGAGGAAGGCGTTCTCGACACCTTTCATATCGCGCAGGTCTACGGTATCCATAACGCGCCCGGCTTTGTCGAGGGCGGCTTTTACACGACCCCCGGTCCTATTATGGCGGCTGTGGACACGTTTCACATCGATATCAAAGGCGTCGGCGGTCACGGTGCAATGCCCCATGAAACCTGCGATCCCGTGATTGCAGCCTGCGGCGTTGCGCAGGCGATCCAAACGATTGTCAGCCGCAATCACTATGCGCTTGATGATCTCGTCGTCTCGGTCACACAAATCCACACTGGCAGCGTCGATAATGTTATTCCTGACACGGCCTATCTCAATGGCACTGTGCGCACCTTTGATCCTGTCGTTCAGGACATGGTTGAACGCCGCCTGGGCGAGATTGTCGCGGGGCAGGCTGCGTCCTACGGGGTAAGCGCGACGCTACGCTATGAACGCGGCTATCCCGCCACGATCAACCACGCCAAAGAAGCGGCCTATGCGGCCGAGGTTGCGGCAGAGGTTGCAGGCGAGAGCAAGGTCATCGCCGATGCGGGCCGTGAAATGGGGGCAGAAGATTTTGCCTATATGTTGCAGGAGCGGCCCGGTGCCTACCTATTTCTAGGTCAGGGCGAAAGCGCGGGACTGCATCACCCAGAGTATAACTTCAACGATGCTGTCGCCCCCGTCGGAGCAAGTTTCTTTGCCCGTTTGGTAGAGCGTGCGCAGCCAATTGCAGGAGCCTGATTATGGGTCTGGAAGACGCAAAAACACAAGTAGATCATGCCTTTACCCGTGATGATCTGCGCGGTCTGAGCAATGAAAACACCTTTGGCGGTGCAACCTCGTTCTTGCGTCGACGCTATAGCAAAGATCTGAGCGGCGTTGATCTGGCGATCACCGGCATTCCGTTCGATCAGGCGGTGACAAACCGCACGGGTACCCGCCTTGGACCACGCGCTATTCGCGAGGCGTCCAGCCTTCAATCGCCAGACGCGCCATATGGCTGGGGGTATGATCCGCTTTCTGAGCTGAGCATTGTCGATTACGGCGATCTGGCGTTTGATTATGCGATGGTCAGTGAATTTCCTGCGGCCTTGCAGGCTCATATAAAGGGTATTCTGGATGCTGGCGCGGGCAGTATTTGCCTAGGCGGCGATCACTACATCAGCTTTCCGATCCTGAAGGCCTATGCCGAAAAATTCGGCCCCCTCAGCTTGATCCAGTTCGATGCCCATACAGACACCTGGCAAGATGACAATATGGAGCGGATTGACCACGGAACCATGTTCTACAAGGCGATCAAGCTTGGTTTGATTGATCCAGAACGCTCTGTATCTATCGGTATTCGCACGGATAATCCCGATACGATGGGCGTAAATATACTTGATGCGCGCTGGGTGCATGAAAATGGCGCAGCTGCGGTTGCGGCGCGTGTGAAAGAGATCGTCGGCGATCATCAGACCTATGTGACCTTTGATATCGACTGTCTTGACCCTGCCTTTGCGCCCGGCACAGGCACACCGGTTTGGGGTGGCCTTGCATCATGGCAAGCGGCGGCAATCCTGCGCGATCTGGCGGGGATCAAAATGGTTGGCGGTGATATCGTCGAGGTTTCGCCGCCCTTTGACACAACCGGCGCAACGGCGATTGCTGGGGCGCATGTGGCGGTTGAACTTATGTCGCTCTGGGGCTGGAACCATTTGGGAAAAGGCACGTGACATAGCCTGTCGACGCGCCGAAAAGCCGAATAACTAGGAAACCAGAGGCAAGATGAAGGGAAACGGCATGTGGATTTGGATAATAATAGCTCTTGTGGTGATCGCGGTGGGCTATATCCAGCTTGCCCCGAGCGATCCGGGTCGCTGGCATCTGGATGTCACCGCAGATCAGGACAAGGATTTCGCAGGCGGCGCGATCCGCGTTGTCGAGGTCGATTTGGCTGCGATGGATGCCGTGATCCGCAAAAGCGGGGCCAAGGTTCTTTCAGGCAGCGTTGACGAGGGACACATCACCTACATCAGCCGCACAAGGATTGCGGGGTTTCCTGATTATGTGACTGTGCAGAAACACGGCAACAAACTGCGCATTTTTTCGCGTTTACGCTTTGGCCGCTCAGATCTGGGCGTCAACAAGCGGCGTGTAGAGGGGTGGCTGTCCCAGTTGTGAGGATAGGCACCCTGTTGATATCTCGCGCCACATGGGGACATTCAGGCTCATCTGGCACTGGGCCATGAACATACGTCCATCCACCTGTAGACAGGTCATTTGGCCAAGCTCGACGCGCGATCCGCTTTTATCGGTGCAATAGCAATCGACGGTTTTACCGCTCGGACTGGTTACATCCGCGTGAGATGCCAAAGGAAGCATCATGGCAATTGCTGTCAGGACTTTTCTCATGCGCCCAAGTGTATCATAAGCAAGGCTCTGCGCCAAGTTCGCGCATTTGTCAGGAGTTTTCGCCATGGTTCCAATGGACCGCCTCATGCAGATCACCCAGCGTTTCGAGTTTCTCGAAGCGAAAATGGCGGGCGGCGCTGAGGGCAATGAAATTGCTGATCTCGCGCGCGAATATTCGGAGCTGAAGCCTGTGGTCGAGCAAGTGGCCGCCTATCGCCAATTGCTGTCAGACATTGATGAAGCAACCTTGATGCTGGACGATCCGGACATGAAGGAATTGGCGGAAGAAGAACTGCCCGCCCTGCAGGCCGCTTTGCCAGAAGCTGAGAAAACACTGCAATTGGCGCTGTTACCCAAGGATGAAGCAGACGCGCGTCCTGCGATGATCGAAATCCGTCCCGGAACTGGCGGGGATGAAGCCGCTCTGTTCGCCGCTGACTTGCTGCGCATGTACCAACGCTATGCAGAAGCGCGGGGCTGGAAGTTCGAGATTATTGAAGAGCAACTGACCGAGCTTGGCGGTATCAAAGAAGTCACAGGGCACATCAAGGGCGAAAACGTTTTTGCGCGCCTGAAGTATGAAAGCGGCGTGCACCGTGTCCAGCGCGTCCCGACTACAGAAAGCGGCGGTCGTATCCATACTTCGGCCGCAACCGTCGCGGTTCTGCCCGAAGCGCAAGAGGTTGATCTGGTGATTTCCCCGAATGACATCCGCATTGATACAATGCGTGCCTCGGGCGCGGGTGGTCAGCACGTGAAC
>NZ_JBAUHO010000062.1:0-5365 GCF_049680325.1 Planktotalea sp.
ACCCTGCGTTTCGCATAACTGTGACAGTCATGAAATCCATCAGGGTCGAGCGGATGCGCGGATAGGAGTTGGGTTTGCGGCAATCAATATAGGTCGGGCTTGGCAAGCCGGAGGCCAGAATAAACGGCTCGGCGGCATTGAAGTGCACGGCTTTGATTTCAAGCAGCATGCGCGCCGTAAGACGGGCGATTTCTTCGGGGCTTGGGTAACTAGATGGGATCATTTGCAGCTCTGTATTTTAGGGGGAGGGGGCGAGGGGCCAGCCCCTCGCTCTCCCCGGGATATTTATGGAGAGAGGAAACTAGGAGGTCACAGACCAGGTGAGATCGAAGCCGGGGTCAAAGACAGTGACCTCGCCGACACCCGTGATGATCTTCCCGGGGTAAGTCGGGGGGGTCTTGCTCAGGGTCATGCGTGCCTCGTTCACCGGCAGGCCGTAGTGGGCCGGACCATTAAGCGAGGTGAAGGCTTCCAGCTTGTCCAGCGCGCCCGCCTCTTCAAAGACATGCGCGAGGATCGACATGGTGTTGGTGGCGGTAAAGCACCCGGCGCAGCCGCAAGCGTTTTCTTTGAGAACATCTGTGTGGGGCGCGGAGTCTGTCCCGAGGAAGAAGCGCGCCTCGCCAGAGGTTGCGGCCTCAACCAGCGCTTGGCGATGCACTTCGCGTTTGGCCACAGGCAGGCAGTAATAATGCGGCTTGATCCCGCCCACAAGAATGTGGTTGCGATTGATGACCAGGTGATGGGTTGTGATCGTTGCCCCGAGGCTATCGCCTTGATCGCGCGCGTAATCGACCGCGTCTTTGGTTGTGATGTGTTCCATCGTGACCTTGAGGCCCGGAGTTGCACGGCGCAACGGATCAAGAACAGTGTCGATGAACACGGCCTCGCGATCAAAGATATCCACGCTAGGATCGGTGACTTCACCGTGCAGGCACAGTGGCAGTCCGATTTCGGCCATGACATCAAGGACAGGTTGCACGCGTGCAAAATCGCGCACACCGCTTGCGGAATTCGTGGTCGCACCTGCAGGATAGAGTTTGACCGCCTTTATCAAGCCACTCGCAAAAGCCGCGCGCATATCTTCGGGATCTGTATCCTCCGTCAGGTAGAGCGTCATCAAAGGCTCAAACGTCATGCCGGCTGGCAGTGCATCGTTGATACGGCTTTGGTAGGCGAGTGCATCTGCTCCTGTTACCACCGGGGGTACAAGGTTGGGCATGATGATTGCGCGTGCAAAATGGCGTGCGGTTTCGGGCAGCACAGCGCGCAGCATATCGCCATCGCGCAAGTGAAGGTGCCAATCGTCGGGGCGGCGGAGTGTCAGGCTATGTGTCATGCCCATGCGCATACACCGCAGCGCACAAAAGGGCTAGGGGTTTGCGCGCCGCAGGTTTCGCGCGTAAGGGGATGTCAACCAAGGAGCGTTGAAATGCTATTTACACTTATTTCGGGCGTCGTCGTCGGGGCCTATTTCGACATCGCAAGCGAGTATGTCAGCAGTGGTCTGGACAAAGCGGGCCTCTCGCTTGGCGCCGAAGAATTGCGATTGTTCAGTTTCGCGCTTTGTCTGGCATTGGCTGCGATCTTGTTGATGCTGATCGGTGTAAACAGCTATCCGGTGTTGCTGTGCCTTGGCGGGGCACTTGGCGTGGCGCGCAAGCCTGTTCTTGCGCGGATCACCGGTAACAAAAGCGGATGAAAACCGTCCGCCTGAGCCATGTTTATGAACATTCACCGCAGGCGGTTTGGTCTGTAGCGACAGACTTTGATTGCCTGCAAGAAGCGGTGCGCGGTTTGCTGGTCTTCGAGGGCATGCCCAAAGGGTCCTTGCATCAAGGGCAGGTCATCGACGTAAACGTATCTATGTTCGGCGTGTTACCTGCGCAGCCCTATCACATGGAACTGGCCGAGTTTGATGCTGCCGAAATGCGGTTTGTGTCAAAAGAGCGGGGCATGGGCGTCGAGCACTGGCATCATCGCCTAAGCGTCGTGCCACATGCGCAAGGCGCAGAACTGATTGACGAGATCGAAATCGAAGCGGGCTGGCGCACGCCAATGATCGCCGCTTGGGCGCGGTACATGTACAAGCGTCGTCACAAACCACGCCTTGCAATGCTGGCGCGTCAATCGTCCTGAGCGGCTTTCGCGGCTTCATCTGCCAGCAAGGCTGCAATCTGCTCGCTCCGCTTCTTGAAGCGGGGGGCGTTCAATGCACGGGCCGCATGATCGCAGATCGCCTTGGCCAGGGTCCAGCGCTTGGCATCCTCTAATTCACCCAGAACCGCCCGCAAATAATTGCGATCATTTCTGCGCTGGCGATGCAGATTGTGGAACTCGGCGGAGACATCCGCGCCGGTCCCGATCGCACCAAGCAGGGTGTAGAGCACATCAAGCCGCATCATCTGGATATCTAGAGACGCGCCAAAGTAGGGCATGCGCAGCTTGTCTACGTTAGAGCGGGTAAAGAGCGCAGCATGCATGGAATCCATTTCAACGCGTGGGTCATAAATGATCGTGGCACGTTCGGCGGCGTCCAGCATGTCGGGCGCATACCCGTAGCGGTCGGTAAAGCTCAGGCGACGCATCCGGCGGAAACGGTCGTCCCATTCGCTAACCCGCGGATCAAGCGTGGCTTGCGGGCTTAGGGCCAGAACTTGCGCACCCGGGGACGCCACGGAAAAGGCACAGGCGGCATAGCCACACGAACCAGCGCCATAAAAAATCACCTGATCGAAGTCTTCAAAGAACCCGTCATCGATCAGCCTGTCAAAATAGCGATAGACCGCTTGGTCGCGGAACCATGTCTGACCCTCGCAGAAAAAGCTGAGAAGGGACCAGCCTTCTTCGCGCACCATTTCAAAACCGACGGGATGGGCTTCGCCATTTATGGATTGAACCGATTGCAGGGTTTCAAACGTGACAAGCAGTGTTTTACCCGAATCAATAAACGCGACGTTATGCTTGGCGCTCAAAGGCTGGAAATACCCTGCTTCTTCTGCAATATCTTCTATGGCGGATAACCACGCCTGACCGGTCTGACCGGCCAATGATTGGTCCAGCAAATGAAGGGTCTCTTGCATCGAACTCGCTCCTGCACGTCTCTATATGGCCCGTCTGATGCGGGACACTTGCTGGCAAACTGCCTGCAAATTGGGGCAGGATTGGGAAAATGCTGCGCCCATGTCTTGGCACATTGAGCCGCAACAGTGGCACGGAAGGGGACGAAATGGAGAGTATTGACGCGGTTCAAAAGGCGCTGGGCGAGACAGGATATGTCTGCGGGCGTGACCTTGCGACGGTGGTTTTCCTGTCGCTGAAACTTGGACGCCCCTTGTTTCTTGAGGGCGAAGCAGGGGTCGGCAAAACCGAAATCGCCAAAGCGCTCAGCACGGCGCTGGGCCGCAAATTGATCCGCCTGCAGTGTTATGAGGGTCTGGATGCGTCCAGCGCGGTCTATGAATGGAACTTCCCTGCGCAAATGATCGCCATCCGGAGCGCCGAGGCAACGGGCGGCGCGGATCGCAAATCGCTTACAACAGAACTTTTCTCAGAGGAATTCCTGATCGAGCGCCCGCTTCTGGATGCCATGCGCCCGCAAGAGGGCGGTGCGCCTGTGCTATTGATTGATGAACTGGACCGCACCGATGAGCCTTTCGAGGCGTTCTTGCTCGAGGCGCTCTCCGACTTTCAGGTCACCATTCCGGAACTTGGCACAATCAAAGCGCCCGAGCCGCCCATCGTCATCCTTACGTCCAACCGCACACGCGAAGTGAATGACGCGTTGAAACGCCGCTGCCTTTATCATTGGGTCGACTACCCCGATTTTGAACGCGAGATGGAGATCCTGCACGCCCGCGCGCCCGAAGCTGCCGAGGCCCTCAGCCGCGAAGTGGTTGCTTTTGTGCAGCGCCTGCGCACCGAAGATCTGTTCAAAAAACCGGGCGTGGCCGAGACTATTGACTGGGCAAAATGTCTGCTGGCGCTTGATGTCCTTACACTCAGCCCCGAAGTCATCGCGGATACTCTGGGTGCTGTGCTGAAATACCAAGATGACATCGCCAAGCTACAAGGGTCCGAGGCCAAACGCCTGCTGGACGAAGCACGGGCCAGTCTGGACGCATAATGCCTTTCTCATTTGGCCTTATATGCTCAATCCCGTCCTTACACCCCGCGCAGGGGGCTTGAATGGTTGAATACGCCCCCCTCGCACTCCCCGACAACCCGCGTCTGGCGGGGAACATCACCCATTTTGCCCGCGCCCTGCGCCGTGCAGGCCTGCCTATCGGGCCGGGACGGGTGATCGATGCGATCCGTGCGGTGGAGGCAGCGGGCTTCACCGAGAAGCGGGATTTCTTCTGGACACTACACGCCTGTTTTGTGAACCGGCCCGAGCATGCGCGCATCTTTGCGCAGTTGTTTCGCCTCTATTGGCGCGACCCGCGGTATCTGGAACATATGATGGCAGCAATGCTGCCCGCCATCCGTGGCGTGCAGGAAGAGCGTCCAGCGCAAGCGGCGGAGAAACGGGCTGCGGAAGCTCTGCTGGACGGTGCACAGGCGCCGCCCCGGGACGAGGCCGAAGAGAACAAAGAGGAAGAGACCTTGATCGAGGTCGATGCTTCGCTGACGATGTCCTCAACCGAACGCCTCAAGACGCTGGATTTCGAGTTGATGAGTCTGGCCGAGGTTGCGGAAGCGAAGCGGATGCTGGCGCGTTTGAGACTGCCGATCAAACCGCTGCCATCGCGCCGGACGTCTGCCAGTTTCGGGCAGGGGCGCGTGGATGCCGCGCGCTCGTTGCGCGCGGCCCTGCGGCAGGGCGGCGAGATGACGGCACTGTCGCTGAAACAGCCCAAACCGCGTTGGCCCAATCTGGTTGTGCTCTGCGATATTTCCGGCTCCATGAGCCAATATTCCCGCCTGATCCTGCATTTCCTGCATGCCGTTGCAAACGAGCGCGGGGCTGGATGGGCGCAGGTGCATGCGTTCACCTTTGGCACGCAATTGACCAATGTCACCCGCCATTTGCGCACCCGTGATGTGGATGCGGCGCTGAAGGCCGCCGGCGCTCAGGCGCAGGATTGGGAAGGCGGCACGCGCATCGGCAAGTCGCTGGAAGCGTTCAACCGCGACTGGTCGCGGCGGGTTTTGGGGCAGGGGGCGGTTGTGTTGCTGATCACCGATGGGCTGGACCGCGATGACCCTGACAGGCTTGCGCATCAGATGCAGCGCCTGCACCTGTCGGCGCGGCGTGTGATTTGGTTGAACCCGCTATTGCGCTGGGACGGGTTTGCGCCCAAGGCCGCAGGGATCCGCGCGATGTTGCCCCATGTCGACAGCTTTCGCGCGGGCCATTCTATTG
>NZ_JBAUHO010000063.1:0-12166 GCF_049680325.1 Planktotalea sp.
AGCGACATTTATCTTGCTGATACATTGGGCGAAATGGACCGATGGTATCGCGCATGCGGCATATGTTTTGTCGCAGGCTCCTTGGTGCCAAAAGGCGGACATACCCCCTACGAGCCCGCATTCTACAACTGTGCTTTGCTACATGGCCCGCATCTGGAAAATTTTACCGAACCTTATGCCGCACTGAAAACCCACGCGGGCGCGCGGCTCTGTGCCAACCAAAGCCAAATTGCAGAGGCATTGATCGACTTGCAAGATCACGAAGTCGCAGCCACATTGCGACAAGCGGCAAGCGCCGCACTGGAAAAAACAACTGATCTTGACGCGGCGTTAGACGCGCTCGCTCGACTGTCAAAGACTTGAGACGATGAAGAATACCAAAGTTGCCAAGAAAAAGTCGGCACCGCTCGTCAAATCCAAGAAAACAAGCAAGGAGCGTCTTGCGCCCGATACGCCTTTCGCCCCGATCAATATGCGTGGTGCCAAAAAAACTGGCCTTCGCACACAATTTGCAGCACTTTGTTATCGTTTGCGCAAAGGTAAGCCCGAGATACTGCTTGTCACCAGTCGCCGCACGCGGCGCTGGATTATTCCAAAAGGATGGCCTCAGGACGGGATGCTCCCGGCCCAAAGCGCAGCAATTGAAGCGCTTGAAGAAGCCGGTGTTGAGGGCAAAAGCTACGACGAAAGCCTTGGTGCATTTTCCTATACAAAACAACATGTTTCTGGGCGTTCCCTGCCCTGCGTCGCTTTGGTCTATCCACTCAAGGTGAAGACAATTCATGACAGTTACCGAGAAGTGAAACAGCGCAAGCGCAAGTGGTTTCGCTTGGCGCAAGCCGCACGCAAAGTCAGCGATCCAGAGCTGGCCTTTATCATTTCCAACTTTGACCCGGCAAATCTGACCAAACTATAACAGTTGTCGACTAACCCCTCTCAGACCGATACAGTTTCGACATGATTCAATACTCACTCAAATGTTCAAAAGATCACAAATTTGACAGCTGGTTCCAATCTGCGGCTGCCTTTGACAAGTTACAAAATGCGGGATTGGTCACTTGCGCAATCTGCGGCACGGTTGACGTCAAAAAAGTCTTGATGGCCCCTGCAGTTCGCCCCGCTAGAAAAAGCGCCGCAGGCAAACCCCAGCCAAACGAACCCCGGCCAGACGAACCCCGGCGCGGACCACTGTCAGCGCCAGCCAGCCCCGCAGAGCAGATGGTCGCCGAAATGCGCAAGCAGGTTGAAGCAAACAGCGAATACGTCGGGGCTGATTTCGCCAAGCGCGCACGCGCAATGCATGACGGCGATGCGCCAGAAAAGTCCATCTATGGCGAAGCCAAGATAGATGAAGCACGAAAATTGTTGGAAGATGGGGTCCCGGTTGTTCCGCTACCCTTCCGGCAAAGTGGGAAAGATAATTGATGCAAGTACTTTTGACGGGCGGCAATCGCGGCATTGGCGAACAGATGACATCCCAACTGCGCGCGCGCGGCGACACAGTTGTTGCGACCTCGCGTGATGGCAGCACGGGCGCTGCGTTGGATGTCACCGACAGGGCCCAGCTCACAGCGCTTGCTGACAGCTTTGAAGGCCCGCTTGATTTGCTGATCTGCAATGCGGGCGTCTATCTTGATAAGGGGCATTCGCTGGGAAACGGTTTTGATGCACAGCTTTGGGCAGATACCTTTGCAATCAACGTCACTGGCGTATTCCAGACGATTGAAGCACTGCTTCCTGCGTTGCGACTTAGCAAAGCCCCCAAAATCGCTGTGCTTTCTTCGCAAATGGGATCGGATGAGCGCGCTGGCGGCGGCGCTTATATCTACCGTGCTTCAAAAGCAGCGGTGCTTAATCTTACGCGGAATATGGCGATTGACCTAAAGCCCCAAGGCATCGCAATTGGGGCCTATCACCCCGGCTGGGTGCGCACGGATATGGGCGGTTCGAGTGCCGATATTGATGCGGCCACCTCTGCAGCGGGGCTGATTGCGCGCTTTGATTGTCTTGGGGGCGATCACACTGGTGTCTTTGAAAACTATGATGGGACAGTGATCCCGTTCTAACACAATACGCGCCGCGACGACACGCCTTCGCCCTTCCTCTTGCCCTTATGGGCTGCGCGACGTAAATGCTGCGCAACTTACCCTAACAAGGACGCGAGAATGCCCGTTCTGGTGATGAAATTCGGCGGCACTTCTGTCGCAAATCTGGACCGTATCAAACGCGCCGCCAAACGCGTGGGTGTGGAAGTTGCCAAAGGCTATGACGTGATCGTCATCGTCTCTGCCATGTCTGGCAAAACCAACGAGTTGGTCGGCTGGGTCGATGAAACCTCTCCCTTATATGACGCGCGCGAATATGATGCGATCGTCAGCTCTGGCGAGAATGTGACCGCAGGACTGATGGCCCTGACGCTGCAAGAAATGGACGTGCCCGCGCGTAGCTGGCAAGGATGGCAGGTGCCCGTTAAAACCACCTCTGCGCACTCTGCGGCACGGATTGAAGAGATCCCGACTGACAACCTGATGGCCAAGTTTGGCGAAGGCATGAAAGTTGCCGTCGTCGCAGGTTTTCAGGGCGTTAGTCCGGAGGGTCGCATCACGACATTAGGGCGCGGCGGGTCAGACACAACTGCCGTTGCCTTTGCGGCGGCCTTCGAGGCCGAACGCTGTGATATCTACACGGATGTGGACGGCGTCTACACCACCGATCCGCGCATCACCGACAAAGCCCGCAAGCTTGATAAGATCGCCTTTGAAGAAATGCTTGAACTGGCAAGCCTTGGCGCGAAAGTCTTGCAAACACGCTCTGTCGAGCTGGCCATGCGTTACAAAGTTAAACTACGCGTGCTCAGCTCATTTGAAGAACAATCAGACACCGCAGGCACGCTTGTCTGCGCTGAGGAGGAAATCATGGAATCAAATGTCGTCTCTGGCATCGCCTATAGCCGCGATGAAGCGAAAATGACCCTCGTCTCTGTGGCAGACCGTCCTGGTATCGCTGCCGCGATTTTTGGGCCGCTCTCGGACGCTGGCGTAAACGTAGATATGATAATCCAGAACATCGCCGAAGACGGCCGTACGGATATGACGTTTTCTTGCCCCACAGATCAGGTGAAGCGTGCAGAAAAAGCGATGGAAGATGCCAAAGCGGCAGGTGAAATCAACTACCATGACTTGATTGCAGACACCAACGTGGCCAAGATTTCCGCCGTTGGTATTGGCATGCGTAGCCAGTCCGGTGTCGCCGCGAAAATGTTCAAAACGCTCAGCGATGAAGGCATCAACATCAAGGTTATAGCGACGTCCGAGATCAAAATTTCTGTGCTTGTGGATCGCAAGTATATGGAATTGGCTGTTCAGGCGCTGCATGACGCGTTTGAGTTGGAAAAAGCGGCTTAATCAGCGTGAATTGATCTGCGATCCTTATCAGGATCGCACCGAAGCGAGGGGCCAGCCCCTCGCGCTCCCCGGGATATTTTTGGAGAGAGGAAAATCGCACAGATTTTAGGCAAACGCTTTGGTTTCTTGCTTATCGCCCTGTGCTCTTTGCTTTCTTCTCCCGCGATGAACGTGCATAACAGTTAGATAAGTAGGACAATGGCAGCGGCGTTTTGCGCTGGGGCTTTGTCCTTTGGGGGACTGGATAAGACTATGCAGCATGGACGGGAAAGCGAAAGTCGCAAGCTTCTGGGCCGTTTGCGCGATGCAATGGCCAAGGATGGTGACGGGCAACAGCGCCTTGATGAAATCACCAATCTGATTGCCTCCTCCATGCAAACCGAAGTTTGCTCGATCTATCTGTTTCGCGATGCAGAGACGCTGGAACTATGCGCATCGCAAGGCTTGAATGCAGAGGCGGTTCACCAAACCCGCATGCGCCTTGGCGAAGGTCTGGTTGGCCGCGTCGCCAAGACATCCAAAACGATAAACACTGCTGACGCCCCTTCCGAAAAAGGCTTCCGCTTTATGCCCGAAACCGGCGAGGAAATTTACTCGTCCTTTCTCGGCATTCCCATTCAGCGGCTTGGTGAAAAGCTAGGCGTTCTGGTTGTTCAATCCAAAGCATCGCGTTTGTTTTCTGCCGATGAGCTTTACGCACTTGAAGTCGTTGCAATGGTGCTGGCCGAAATGACCGAACTTGGTGCCTTCCTTGGTGAAGGCGAAGCCCTTTCTGCGCGCCATCAGCAACCCGTTCTGCTACGCGGCACCACGGGGCAGGAAGGCGCGGCGGTCGGGCATGTTTGGCTGCACGAACCGCGCGTTGTTGTCACCAATGTTATTGCTGAAGATCCCGCCAAAGAGGCCGTTCGATTAAGCGAAGCTGTTGATACACTGCGCATTAGCGTCGACAAACTTCTTTCCGGGGCCAAAGGCGGCGACGGCGAGCAGCTGCAAGTTCTTGAAGCCTACCGCATGTTTGCCAATTCCAAAGGCTGGATGCGCCGCATGCAGGAGGATATCTCCAACGGCCTTACCGCCGAGGCGGCCGTGGAAAAAGAGCAAACCCTCGCGCGCACACGCATCGGGCAGGTTAGCGATGCATATATGCGCGAGCGCTTGCACGACCTTGATGATCTTTCCAACCGCTTGCTGCGCATTCTTACGGGACAAGGCAGCGTCACGGGGGCAGAATTGCCGGCTGATCCTGTTCTGATTGCCCGCAACATTGGCCCCGGCGAGCTGCTTGAGTATGGGCGCTCCTTGAAGGCAATCGTGCTTGAAGAAGGTTCTGTCGGCTCGCACGCAGCAATTGTCGCGCGTGCACTGGCAATCCCGCTTGTCATCCACGCCGAGGCGATCACCCGCGAAGCACTAAACGGCGATCACATCATGGTGGACGGCGATCAAGGCATCGTCCATTTGCGTCCCGATGACACGGTCAGCGCAGCCTTTCGCGACAAAATGGCGATGCAGGCCAATGCGCAGGAACGCTACACCGAAATCCGCGACAAGCCAGCAACGACGAGCTGCGGCACAACGATTTCGCTATGCATGAATGCGGGCCTGATGGCCGACCTTCCCTCGCTTGAGAATTCGGGCGCAGATGGCGTCGGCCTGTTCCGTACAGAGCTGCAATTCCTCGTGCGCAACCAGATGCCCAAACGCTCTGAACTAAGCGCGCTTTATAGCCGCGTTTTGGACGCGGCAAGCGACAAGCGCGTCGTGTTTCGCACGCTTGATATCGGCTCTGACAAAGTCCTGACCTATATGAAACCAAATGACGAGCCGAACCCCGCCTTGGGTTGGCGCGCGATCCGGGTTGGTCTGGACAAGCCCGGTGTCATGCGGATGCAGTTGCAGGCGCTTCTACGTGCAGCCGCTGGACGCAAGCTGTCTGTTATGTTTCCTTTTGTTGCCCAGTATAGCGAATACGTCGCAGCCAAGGCTGAAATGGATAAGGCTATGGAGCGCGAGCGCCGCTTGGGTCATCCCTTGCCAGAAACGCTTGAGATTGGTGCGATGTTGGAAACGCCATCATTAGCTTTCGCACCGCAGGCGTTCTTTGACGAGGTCGAGTTCCTGTCGATCGGGGGCAACGATTTGAAACAGTTCTTCTTTGCGGCTGATCGCGAAAACGAACGTGTTCGTAGGCGCTATGACACGCTGTCGATTCCATTTCTAAGCTTCCTGCAAGGGATCATCACACGCTGCGAAATATCGAACACGCCGCTGTCTTTCTGCGGTGAAGATGCTGGACGGCCTGTAGAAGCCGCCTGTTTTGCAGCTATCGGACTAAAGACACTCTCGATGCGCCCTGCTTCAATCGGCCCTGTAAAGCATCTGCTCAGACGCGTTGATCTGGGGGAAGTGCGCAAGATTATTGAGGATTGTCATGCAAATGGCACCCACTCGGTGCGTAAGCCCGTAATGGATTATCTCAAGACTGTTTGACCGCTTTCGAGAGCTGCAAAACCAGGGTTGGACGATCAACGCCGTATTTGGTACCTGCGCGCATCAAGGCAAAGTGGACATGCGCCATTTCCTGATAATAGCTGGTATATGCATAATTCGTCGCTGCCCCCGCAACCGCGCCAATTACGGGAACGGCCTGCGCTGCCAGCTTTTGACCAAGCGCGGCACTTAAACGGGGTGCAATGCGCGCAATGATACCTTGCACCGTCGTGCCAGTCAGCGTGACGCGCGCGCTCAGGAATCCCATGTCCGCACCATCATCCGCTGCAAGCGGTCCAGCGGCGGCAAAGACCTGAAGGCATTCTGCCTGTATCTCCGGTTGGGTTGGATCGAACCCGTATTCGACAGCGATGCCCTGAATTGCGCGCAGCAATACGGTTGTTGTGACGGGCAACTCTGCCAATGCCGTTGGCAAGCCACCTGCCCCGCCAACAGCCCCCATCGCCGTCGCAGCGACCGTGTTAAGCCACGTGCTTTGATCCGGCACAACACCGCGGGAACGCGTCGCGGCGCGCAGTGCTGCCTCTAGCGCTTTTTGCGTGGCATCTTCCAGGCGCTCTTTCACAACGTCTGGCAAGCGCTCTAGAAGGTTTTCTGCCTGCCCCCCGACAAGGTTTAGTACTTGAATGCCAACGCCCCCCGCTTTGCGATAGCGTTTGGCGATCAAGGCGATGTCTTGTTCAAGATTTTCCGGGGTGTGAACGATATCCATCATCTATAAATCGGGGCTAAAGTCCTGAGTTTCAAGCACTACGCGTAACATTACCCGTGACATCGCGCCATGCATCAGAGCGCAGCGACAGCCCAAGAACCCGCGCGGGGTTGGTTGGCGGCGGCATGAAGACACCATCCAGTCGCGCAAAACCGAATTTGGAATAGTACGGTTCATCGCCGACAAGCAGAACCCGTTCCCAGCCGCTTTCGGCAGCGCGCGCCAGGCTATCGCGAACCAAAGCGCCGCCTAAACCTTCACCTTGCCGCGTCGGGTGTACGGCAACAGGCCCCAACAGCAAGGTTGGTGTTCCTCCGACAAGCACCGGCCAATAACGAATTGCACCTGATAATATCCCATCCCCGTCGCGCGCAACGCAGCTAAGCGTGCCAACAGGGGCAATGCCATCGCGCAAACGATAGGATGACAACGCTTCGCGACCAGGCGCAAAGCACAGATCATAGAGGGCTTCGACCTCCCACCAGTCCTCAGATGTTTCGCGTTTTAGCTCGTACACGATGCCGCCCCACTGAATTCGCCCGACATTTTGGCTGGCATCGCGCCTAACATGGCGTTAGCGATTGGGCAAACAAGGAGTGCAAAAGATGTTCTATCGCCCGGAAGTCGGCCACGGCCTGCCACATAACCCGTTCAACGCTATTGTGACGCCCCGCCCGATTGGCTGGATATCAACGCGCGATGCAAACGGGCACGACAATCTTGCGCCCTACAGCTTTTTCAACGCCGTCGCCTATGTGCCGCCGCAAGTGATGTTCGCATCGACAGGCACCAAAGAGGATCGCAACGGCACGAAAGACAGCGTATCGGTGATCCGCGAAACGGGTGTTTTCTGCATCAACATCGTCTCGGCGGCGCTGCAAGATGCAATGAACATTTCTAGTGCCACATTCGCTGCGAACGTCGATGAGTTTGAACGCGCAGGGCTGGAAAAGGGCGAATGCGAAAGCATCAATGCCCCAAGGGTTGCCGCCGCCCCGGCGTCGCTGGAATGCAAGCTGACACAGATTATCACACTGGAAGGCGAGGCTAATTTTCTGGTTCTGGGTGAAGTAACAGGCGTGCATATGCGCGACGAGCATATCAAAGACGGGCGCTTTGATATCTCTACATTCAAACCCCTGGCGCGGCTTGGCTATCGTGACTATTCAATTGTCGAGAATGTTTTCGAACTTAGCCGCCCTGACGATTAATCCGGGTGTTTGGCGGGCGCGTTGAAAACCACGCGCCCGACCTTTATCAGTGATCGCCTAAAATACCTGTGCGCACCTGGTAATCAACTGCGATTTCGTAATCAGGATCGTCATCGCTATCGATCATCAAATGACCTGCTTGTTTTAAAAGCTTGTGACAATCGCGGCTAAGGTGACGCAATTGAATGCGCTTGCCTGCATCTTTGTATTTGCCTGCGACCGCTTCAATCGCTTGTAGTGCAGATTGGTCGACGACGCGGCTTTGAGCAAAATCAACGATTACTTCGGCTGGATCGCTCTCGACTTTGAACAACTCGATGAAACCATCGCTGGAGCCAAAGAACAGCGGTCCCTGGATTTCATAGACCTTTGCCCCTTCGGCGCTTGTTGAAAGACGCTCGATCGCGTGAATGCGGCGCGCGTTGTTCCATGCATAGGCCAGCGCAGAGACGATAACGCCGACAACAACCGCAACTGCGAGGTCAGAGTAAACGGTGACCACCGTAACAAGGACAATCACAAACGCATCCATCAGCGGCACACGGCGCAAGATAAGCAGGGAGTTCCAGGCGAACGTACCGATCACCACCATGAACATTACACCAACCAGCGCCGCCAGTGGGATAAGTTCGATAATCGAAGAACCAGCCACGATAAACAGCAAAAGGAAAACAGCCGCTGCAATGCCCGCAATGCGCGTGCGCCCACCTGACTTCACGTTGATCATCGACTGACCAATCATCGCGCAGCCCCCCATGCCACCGAAGAAACCCGTGACAGTGTTGGCGATGCCCTGCGCGATGCATTCTTGCGACGCACCCCCGCGTTTGCCCGTCATTTCACCGACAAGGTTCAATGTCAGAAGACTTTCAATCAGGCCAATCGCCGCGAGAATAACTGCGTAAGGCAGAATAATCTGGAACGTTTCCCAAGTTAGCGGAACGGTGGGAATATGCAGGCTTGGCAAGCCGCCCTGGATAGAGGCCAGATCACCGACACGGGGCACATCAAGTCCAAAGGCAATAACCACCGCTGCGACGATACCGATACCGGCAAGCGGCGCAGGGATGAATTTGGTGATACGCGGCATGACCCAGATAATCGCCATTGTGCAGGCCACTAACGCAAGCATCAAAAAGAGCGGCCCACCTGAAAGCCATTCACCGCCAGACATGCCATGCCCTGTATTCACTACCGTACCCGGCACTTTGAACTGCGTGAGCTGAGCAAGGAAAATCACAATCGCAAGCCCGTTCACAAAGCCAAGCATCACAGGATGCGGCACAAGGCGGATAAACTTACCCCAATGCATCGCCCCTGCGAAAATCTGCAAAAGCCCCATCAAAACGACGGTCGCAAACAGATATTCAACGCCGTGCTGTGCAACCAGCGCCACCATCACAACCGCCAAAGCGCCCGTTGCGCCCGAAATCATCCCCGGACGACCACCAATCAGCGCTGTGATTAAACCCACCAGGAAAGCCGCATAAAGCCCAACAAGCGGGTGAACGCCCGCGACAAATGCAAAGGCGACCGCTTCGGGCACCAAGGCCAGCGCAACAGTTAGCCCAGAGAGCAACTCGATGCGCAAACGCCCGATGGAAACGCCCTCATCAGGCATCCACCGCAAATCTGGTGGCGTGATGTGATTGGCGAATGCACCGAGAATAGCTCGTTTCATGGAATAACCTGTCTAACGGGGATTGATTTGTTAGCGCTGCCTAACGCAAAGCCTAAGCAAAGAACACCCTTGCTTGCACGGCAATTTGATGTGCCTTGGAAAATGTCGCATTTTCTTTACGTGCCAGCCCCGTTAGCCTGCAAACAAAATTCGATAGCGCAAGGCGAAACAGATGAGCGACACCATGATTGCCGTGATCGGCGGCTCCGGGATTTACGATATTGAGGGGCTTGAAGGGGCTAAATGGCAGGCGGTTGAAACGCCTTGGGGTGATCCGTCAGATGAAATTCTGACGGGCAGTCTTGATGGCGTCAAAATGGCGTTCCTGCCGCGCCACGGGCGCGGGCATGTGCATTCGCCGACGACGGTTCCCTACCGCGCGAATATTGACGCGCTCAAGCGGGTTGGCGTGACCGATGTGATCTCTGTCTCTGCCTGTGGCTCGTTTCGCGAAGAAATGGCACCGGGCGATTTCGTTATTGTCGATCAATTCATTGACCGCACGTTTGCGCGCGAAAAAAGCTTCTTCGGGACGGGCTGCGTCGCTCATGTCAGCGTAGCCCATCCCACCTGCCCTCGTCTGTCTGAAGCCTGTCACACGGCAGCCAAAGATGCAGGGATTAACGTCCACATGGGCGGCACCTATCTGGCGATGGAAGGACCGCAGTTCTCTACGCTCGCCGAGAGCAAGATGTACCGCGAGAGTTGGGGGGCGGATGTCATCGGCATGACCAATATGCCTGAGGCCAAACTCGCCCGCGAGGCAGAGCTTTGCTACGCCTCCGTTGCAATGATTACCGATTACGACAGCTGGCACCCGGATCACGGCGAGGTCGATGTGACCGCGATCATTGCAACCCTTATGGGCAACTCTGACAAAGGTCGTGACTTGGTCAAACGCCTGCCGGCCCTGCTCGGGAGCGCCCGCGAAGATTGCGCCCATGGCTGTGACAAGGCGTTGGAGTTTGCCATAATGACGGCCCCGGAAAAGCGTGATCCTGCCTTGCTGGCCAAGCTGGATGCGGTTGCTGGCAGGGTTTTGGGCTAATGGATCTCTCGCTTTGGCTCGCCTTCGTTGCAGCCTCCACTGCATTATTGCTCATCCCCGGGCCAACGATCTTGCTGGTATTGAGTTACGCGCTCACGCAGGGGCGCAAGGTGGCAATTGCAACCGCCTCTGGCGTTGCGCTTGGTGATTTGATCGCGATGAGCGCCTCGCTCGTCGGGCTTGGCGCACTCATTGCGACCTCCGCGCTGGCCTTCAGCATCGTGAAATGGGCAGGCGCTGTGTATTTGATCTACCTTGGCATCAAAATGTTCAGAAACGCCCCGAAGCAAGGCGCTGGTTTGGTCCATACAGATGCAACAGCAAGCCCGCGCCATGTTTTCTGGCACTCAGCAATTGTTACGGCTTTGAACCCGAAAAGCATTGGATTTTTCATTGCCTTTGTGCCCCAATTCATCGCGGTAGAAACCGCCTATGCACCGCAAGCAGCAATCCTGATCGCAACTTTCGTCGGGCTTGCCGCGCTAAATGCTTTTGCCTACGCGCTTTTGGCCGATGTGATGCGTGCGCAGATTTCGCGTCCCGCGATTATACGCCGCCTGACCCAAGCAGGCGGTCTAACCCTTATCTGTATGGGCGCTGCGACGGCGGCGTTGCGGCGGGCATGATCTGGCGCGCTTGCTTGATGGTGCTGGCACTTTCTACAAATGCAAGCGCGCAAGAATACCTGAACACGCAAACAGAGCTAAGTGATAACGATTTCTATCGTCTGGTGTCTTGCGCCGCCCCGCCCAAAGGCGAGTGTGCAAAACCCATTGTGAAATGGTCCAAGCCGAAGCTAACCATCGGGATCACACGCATGGACCCAGTCTATTTGGGCGGCAAAAAGAAACGCGCAGAGGCGGCCCTTGCTCGGGCAATCCAAGCGATAAACTCGGCTGGCAGCGCGATACGCCTTGAGCGGAGCGACGACGATCCGGATATTCCAATTCTTTTTATCGACATGCCCGCACGTTCACAGATCGAAAACTCTGGCTACGCCGCGTTGGATGGCACGCCGATATCTGCCGCGGGTGTCAGGGTCTTCACCAAGGACGGTGTAATCTTGAAATCCGTCATCCTATTCACGCTGGGCCTGCAAATGCGCGCCTATGAAAGTGCGATGCTCGAAGAGATCATCCAAGGGCTTGGCCTTCTGACAGACATAGGCGGCAAATATTACGAAACGCGCTCGATCTTCTCTCAATCAAGCAATTCGCGCACCAAACTGGGCGAACAGGACATCATGGCACTTGGCCGACACTATCCAGCGCGCTAGGTATGCGCCAACGCAAAAGGATCATGCCCATGAAAACCGTAAAAGACTACATTCGCACAATTCCCGATTTTCCCCATGAAGGGATTATGTTTCGCGATGTGACGACGCTTTTCGCTGATCCACGCGGTTTTCGCATGGCAATCGATCAGCTTTTACACCCCTATGTTGGTGTGAAAATCGACAAGGTTGTGGGCTTGGAGGCGCGCGGCTTCATCCTTGGCGGCGCGATTGCGCACCAGCTGAGCATCGGGTTTGTCCCAGTGCGTAAAGCCGGCAAATTGCCGGGCAAAGTTATTTCGCAGGACTACTCGCTGGAATAT
>NZ_JBAUHO010000064.1:0-2154 GCF_049680325.1 Planktotalea sp.
GTCTTCGCTTTGGTTTGGGATTTTGCCATGGGTTTCGTCCTTTTGGACGGGCCCGGATGAGACTCTCTCTATCCTTTCAAGCCCGGCAATCGGGCTTCCCTTTCTCTGGCTCTCATGGATGTTTGTACGGGAAATAAAATTGAAGACTGAAAAGTTTTGCACTGCCACTTTAGCGATAGCGGCTTCATCGAAAATCCCGCAAACTAATGTAATTCGCACCAGGGTTTGATTAATGTCATCAGTACTAAAGCTTTTTCGAGTTCTATTTTTTTACGCACTCTATTTTTTGTTGTGCATGGTTGCCGTAGTGACCGTGCTGCAAGGCTGGCCCGTTGGCGGTCAAATGCTCTTTGCCTTCGGCTTACCTATCGTTTTGGTCTGGTGGCAAGAAAAGAGACGATCCCGAAAAGTGGAAGCCAAAGTGCTTGCAGCGGAAAGCACAAACACAAGAGTAACTCAAACCGAGCCAGTGACCCGCGTAAGTGCCCACGAAAAACGCATCGAACGTGAGCGAGAGAGAACTCGCGAAGCAAATGCTATTCAATCATCGTCGACAGCGCCGCCCAAACCACCAAAACAGGACTACGCGGAAATCGTGAGTGCCGGCCAGTCTGCGGCACCAGCACTTTCGGCAATTGCAAAGCGGTACGAGAACGCGCGGCCATCGTCTCGAAAGCCGCAATCGAATTCACGTAAAAATGGCTGGATACCAGCGGCAGAGACCACGACCGTTGCTGGGCGAGATATTGGCGGAATGGTCTATGTCGGCACGCCGCCATTGCTTAATCACCATGGCTATCGCGACAAATGCAGGGCCTACATCGACCCTTCTCTCTCCGTCGCGAGGACAGGGGACGATAGGGCAGGGGAGGGCATGTCATACTGGCCTGGGTATTCTGATATTTCAGCACGAAGCAGGGCGACCTATCTTGAATGGTTGGCAAGTGGCCGGTCTGACCCATCCTATGATCCGGGCTACATGTTCTTGTATTTTTATGGGTTAGAACGGCGATTTTTTGTCGATCAATCCAATGCTGATGCAAAGGATATCATTGCGGAAGTTCGCAGATTGATTTCCGTCTATCCCGAAAACCATTCGGTGAAGCGATACTTGGGAGAATTTCTTGATATCGCGACACTTGCCGAAACTGAGTTTGAGGCGCTGGAGCCGATCTTTGAACGCCAGGGTTGGGAGCTTCCTTTTTCGCTGAAGTATGCGATTGGCGCTCGTCTTGATAAGGGAGAAAACCTGAGTGCAGACTGGGTTCTGAGCTGGTTGATGTGCCATCCAGAAAGCCATTTGCGCACGCCAGCAACGCGGTGCCGTGATGAATTCTTGGCGTTGTTCAAAATCCGATTTGAGGATCGCTTTCCCAGTGGCCTAAAGGTCAGCAAGCCGCGCAAACATCTCAAAGCCACCTATCGCGCAGCCTCAAGCGAGTTTGAAGGAACTCTCAATCCGACAGCCGATGGCAAACCCGTTCCTGATATCTCCGGATTGCGAAAGCCAGTCGAGATCGCGCAGGAGATCGCGGATGAAGTCATAGACGACCTTGATAAGCTGAGCCGCTATCTTGGTCGGAACCCCGAGGGCAGGGGAAGCATCGAAGCGCACGCCCTTTTGCCACTAGATCTGTGGACCCTGTTCCCGTCGACAGAAATGGAAGCGCTGAAAGAGTGGGCGAGGGGGATCATGCAGAGCGGCGGACTTATTCCGCTGGCCGACGTGATCGAAAAGCTCGAAGGACAGCGCAGTACGAAAATTGGAAAGAGACAGCTAACAGGGGCGGCAGATGCTTTGGCGCGTCTTGGATTTGGGCTCGCACCTGATCCTCGCTTTGGACTGCGTTCACCGAAACCGGAAGAGCCTGTGGTTCTGTTTGATCTCGGCGAGCAGATCGAAAAGCTGGAAGATGTTTCGGCAAGCTATCAGACCGCGTTGATGGAGTTGGCACTTGCCTCGTTTGTTGCCCATGCTGACGGGCGTATCGCCGACGCTGAACGCAAAGCGTTGGAGACCCAAGTTGCATCTGTTGAGGGGCTGAGTGAGCAGGAAAGGCACCGGCTTCAGGCAAACATGGTTTGGTTCCTTGCCGTACCGCCTGACATGACGCTGCTGCGCCGCAAACTAAAAGATGTTGGTGTGGAAGACCA
>NZ_JBAUHO010000065.1:0-5327 GCF_049680325.1 Planktotalea sp.
GGTTAGGATCATCGCCGATATAATCGCTGAAGGTATCAAGACCTACGTTGATTGTATCGTTTCCGTCACCACCATCAACAAAGTCGGCACCTTGTACATCGTTAATCAAATCGTCGCCGCCATCACCAATGACAGAGTCATTGTCGATACCGGAGTTGATTGTATCGTTACCTTCGCCGCCGATGATTGTATCGTCATCATCGCCTGTCGTGATAAGGTCATCGCCCTCATCCGCATCAACGAAATCACGGTCATCATCAGGATCATCATCAGTCGGGATCGACGGGAACGGCGCATCATCGAGCAGCGGAATGCTTCCGCTTGTGTCGATAACATCATTGCCAAGACCAGCAAGAATAGTGTCTTGACCGTCGCCGGTTGTGATCGTGTCGTCACCTTCATCAGAGAAGACGGAATCGTCGCCTTCACCCGTGTCGATGTCGTCCGAACCAGTGCCGCCAAAGACGGTATCATCGCCTTCGCCCGTCGTTACAACGTCATCGCCTGTGCCAGCGTCGACATAGTCGTCGCCAAGGCCAGCATCGATTGTGTCATCGCCGTCGCCAGCTTCAACAACATCGTCCTGCGCGCCAGTTTCCGGGGCAATCGCATCGGAGTTATCAATCTGATCGCCTTCTGGATCGCCCAGATACGTCGTATCGATCAGATCGCTACCCGCGGTACCTTCAACGATACCATCAAGGCCCGGTGTACCGACAATAACCTGAATAGTTGTCGTATCAGTGCCGCCATTTCCATCGGAAATGGTATAAGTGATCGTGTCGACATCATTGTTGAAGCCAACATCAGGCGTATAGGTTACTGACGTTCCGTCTGGCGAAATCGTAACCGTACCGTCAGGTGCAGTTGCTGACGTGATTGTCAGAACATCGCCTTCAGGATCGGTGTCGTTGCCGAGCGGGAAGATCGTGACCGCCGTGCCAGCCGTTGTAGTGGCTGTGTCAGGCTGTGCATCTGGGTCTGTGTTCAGTGTCCCGACTGTAACAGTTACAGCACCAGTATCAGTACCGCCATTACCATCGTCGATAACATAGGTGATCGTATCGGTTCCTGTAAAACCAACATCAGGCTGATAATCAAGCGTGCCATCGGGGTTAACCGTAACCGTGCCGTTCGGTGCGCTTGCTGCGGAAACTGTCAGCGCATCGCCATCTGGATCACTGTCGTTGCCAAGAACGTCGATGTCCTCAAGCAATGTGTCGACTTCCGTGCTTGCCGAATCCGGGTTTGCGATCGGATCCACGTTGGCTGTTGCGTCGGTTGTAGAAAACAGCAGGTCGGAAATAAGAATTTCCTGCGTGCCGCTACCGCCGTTTGCATAGTCGATTTCAACGCGGCCAACTGGACCAGCGATCGAGATCAAAGCAGAGGTAGCTGCATCTGTCGGAAGACCTTGTGAGTCACCGTCAATCGTCTGACCCGTCACGGACATCGCCGAACCAGGCGTGATTGTAACAGGGATCAAGTTGCCAGCCAGATCGTAGGCCCGGATTTCAACGATATCTTCGTGGAATGCGCCTGCGCCGTCGTCAACGTCATTGATCGTTCCGGCGTCGATATCATCGATGCGGAACGTCAGGTTGGAAACGCCGTCACCATAAAGTGCGTCCGAAGACGAGAACGACAGTGCAACGCTGGACGTATCGGTTACGCCTGCTGCCGCAGTCGCGTCGTTCAACAGCTTTAATTGGGAATTAGTAGGCAGGTCATCGCCAAGATCATCGTAAGTATCGAGGTTCAACGCAAAAGCGAGAGCGTTCGGGTCAACGTTGTTATACTCTACAGTAACGTCAACGCCGCCGATCCCACCGTCGCCGGTTGCAGCTATAACCGTAGAAGAACCATCAGCTACTGGAGCTCCATACGAACCAGAGAAGTCTTCCCAGGTCATTCTTAGATCAGGCATTTCGAACCCCTCACACAATCAAGCGCCCGTAAGCACGGGCAAAAACAGCGACGCATCTTTCGACACGACAATCCCAAACAGGTGACCGGAGATACAAAGCTGGGCCGTGCAAAATGCACGGTGCGCCTCTTGATCCAAATATAGATCTCAACAGCAGCTTTGCGTCCTCGCAGACGCCAATTCATTCTTCGGCCACCCCCATGGCCTAGAGCGCCCCCCAGTTGGGCTCCCTTGTTTGTATAGTGCATTGCACGGGCAACAAACATTTTTCGCAATTTAGCCGTAATTTTTAGGAGCATCCATGGGAAAATGCTTAGTTTCACATCACAATGCCGGTCAGATTTATCGCAGAATGTGGCACCGCCAAAGGCTTTTCACCTTTAAAATTGGTTAACTGTCTCCAAAACTGGATCTATTCATTGTTTCCTTTGGCATCGTCACCAGAACGGAAACAGTTAACCCTTGTGACGATTTTTCGACCGTCCGCGCTACGAAATCCGGAAAATAAGGCATCGCCGTTTCCGAGCCCGCAATAAAGAAGCAGATTTTCGCCGATTGTTTTGAAGGCGCACGTGTTCTGCAAAAAGATAGCGCCGTGAAAACCGAGTTATCCACAATCTTACGTCAATTTGATTCGCACAATGCGGGTCAAAAGATGCAGCCGGTTGAACGCTGCCAGTCAGACAGACCGTAAATACTAAAAAGGGGGGAATGCGGAGACTTGCAAGCAAGTTGGTACCCAAGGCCGGACTCGAACCGGCACGCCCGTTAAGGCGGGGGATTTTGAATCCCCTGCGTCTACCATTCCGCCACTTGGGCACTTGCGCCTCTTTAGCGCTGCTCTGCGGCGGGGTCCAGACCTCACAATCACGTTCTTGAAAGAAATCGTCTCACGCGCCCTCTTGACCCTTCTGCGCACACATGTTCACACCTTTTTAACTAAGGGGCCGCTAAAATGCTTAAAAAACTCTATGACATCACCCTTTCCTGGGCAGAGCATCGTCATGCGCTTTGGTTGCTCGCGTTTGTGTCCTTCATCGAGTCTTCGGTTTTTCCGATTCCACCCGACATTCTGATGATCCCGATGATTCTCGCGCGGCCGTCCCGCGCATGGCTGATCGCCAGCGTTGCGCTGGTGGCCTCCGTCCTTGGCGGATTGCTGGGATATGCCATTGGTGCCCTTGCCTATGAACAGATAGGCGCACCTATTCTGGAAAGCCTCGGCAAAGCGGACTCCATGGCAGAATTCAGCACCCGTTTTAACGACCTTGGGTTCTGGGCCGTTCTCAGCGCCGGGGTAACGCCCTTCCCCTATAAGGTCATTACGATCATGTCGGGCTGGACAGGCATGGCACTGTCGACCTTTATCATAACGTCCATTTTCGCGCGCGGGCTTCGCTTTTTTATCGTTGCCGCACTTTTGTGGAAATTCGGCGAACCAATCCGTGATTTCATTGAAAAGCGCCTGCCCCTTATGTTTGTGCTTTTTGTCGTCACTCTGCTCGCAGGCTTCTATGTGGTAAAGTTCCTATGACCCGTAACACACTTATCCTTCTTGCCGCTGGCGGATCTGCGGCCTTGATGCTTGGCGCGCTTGGCTTTCAATACATTGGCGAAATGCCCCCTTGCAAACTGTGCTATTGGCAGCGCTATCCACATATCGCAGCGATTGTTATTGGCGTCAGCGCCCTGTTTCTATCCACCCGTGCCCTGCCCGCCTTGGGTGCGCTCGCCGCGCTTGTTACGGCGGCAATTGGCGCATATCATACAGGTGTCGAGCGCAAATGGTGGGAAGGTCCGACTTCCTGCACCTCCGGATCAGTCGCGGACATGAGCTCCAGTGACCTTCTGGCGCAGATCATGGCCGCCCCGCTTGTGCGCTGCGATGAAGTGCCATGGGCATTGTTCGGCCTATCAATGGCAAGCTGGAACATGCTCGCCTCTGTAGCTTTGGCCGTTATCTGGATAATGGCGCTGCGAAAAGCCTAGCTGGTGCGCGTCGCCAGCAGCAGGCTGGTTTCGGATGTGCTGACGCCGTCTAGCTTGCGGATAAGCGCCAGCACTTTGTCCAGCGCTTCCAGCGAATCTGTTCCGATCTCGACGATCAGATCCCAGCGCCCGTTTGTGCTATGCACTGCGCGCACCTCACGCAGGCCCGTCAATTGCCGCGTGATGCGCTCTGCCCCGCGCCCTTCGACGCCAAGCATCATCAAGCCGCGTACCGCATTGGCGGAAACATCACCCTTCAAAACCACTTGATATCCCAGCACGTCGCCCGAGGCCTCAAGCCGCGCCATACGGGCCCGAACCGTCGCCCGCGCAATCCCCAACATTGCAGCCAAATGCGACAGCGAAGCGCGGGCGTTCTTGCGCAAAAGTGCGATCAACTGACGGTCCAGATCATCCATTTTGAAACCTACTATCTACCATTTCGATATATCTTATATGTTTTCGATCACTTTATAAACTTACTGCTTATCGCTTTGCCAGGTTATCACTGCACCAAGGAAACGCTAATAGGGAAATCCCATGTCTCAAAATGTTCACTTGATCGGCTGCCCCGTTGATAGCGGCAAGGCCCGCAGAGGCTGCTTGATGGGCCCGGACGCCTATCGCACCGCGGGCCTTGCTGAGGCACTGACAGATCTTGGCCTGACCGTATATGACACAGGAAACCTTTCCTTGCCTGATCTGAGCGCCATCACTGCTTCTGGCCCCGGATATATGCGCGCGGAAAACATCGGCTGGACTCAAGTCATTTCAGAAGCTGCAGAAACGGCAATGCATACGGGTACACCGATATTCCTTGGCGGGGACCACAGCCTTTCGTTGGGCTCTGTTCTTGGCTCTGCGCGCTACGCAGCAAAACAGGAACGCCCCCTGTTCGTGCTCTGGCTTGATGCACATTCTGATTTTCACACACCTTTGACGTCTGCCTCGGGCAACTTGCATGGCACGCCGTTGGGGTATGTGACTGGCCGTGACGGGTTTGAGGATTTCCCGCAAGTGGACAGTCCTGTCGCGCAGGAAAACATCTGCATCATCGGCCTGCGTAGCGTCGATGCGCCCGAGCGCGCGGCACTGCAAGCAAGCGCCATTACCTATCACGACATGCGCGCCATTGACGAAAATGGCATCGCGCGCCCTCTGGAGGCGTTCCTTGCTAAAGTGAAGGCCGCCAACGGTCTGTTACATGTCTCTTTGGATGTCGACTTCATCGATCCAATGTTTGCCCCTGCAGTGGGCACCACAGTCCCCGGCGGGGCAACTTTGCGCGAGGCCCATCTTGCAATGGAAATGATCTGCGATAGCAACTTGCTTAGCGCGCTTGATCTGGTCGAGCTGAATCCCTTCCTCGATGACCGCGGTAGCACCGCCCTGGTTATGACCGATCTTGCAG
>NZ_JBAUHO010000066.1:0-7576 GCF_049680325.1 Planktotalea sp.
TCGAATCCGGCATCCAATTGAGCATCAATGACTTTGCCCCCATCAGACATGGTTTCAAAACCGTCACGAAGTCGGCGTTGCCGTGCCATCTCAAGAAATGTCATCCCGAACTGCCGTTTGAAACTTCGCCTTACGGTGGACAGGTCAAAGCCCAAGCGATCAATGTCGTTCTCTGACCAACGATACTCAGGGCGTTCATCCAATGCTGCCAAAAGTGCCGCAATCGAGGGGTCGGCGGACGCCATCGGTTGCAACGGATGGCAGCGTTTGCAAGCGCGAAAACCTGCCTCGATGCACTCTCCCACCGAAGCATAGAAAGTGCAGTTCTCCGTCTTGGGCTTGCGCGCAGGACAGGTCAGTCGACAGAAAACGCCTGTCGTCGCGACACCGACATACGCTTGCCCATCATAGGCCGCGTTGCGGTCCAAGAGGGCTTGGTAGAGCGTGTCGTGATCTGGAAGGTCAAATAACATGAATGAACCATAACAGTTGCCCCAACATCGTGCCGCCGGAAATCAGGCGTCTATTTTTCTTTTTGCGGACATTGGCGCAGCCGCAGCGAAAGCACCCTTTGTCCGCAAAGCGGTCATTGGTTCACGCGAGTTTGATGCTGTCCTTAGCGCAGAGGGCAAACAAAAACGGCGACCCCAAGGGACCGCCGTTTCCAAAATAAATCTGCAAGCAGAATTACTTAACTTCGACTTCCGCGCCAGCTGCTTCCAGCTTGCCCTTAACGTCTTCAGCTTCTTCTTTAGAGACGCCTTCTTTGACAGCTTTGCCGCCAGCTTCAACGAGCTCTTTTGCTTCTTTCAGGCCAAGACCTGTGATCGCGCGTACTTCCTTGATCACGTTGATCTTGGATGCACCAGCAGACTTCAGAATTACGTCGAATTCTGTCTGCTCTTCTGCAGCTGCGCCACCAGCGTCGCCGCCAGCTGCTGCCATCATTACTGCGCCGCCAGCTGCGGGCTCGATGCCATACTCGTCTTTGAGGATGGTTTTCAGTTCTTGTGCTTCGAGAAGTGTAAGACCAACGATCTCTTCAGCAAGTTTCTTCAGATCAGCCATTTTGACTCTTTCCGTTTATATAAGATGTGTTCCAACGTGCGTTTTTCAACCACACGCCAGCCCTCTTGTTGTTTAGGCCGCAGCCTTGTCCTCGATCGTGGACAAGATGCTTGCGATGTTGCTTGCAGGTGCGCCAATTGCACCGGCGATGTTGGAAGCTGGTGCCCCAATGCAACCAACGATCGAAGCAATAAGCTCGTCGCGGGAAGGCATTTTAGACACGGCTGTAACACCGGCACGGTCCAGAGCATTCTCACCCATTGCGCCGCCAAGGATTTCAAACTTTTTGTTATCTTTGGCGAAGTCTTCGGCTACCTTGGCTGCTGCCACGGGATCCTCAGAGTAGGTCAGAACGGTCATACCCGTAAGGTGGTCGGCAATGCTTGCGCATGGCTTTCCCTCAAGGGCGATCTTGGCGAGCCTGTTTTTGGCAACACGCACGGCGCCACCTGCTTCGCTTGCGCGAGCACGTAGATCCTGCATCTCAACAACTGTCAGACGGGCGTAGTGGGCTACCACAACGACGCCAGAGCTTTCAAAGATCTGGCCGAGTTCGTCGACCAATTTCTCTTTTTGTGCTCTATCCACAGTTTCACTCCAAATTTGGGGATCACTCCCCGGCTCAGTTTAGCCAAACAACTCCGATAGGAGTGCAAGGCGTTCGGGTCCAAAGTGAGGGTCCCGAGTGATCGCCCGAGGTACTCGTCCTCGAATATCTGTCTCGTTCCCCATCTCAGGAAGGAATTATGAAAAGTTGCCTTTTCACCCTCCGTCTCGGACAGGACGGGGCCAAAGTTTAGCAGCCCCGCCATTCAAGCAACGCCCAAAAGGACGCCGCCAGAATTCTTTTACTCTGCGTTCGCAGAAGCAACATCTACGCTGACGCCAGGACCCATGGTCGAGGAGAGGCTGATCTTCTTCATGTACGCACCCTTCGCACCGGATGGACGCGCTTTTGCGACGGCACCGATGAAGGCTTTGATGTTCTCGACCAGCTTGGCTTCGTCAAAGGACGTTTTGCCAACGCCCGCGTGTACAACGCCGGCTTTCTCAGCTTTGAACTGAACTTCGCCGCCTTTGGCCGCTTTCACAGCTGCCTCGACGTCCATTGTCACCGTGCCAACCTTTGGGTTTGGCATCAGGTTACGTGGGCCAAGGACCTTACCAAGACGACCAACGACTGGCATCATGTCAGGTGTCGCGATGCAACGATCGAATTCGATCTTGCCGCCCTGAACGATTTCCATCAGGTCTTCTGCGCCAACGATGTCCGCACCAGCTGCCGTAGCTTCATCAGCCTTGGCACCACGAGCAAAGACAGCAACGCGAACGTCTTTGCCTGTGCCGTTTGGCAGACCGATAACACCACGGACCATTTGGTCTGCGTGACGTGGGTCAACGCCCAATACCATTGCGATTTCGATGCTTTCATCGAACTTCGCACTGGCGTTTGCCTTAACAAGAGCAACAGCTGCTTCAACTGTCAGGTTCTCTTGGCCTTCAAATGCCGCGCGTGCTGCGGCGAAACGCTTACCATGCTTAGCCATTACTTCACCTCAATGCCCATAGAACGGGCAGAGCCCAGAATGATCTGCATCGCCGCTTCGGTATCATTGGCGTTCAGGTCTTTCATTTTCGCTTCTGCGATTTCACGAACCTGAGCAACTGTGACAGAACCAACGATCTCGCGACCTGGAAGTTTTGCACCAGAATTCAGCTTTGCCGCTTTCTTCAGGAAGTAGGACGCTGGTGGCGTCTTGATTTCCATCGAGAACGACTTGTCCTGATAATATGTAATCACGGTCGGGCATGGAGCGCCGGGCTCCAGGTCCGCTGTTTTCGCGTTGAACGCTTTACAGAATTCCATGATGTTAATACCGCGCTGACCGAGTGCCGGACCTACGGGTGGGGATGGGTTCGCTTTACCTGCAGGAACCTGCAGCTTCATCGTACCAGCTAGCTTTTTAGCCATGTGGCTTTCTCCTAATTCAACTCTCTGAAAACGCGTTTCCAAAGATACTGTTGCCGTGGTCTGGTCCGATCATCGCGATGACCTCGCCCCCCACGGGAAACGGGTGTCGCAATGCGCCACCCATGAGCCTCAGGCGCATAGTCCGAATCGGGCCTATATGCAATCGGTATTTTGTTGCGGATCTTGGCCCAGCAGCGCGTGGCTGCTGGATAGGCCGATTATTCCAATCAGCTTTGCTTTGTAACCTGAGTAAACTCGAGTTCGACCGGTGTTTCGCGACCAAAGATAGACACGGTCACCTTCAGGCGCTGGCTATCTTCATCGACTTCTTCAACCATACCGTCAAAGTCCTCGAATGGGCCATCATTGACCTTAACCCGCTCGCCCACTTCAAAGTGAATAAGCGTGCGAGGCGCATCTTCGCCCTCGGCAACTCGGCCAAGGATCGCTTGCACTTCCGCATCGCGCATTGGCATCGGGCGACCTTGCGGGCCAAGGAAGCCTGTAACGCGGTTGATCGAGTTAATCAGGTGATAGCCCTGATCGGACATTTCCATGCGCACAAGGACGTAGCCCGGCATAAAGCGACGCTCGGATGTCACTTTCTTGCCGCGACGCACTTCGATCACCTCTTCGGTGGGGACCAGCACTTCTTCGATATCGTCCTCAAGGCCATTTTCAATGGTAGAGGTTCTGATCTGCTCAGCGATCTTCTTTTCAAAGTTTGAAAGAACGCTTACCGAATACCAACGCTTCGCCATCAGCCAATTATCCTTGTCTGAACCATTTAGGTTCGAATTTTCTATTTCCCGAGGCTATCGAAACACCCAGCGGTCGCAAATCAAAACACAAATTCGCTGCGCTGTTCGATTCTGTGCGCGGTGAATTTGGGAAGTGTCTGCGCAATACATCTGCAAAGCAGGCAATTCAAGGGCCTGCATGGATTTTCCGTTTGCGTGGGGTAACCGGTGCTTAGCCGAACATGCCCAAAACGCTGGTCAGCCCTGTGCGGATGATGATGTCGATCATGGCGAAGAAAACAGCAGTCAGAGCCGCCATGATAAACACCATGACAGTGGTCAGCATCACTTCGCGGCGCGTAGGCCAAACGACCTTGGACACTTCGGAGCGGACTTGCTGAACATATTGAAGCGGGTTGGTGCGGGCCATTGTCAGTCTTTCATCTTACGAGGTTGACGCCCACATACGCCTTGAGTGCGGCGGTTTCAAGACAGGTTTATGTCGTTCACCGATTGCGCGCTGTTCAGACACAAGAAGGGCATTGGTATCATTACTGAGCGTTTGATCCAGCTTCTGGACACATTGCCTTCTAAGCACAGCTCTGAGATTGATATGGCTCATAGGTGGGTAGACCCGATCGCGGAACGGTAGCTGGGCAAATCAATGACATCAAATGCGATTAAAAATGTCCTGTTTTTCTCAATGGAAGACCTAAATGACTGGATAGAGCCACTCAAAGGCCATCCAAATGCATATACGCCAAATCTAAATCGCCTAGCCGAGCGGTCCCGCTTATTTGAGGCGGCCTATGCAGCAGCACCCGCGTGTTCCCCCTCACGTACGTCGATCTTGTTCTCGCGGTATCCCTGGAGCACGGGCATCGTACATCACGAACTGAACTGGCATGACTGCTTTCCGATTGAAAATGATGAAAACTTGATCGCTCAAGTCAGGACTGGCGGGTTTGAAACCCTTGGATTTGGCAAAGTTTTTCATAACCGCTTCAAGCAGTTGGAAAACAGTCCAAGTGATTGGTCACATTTCAATTCCCAAAGCGCAGAAGCCTATGACATTATTAGTCAATCTGCGAAAGATGGCGTTCTTAGGCGCAGATGTGATTTTGGCATAGACCCGAATTCAACAGTGACAAGAGATGACTTGAACGCCGATGCGCTTATCGCGAAAATCAAACCAGGTGACACGGGAAAGTTCTGGGGGTTCGGTACCGACCACCCCCACCTTCCATTCGTTGCGCGGCAGGAGTTTTTTGACAAGATACCAATCGACGTCGACTTGCCACCCGGCCTTCTTGGCGACACGTTTGATCCTGACGACAAAACAAGCTGGGCTGATCTTCCAAAAGCTGCGCGAAAAATGGCACGCAGACATATGGATGATGGCAAAAATCTGGTTTCCCGAAACGAGTACAAGAGCTTTATTCGTGCATACTTGGCATCAATTGCCTATGCCGATCATATCTTGGGGCGGGTTCTGGATCATCTCGAGAACACGGGTTTGCTAGAGACAACACTCATCGTCTTCTACTCGGATCATGGCTGGCAGTTCGGGGAAAAACTGGCGTTTCGCAAGTTCTCGCTTTGGGAACGCTCACTTCGCGTACCATTGATGATTGCAGGACCAGGTATCACCCCTGGCAGGTGCAAAACACCGGTTTCACTTGTTGATCTTGCACCAAGCGTTCTGTCTTTGCTCGGCCTGAAAAAGCCGTCCAACTATCAAGGTTACGACTTGTCCCAATATCTGATCCAGAACGAGCCAATCGAACGTTCATTTGTGGCCTCCATTTGGGGGCCTCCATCTGATGACGGGACGCCAGTCTGCTCGTACTGCTTACGAACCAAACGATTCAGGATCATCCGCTACTGGAACGGCAGTTACGAATTTTACGATCATAAGACCGATCCTTTTGAACATCACAACCTTGCTTTACATTCAAACCGCAACTCGTTCGCGCGCCTCAAAAATACTATAGATCAATTTGTCGAAGAAGCAGAACGTCAGCGGCCAGAAACGCGAATAGGGCCAGTGTCGGCCGAACTACTTGAGCAAAGGCGAGTGCAAAGACTTGCGACCATACAGGCAAACGACGAGCAACAACAATGAAATTGAAATAGCGCAAGCTTCGATAAGCGATCGTGTTTGCGGTGGCTTTGGCAGGGGCTGAGGGACTCGAACCCACGACCCTCGGTTTTGGAGACCGATGCTCTACCAACTGAGCTAAACCCCTAAAGCCACGGCACGTTTACGGCGCAGGGTACGCCTTTGCAAGGGGCAATCTTCATCCATTGCGTTAATCCTTGGCGCGCTCCAGCGCTTCAATGTCAGCGCCGCAAATCGCCGCTTCATTCGCAAGTATTCTGTCAATCGGCCAGTCCCACCATGCAATCGCTTCCAGGCGAGCGATTGTTGATCGCTCAAAGCGTGCGCGGATCACACGTGCGGGGTTTCCAGCAACGATGCTAAAGGCAGGGACATTGCCTGTAACGACCGCCCCTGCCCCGACAATCACGCCGTTCCCAAGACATGCGCCGGGTAAAATCGTTGCATCTGTTCCGATCCAACAATCGTGACCCACAAAGGTATCGCGGCCCGTTTCTGGCATCGAGGGCCTCCCGTCACGCGGCCCAGCCCCGAACACGGCGAAGGGAAAGCTCGAAAACCCGTCATAGCGATGATTGGCAGAGGCGGTGACAAATTGCACACCGCTGGCGATCTGGCAGAACCGGCCGATAATCAGCTTTTCTGGCGAGAAATCATAAAGGTATGGCGCAATCTGGCTGGCCCAACATTCTGGCGGCTTGTGCGCACTTGCATAGGTGTATTCGCCGATTTCTATACGTGGATGATCTATCACCGCTCGCAAAAAAACGGTCCCCAAGTGCGCGGCCCCATCTGCCAAACGGATTGGATGTGTTTCGGTTGGGTCGGGGAAATCGCTCATTCGGGCCTCTTTGCGCATTTGTGCTAAACAGTATCGCAAAACCACACTAAAACGCAAAACCCGCATGGGTCTGTTGAACTTGAGATTGCTGGAAAGAAGCGGCCAGTGACGTCGGGAGGAGGTGACGACACTGGCCTGTTTCAAACGGCTATCCGGGAGGAGGTGCCGTTGGAGTTTGGTGGCCCGGTAACTCTGGGAGGAGCGAGTAAGCCACCTACAGTTTTCTCATCTATGCAAGAAAACCGATAAGTATGAGGCGCTGCGCGGATTGGCGCGCCTCGAAATGCTGTCTTTATGCGTCGCTGCGAACGATCAAGGAGCGCCCATAGGTCAGGGCATCTTTGCGTTCGACGTTGATTTGCGCCAGCTGCTCATCCGACATGCCCATAATAATGCTTTGCATACGAGCAACCTGCATTGCGGTAACGGCTTTGCGCAAACCCGCCCAAACAACGGACGCCAGGTTAGCGGCCTTCTCAAATACGCCTGCGACGGTGCTGTTCATTTCGCCGACTGTTGAAAGCGCTCCCATTGCTGTGACCGGATTTTTCATGGTTCTACCTTTGTTATTAAAACCGCGAGGATTCTATAGTGATTTCTGCGTTGCAGTATCTTGCTGCGTTGCAGAAAAAATAACCTCTGGGGCCACAGCTTCAACCCTCTAAAAACGCATAGGGGTTATGCCAATTCAGAAAGGCTCTGACGCAAGCGAGGGCAATGGGTTGCTTAAGGCGCCTGCCATTTTACGCGTGCTCGCAAGGTATTTGTTCGCTGTCGGAATTCTCAAACAGAAAAACGGCACCCGGATTGCTCTGGGTGCCGTTTCTTTTTTT
>NZ_JBAUHO010000067.1:0-10024 GCF_049680325.1 Planktotalea sp.
GTTTTAGCGCGTCATGTGTCGCGCTGCCAGAGATCAGGGCATTGATCTCGATATAACGCGGCGACACATCGGGCATCTTGACAAAGTGTACAACTTTGCGGCTTATCAAGGCATCAGACACGGGAGAACCAGCCAAGCTGGTGCCGAAGGAGCAACCGCCCCGGAAACTCTCAGGCCAATGGACCGACGCAGCTGAGACGGATCTGGAGAGAGGTGTTAACTCACCCGCCGAAGGGATAGCGATCTCAGGCAAAACGACAGAGGGGGCATCACGGGCGTGCGGAGTTTTCCGTGCGTTGTTGCGATGCCGCAGTCCCACATTCGTGCGATCGGCTTTGAATTGAAAAGGGCTGTTCATGTCTGAGCTATTAGAGACACCGCTGCACGATCTTCATGTGAAATTAGGGGCCAAGATGGTGCCCTTCGCAGGGTATTCGATGCCCGTGCAATATCCGCTTGGGGTGATGAAGGAACATATCCACACGCGCTCAAAAGCCGGGCTTTTCGATGTTAGCCATATGGGGCAGGTCAAAGTGAGCGGCGCAGGTGCAGCAGCAGCGCTTGAGACATTGATCCCTGTGGATATCGAAGGCCTTCAAGAAGACCGGCAGCGTTATGGCTTCTTCACCAATGAAGAGGGCGGCATCATGGATGACTTGATGCTGGCCAATCGCGGCGATCATATTTTCGTAGTGGTGAACGCGGCCTGCAAAGAGGCCGACATAGCCCATATGCAAGCGCAGCTTGGGGATGTGACGGTTGAACCCGTAACAGATCGTGCATTGCTTGCGCTGCAAGGGCCAAGTGCCGAGGCGGTTCTAAGCGCGCTTGATCCGCGCGCAGGCGACATGCGGTTCATGGATGTGGCAAACCTGACATTGCTGGGCGTTGAATGTTGGGTGTCGCGATCGGGCTATACGGGCGAGGACGGGTACGAGATTTCTGTGCCAGAGGATACTGCGGTGGCCTTGGCTGTGGCGCTGCTCTTGCATGACGATGTGGAAGCGATCGGGCTTGGCGCGCGGGATTCTTTGCGGCTTGAGGCCGGGCTATGTCTTTACGGGCATGACATCGACACTGGCACCAGCCCGATTGAGGCCGCGCTGAACTGGGCGATCCAACCCGTGCGGCGCACAGGCGGCGCGCGGGCGGGCGGATTTCCGGGCGCGGCTCGCATTCTGGGGCAATTCGAGGTCGGCGTCCCGCGCAAGCGCGTTGGCCTTTTGCCCGAAGGGCGTGCGCCGATGCGTGAAGGTGTTGAGCTATTTGCCGAAGAATCAGGCGGGGCACCGATTGGCGTGATTACGTCTGGCGGCTTTGGCCCCACTGTCGAAGGCCCCGTCGCGATGGGCTATGTGCGGGCGGATCAGGCGGCACTTGGCACACGGGTATTTGGTGAATTGCGCGGCAAACGTTTGCCGCTTAGCGTGGCGAAGCTGCCCTTCACCCCGGCGAACTTTAAACGATAATCCCTTACACTTTAAACATCCAACGGAGACACCTTGATGAAATTCACAGAAGAACACGAATGGCTACGCGTTGAAGACGACGGCGTTGTGATCGGCATTACAGAACACGCAACAGAGCAGTTAGGCGATATTGTTTTCGTTGAGCTACCCGAAGTCGGCACCACAGTTACGAAGGATGAAGAAATCGTCGTGATTGAATCTGTTAAAGCGGCGTCGGACATCCTTGCGCCAATTGATGGCGAGATCATCGAGGTGAACGAGGCCCTCGCAGCGAATCCGGCGCTTGCCAATGAAGATGCCATCGGCGCGGGCTGGTTTGTGAAGATAGAGCCGTCCGACGCGTCCCAGATGGACGATTATATGGACGAAGCCACCTACAAAGCCTTCATCGCTTAAGCGGAGCACCGAAATGACTTTTACCCCCACCGATTATCTGCCCTACGATTTTGCGAACCGCCGTCACATTGGTCCGTCGCCTGCTGAAATGGCGCAGATGCTGGATGTGGTGGGGGCGAAAGACCTTGGCGCGCTGATTGACGACACTTTGCCAAAGGCGATCCGCCAAGCTGTGCCGTTGAAGTTTGGCAAAGCCAAATCAGAGCGCGAATTGCTGCATCACATGAAGGTCGTTGCAGGCAAGAACAAGGTGCTGACGTCGCTCATCGGGCAGGGCTATCACGGCACGGTGACGCCGCCCGCGATCCAGCGCAACATCTTTGAAAATCCAGCTTGGTACACGGCCTATACGCCCTATCAGCCAGAGATTTCGCAAGGGCGTCTAGAGGCGCTTTTGAACTTTCAAACCATGGTCAGCGATCTGACAGGTCTGGAGATTTCCAATGCGTCGCTTCTGGATGAGGCAACTGCCTGCGCCGAGGCGATGACCATGGCGCAGCGCGTCGCCAAGAGCAAAGCAAAGGGCTTTTTCATCGACGAAAATTGCCATCCGCAAAACATTGCGGTGATGCAGACCCGTGCTGCGCCTTTGGGGATCGAAATTATCGTCGGAAAAGTCGAGGATCTGGATGCAGAGGCGGTGTTTGGCGCGATATTCCAATACCCCGGCACCTACGGCCATTTGCGCGATTTCACCGATGACATTGCCAAACTTCACGCGGCCAACGCGATTGCAGTGATGAGCGCGGACCCAATGGCGCTGACCTTGCTCAAAGAGCCGGGCGCGATGGGCGCGGATATTGCTGTCGGATCCACCCAGCGCTTTGGCGTGCCCGTGGGCTATGGCGGCCCGCACGCAGCCTATATGGCGACCAAGCAGGCCTATGCGCGCAACATGCCGGGCCGTATTGTCGGGGTTTCGATTGATAGCCATGGCAACCGCGCCTACCGGCTAAGCTTGCAAACGCGCGAGCAGCATATCCGCCGTGAAAAGGCGACGTCGAATGTTTGTACTGCGCAGGCCTTACTGGCTGTGATGGCAGGTTTCTATGCGGTGTTTCATGGACCTGAAGGCTTGCGCGCGATCGCGCAGCGTATCCATCGCAAAACCGCGCGTCTGGCTGAAGGGCTGCGGATGGGCGGCTTTGTGACCGAGCCTGCGGCGTATTTCGATACGATCACGGTCGATGTTGGCCCCCTGCAATCGGCGGTGATGAAATCTGCTGTGGATGAGGGCATAAACCTGCGGGCGGTCGGGGCAACCAAGATCGGAATCACACTGGACGAACGGACGCGCCCTGCGACGATAGAAGCGGTCTGGCGGGCCTTTGGAATTACGCAAGACGACAAGGATTACACGCCGCATTATCATATGCCTGAAAAACTGATCCGCACCTCTGATTTTCTGACGCACCCTGTGTTTCATATGAACCGCGCCGAGACGGAAATGATGCGCTACATGCGCCGTCTTGCGGACCGCGATCTGGCGCTTGACCGCGCGATGATCCCGCTTGGGTCATGCACGATGAAGTTGAACTCCGCAGCGGAAATGATGCCTGTCAGCTGGGACGAATTTTCGTTGTTGCACCCTTATATTCCTGCGGATCAAGCCGCTGGATATCATGAGATGATTGCCGACCTTAGCGCAAAGCTATGCGATGTGACGGGTTATGACGCGATTTCCATGCAGCCCAATTCGGGTGCGCAGGGCGAATATGCGGGGCTTTTGAGCATCGCCAGCTATCACCGCGCAAATGGTCAGGGGCACCGCAACATTTGCCTGATCCCGATGAGCGCACATGGCACCAACCCTGCCTCTGCTCAGATGGTGGGTTGGAAAGTCGTGCCTGTGAAGTCCGCCGCAAACGGTGACATTGATCTGCTTGATTTCCGTGCCAAGGCGGCAGAGCACGCAGACAACCTTGCGGCCTGCATGATTACATACCCGTCGACACACGGCGTATTCGAGGAAACCGTGATTGATGTGTGCAAGATCACCCACGATTACGGCGGTCAGGTCTATATTGACGGGGCAAATATGAATGCGATGGTCGGCCTGTCGCGCCCGGGTGACCTGGGCGGTGATGTGAGCCACTTGAACTTGCACAAGACCTTTTGCATTCCCCATGGCGGTGGTGGTCCCGGTATGGGGCCGATCGGGGTGAAAGCGCATTTGATTGAACATCTGCCAGGCGATCCCAATGGCGGCGCGGGTGCGGTGTCTGCTGCTGCCTTTGGTTCACCGTCTTTGTTGCCGATCTCATGGGCGTACTGCCTGATGATGGGCGGCGAGGGGCTGACACAGGCAACCCGCGTTGCGATCCTGAATGCCAACTACATCGCCAAGCGTTTGGAGGGGGCATTTGATGTTCTGTACAAGGGCCCGACTGGCCGCGTTGCGCATGAGTGCATCATCGACACGCGCCCTTTTGCTGAAAGCGCACATGTGACGGTCGAGGATATCGCAAAGCGTCTTATGGATTGCGGGTTCCATGCGCCGACCATGAGCTGGCCTGTTGCGGGCACTTTGATGATCGAGCCAACCGAGAGCGAAACGAAAGCCGAGCTGGATCGTTTCTGCGATGCGATGCTCGCCATTCGCGCGGAGATTGCCCAGATCGAAGCCGGTGAGATTGACGCCGAGAACAACCCGTTGAAAAACGCGCCGCACACGATGGAAGACTTGGTGCGCGAGTGGGATCGTCCGTATTCCCGCGAAACCGGTTGCTTCCCGCCCGGTGCGTTTCGCGTCGACAAATATTGGCCACCTGTGAACCGCGTGGACAATGTTTGGGGGGATCGCAATCTTACCTGTACGTGCCCGCCGATGGAAGATTATGCACAGGCTGCGGAGTGAGGATTGATTTAGGGCTTTGACGTCAAACGTGCGTAGGCTTCTTGCGCATCCTTAGCCGTCATCAACGGAAGACCGCGCGCGATCCAACCTGGGCCGCGCGCGTTTCCCATCATGCCTTCCGAGACGTCGATCACCGCAGGAAACCCGTTCTGGGCGAGAATTGAAGTCACATATTCTGTACGCCCACCCGTTGCGCAAATCAGGCCGACTTTCTTGCCCTTCTGTGCATTCAACAATGTCGTGATTTCGCGGGCAAAGTCCTGGCTGTGCATGGTCAAGGCAACCGCACCTTGGGCCACGCCGGTCTGGGCCCATTCGCCGGGGCTACGGATGTCGATGAGAATCAGATCGCCATCACGCGCAGCAGAAAAGGCTTCGCGCGCAGAGATGATTGTTGGTTCTGCTGCGAGCGGCGCCGCAAGTACGAAAGGCAACAATAGGGGGGCAAACCTGAACATCGTTAATGATTGTCCCTTGGTAGGCTTTTACGTGCAATGTCCTTGTAATTGTCCGCCCCGCGCAAGGTCATGCCCTTGTCGAACGGCTCCACCATCTCGCGGAAGTACTGCTGCCATGGGGTCTGGCTGTCGGGGAAGGGGAAGCCGCCAGCTGCGATCAGGGCTTCGCGGCGGGTGGCATATTCGTCCTCTGAAATCAGAATATTGGCGCTGAAATCATTCAGATCGATACGGATGGTATCCCCCGTTTTAAGCAGGGCAAGACCGCCATTGTCAGGCGCTTCGGGCGCTGCGTTCAAGATAGAGGGCGAGCCCGACGTGCCAGATTGGCGACCGTCCCCGATGCAAGGCAGGGCCTCGACACCCGCCTTCAAGAGATAGGCAGGGGCACGCATATTCACGACTTCTGCGCCGCCCGGATAGCCCTTCGGCCCCGCGCCGCGCATCACGAGAATACAATGCTCGTCGATCTTTTCGGCAGGATCATCAATGCGGTGGTGGTAATCCTCTGGTCCGTCAAACACCACGGCGCGCCCTTCAAAGGCGTTGGGATCCTTGGGGTTGCTCAGATAGGCCGCGCGAAAGGCAGGGCTAATCACCGAAGTTTTCATGATCGCGCTATCAAAGAGGTTGCCTTTGAGATTGATAAAGCCAGCGTCCACTTTCAGCGGGGCCGCGACAGGCAGGATCACATCGTCATTTGTAGAGGGGCGCAGGGAGCAGTTGTCGGCCATGCTAGCACCGTTGGCTGTAATAGCGTTTGGATGCGGAAGTAGGCCCGCCCCAAGCAAGGCAGAGACAACAGAAGGCACGCCGCCTGCACGGTGGAAGTCCTCGCCCAGATATTTGCCAGCGGGTTGCAGATTAACCAAAAGCGGAACCTTGTGACCGACGCTTTGCCAATCGTCATTGTCCAAAGGAACGCCAATGTGGCGGGCGATTGCGTTCAAATGGATAGGGGCATTGGTAGAGCCGCCAATCGCAGAGTTGATTACAATTGCGTTCTCGAAGGCTTCGCGGGTCATAATGTCCGAGGGGCGCAAGTCTTCCCAGACCATATCGACGATACGTTTGCCTGTTTCATAGCTGATCTGCCCACGCTCGCGATAGGGCGCTGGAATTGCGGCAGAGCCGGGGAGCTGCATACCGAGCGCTTCGGCCAGCGAATTCATCGTCGTCGCGGTTCCCATCGTGTTGCAATAGCCCACCGATGGTGCCGAGGCGGCAGCGATATCCATAAAGCCATCGTCGTCGATTTCACCCGCAGCGAGCTTTTCACGGGCCTTCCAGATCACGGTGCCAGAGCCTGCGCGCTCACCATCCCACCAGCCGTTGAGCATCGGGCCAACTGACAAGGCGATCGCGGGGATGTTTACCGTTGCAGCGGCCATGAGCAGCGCAGGGGTTGTCTTGTCACAGCCGATGGTCAGCACGACGCCGTCAATGGGATAGCCGTACAAGGATTCAACAAGGCCCAAGTAGGCAAGGTTGCGATCGAGCGAGGCAGTGGGGCGTTTACCGGTTTCCTGAATGGGATGCACTGGCATTTCCAGCGGCACGCCGCCTGCTGCAATGATGCCATCGCGCACGCGTTTTGCCAGTTCGATATGGTGGCGGTTGCAGGGCGAAAGATCGCTGCCAGTCTGGGCAATCGCGATGATTGGCTTGTTGCTTTGCAGCTCTTCGCGAGTCAGGCCGTAGTTCAGGTAACGTTCCAAATACAGCGCTGTCATTTCGCGGTTCTCGGGGTTGTTGAACCATTGACGCGAGCGAAGGTTTTCGGGCTGCATTTTGCTCATTGGGGTGTCCTTTGAAAACGATTAGAATCGACGGTGTTCGGGCTTACGCTAGCAAGGTTTTAGCGAGCTGTGGCAGAAGAGTTTTGGGCTTAGTCGCGCTTGATTGACGTAAAGCCGGATTCACGCTGCATTTCGCGGTTCCGGTCAATGCGGGTTTTTCGCTGAATGTCCGAACCCTCGTATCGCGTTTCAAAGTGAACGGTATGCACTTCATCATCGCGCCCGCCAAAACAGCGATGGATTGCATCCAGAATACCCACGTCCTGATGGCGCTGCGGGGCGGGGGCCGGGTTGTTGCGCGGCGACGGAATGGTCGCGGGAAACATATAGATGCACGGTGGTGGTAATTGATATGGGCCGATCTGCTTCAAACGGCTTGGATCGCGCGCGATCTTGGGGCAGGGGCGACCTACTGTAGAGCAAACCCAATCCCATAGAACGACGCCGTCAACGCGTTGATTGCGATCAATGATTTCTGCACTCAGGCGCGTGTGGATGCCAGACCAGAGGTTCTTTGCTGGGTCCGCTGAGGGGTTCGTACAGACAGACCAGACAATGAATTCATCCGCATGGGGCGGGCGCGAAAAGATGTTGGTGTTATTGCCGTCCAGACAGCCCTTTAGTTCGATCACAGCGATCTTGTCATTGTTCAAAGTGACGGAATAATCGTGCCGGTTCTTGCTGCCTGCTGAAAGCCAGTCCTTGATGAAGCCCTCGCGCACCATATGATCCAGAACATGGGCGACGTAGTCCCGTTTCGGCGTCATAGAGGCGACATATTCGCCGCGGATTTGCTCGACCGCGCCCCTGAAAAGGCCCGAGTTATAGAACTCTTGCTCGGTCAGCCCGTGATCGCCCAACAAATGGGCCTGCGTTTTCAAAACCTCGGCAAGCTCGGAAACCTGCTTTTTCAGGGCGACGTTCTTATCGCAGGGTGTCGCTTTCATCTGTGCGGGCCTCCGTGCTTGCGCGGCTTAGGCAAGGCTCAAAAATATGCTGGGCGATAAAGCGGACAACTGGCACGGCGACGCCATCGCCCGTCAAATGATACGCTTGGTTATAACGCTCTGGCAGCTTGTAGGTTTCGGGTAACCCCATCAGGCGCGCGGTTTCGCGCGAGGACATCAATCTGCTACGGATTTTGGAACCTTCGATCACCATGACCAGTTGGCGCGACGAGCCCCCAGCCGGGGTGCGCAGGCAGCCAGCGATATCGTCAAACCGGATTTCAGCGCGTTGCACTTTTATGCCGTGCTCGCGGCGTGTGCGTTTGTAGATTGTTCCGACCATGCGGGTCTTGGCATTTCTGGCGGTTTCGACCTTGGCTAGGTTCACTTCGGACATCATTGAAAGCAAAGCGGTGGTTTCGCGGGCGCTATGCCATTTCACGCTTTCGGGGTGGTCTTCGATTATGTCGGCTAGATCCATCTGGCGCGCCGCTGCGCTGGGCAGGTGCCACCATATCCAATTTGCGCGCTCGCGCGCGCTTAGGCTGTCAAAAGCTGTTTGCAGGGCTTTGCTATGCCATGGCGCGGAAGCGGCCTTTTGTATCAAACCTGCGGGAATGGGCGTATTTTTGTGAACAGCGATCACAAACAGGCGCGGGCGCGATTGGGGAAGGAAGTTGGCAGCGTCCACCACCAGTGCGCCAAGCTTGTAGTCCAGATTGAACAGCGCTTTGCAGATCGCCTTAAAATCAGCGCCTTTGTGGGACGTTAGCGTGCCAACCACGTTTTCCAGCGCGATAAAACGCGGTGCGCGATCATCTGCGATGAGTTCTTTGATCGTATTGATAAAGGGATAGAACGTGCCGCTACGGTTGCCGCGAAGGCCCGCGCCATTGCCTGCGAGCGAAAGATCCTGACATGGAAACGAACCCCAGACGAGATCAGCTTGCCCGGCAAGATCATCAAGGCCTACGTTACGGATATCCTCCAGCAGCAATTCGTCAGCGCCCCAGTTTTCAAGGTAGGACTGCGCTTTCTTTGGATCGAAATCATTTGCAAACAGGCAGGACCAGTTTGGCCCAAGGCCAGCCCGCACCATGCCGCCGCCTGCAAAAAATTCGTAAAACGTCGGCAAAGCGAACCCCTCTTTGCGATCTGGAGTGAAATGGCGGTGTGGCCTAGGCAATATAATGGCTTGGGCCTTGCGTCAAAGCGTAAGTTTTTGCTTTGTTCTATTCAGGGTCGTGAGTGTGCTTTTGTCCTAATAAATAGGACAAAGGCCTTGAAAGTTATGCTTGCAAGGGTCGAAATGAGCAGTGACTGAAGATGAAATGAGGGCGCTATGAATCCTGCCGAATGGTTGAAACGTACCGCAATGCGCGCGCCGCAGGCTGTCGCGTTGTTGCAAGCAGACGCGCTCAAAGCCAGCTATAGCGATTTCAACCGCGCCGCTGCCGGCTTTGGCGCGGCGCTGCGCGAGCAGGGCATTGGCAAAGGCAGCCGCGTGGCCGTCTTTATGTCCAATCGCGTTGAATACCTGATTGCTTTGTATGGTATCTGGTACGCTGGGGCAGCCGCTGTGCCGATCAATGCCAAGCTTCACGCGAAAGAGGCAGAGTGGATTATCCGCGATGCTGGTGCATGTTTGCTCATAAGTGATGACAGTCATGCGCCTGATCTTGCGGCGCTTTTGACAAATGAGGCGGCTGGCCTGCTATCTGCTGATGGGGGCGAGTTTGCTGAAATGTGCACATGCGATCCATTGCTTGAGCCGATCGATCTGGAGCCAAGCGATCTGCTTTGGCTGTTTTATACATCGGGTACGACGGGTCGCCCCAAGGGCGTGATGATAACCTGCGCGATGATCGCGTCGATGAGCTATAACTACTTTGTGGATGTGGATAGCGTCAGCGCTGAGGATGCAATTCTCTATGCCGCGCCCATGTCCCACGGGGCGGGCCTTTATAATTTCATGCATGTTATGAAGGGCGCGCGCCATGTGGTGCCATCCAGCGGCGGTTTTGATCCACGAGAGATCTTCGCGCTGGGCAAGTCAGTTGACAATGTCTCGATGTTCGCCGCTCCGACAATGGTGCGA
>NZ_JBAUHO010000068.1:0-1671 GCF_049680325.1 Planktotalea sp.
GATAATAAGGCATACAAAGCCCTCATAAGAACACACGCTTTAACATTATTTCCATTTCAACTGTGTTCAAAATAAGGGACAATCCAGTGATTTGTTGACAAACCCCAGCTAAACGCAGGCTTTGTTATAGAATTGGCAACAATTGGTGACTAACCGGCGTTGCCGCGCCGACATCGTTCGGAGCAATATTTCACGCTGTTCCAATCGCGCGCCCATTTCTTGCGCCACGTAAAGGGTTTGGCACAGTGTGCGCAGATCTTTACGGGTAATTCCTGCTTTTTTATGCCCTTTGGCATCTGCGCGCTTCCTTGCGTTTTCTCACCTCTTGCCCCCGCTGACCACATCGCTACCTTGCGAGACAACAAACAGGAGCTTCCCCATGCGCGACGCCGCCCCGCAGACTATTTTCCTCAAAGACTATACCGCTTTCGGATACACCGTCGAGGATGTGCATCTCACGTTCAAACTAGCCCCCAACGCGACGCGCGTCATCTCTCGCATCCGCTTTGCACCCAATCCAGAGGCGAGCGACAAGACCTTCTTTTTGCATGGTGAGCAACTTGATCTGAAATGGGCGAAAATCAACGGTGAGACGATTTCTCCTTCAGTAACGGACAAGGGCATGACCGCCGATGTGCCAGCCACACCCTTTACCTTTGAAGCAGAGGTCGAAATCAGCCCCGCCAGCAATACGGCCCTTGAAGGCCTGTACATGTCCAGCGGCATGTATTGCACCCAGTGCGAGGCCGAGGGCTTTCGCAAGATCACCTACTATCCCGACCGCCCCGATGTGATGAGCACCTTCACCGTGCGCGTTGAAGGCCCGCATCCTGTCCTTCTGTCCAACGGCAATCCCGCCGCTTCGGGCGCACATTTCGCCGAATGGCATGACCCCTGGCCCAAACCCGCCTATCTTTTCGCGCTTGTCGCGGGTGATCTGATTGCACACCCTGACCGTTTCAAAACGATGTCGGGCAAAGATGTCGAGCTGAACATCTATGTGCGCAAAGGTGATGAAGATAAATGCGCCTTTGGCATGGAAGCGCTGAAGAAATCCATGAAATGGGACGAGGCGGTCTATGGCCGTGAATACGACCTCGACATCTTCAACATCGTTGCCGTCGATGATTTCAACATGGGCGCGATGGAGAACAAGGGGCTTAACGTCTTCAATTCATCCTGCGTGCTTGCGTCGCCCGAAACCTCAACCGACGCCAATTTCGAACGTATCGAAGCGATCATCGCGCATGAGTACTTCCACAATTGGACGGGCAACCGCATCACCTGCCGCGATTGGTTTCAACTTTGCCTCAAGGAAGGGTTGACGGTCTATCGCGATAGCCAATTCACGTCGGATCTACGCTCTGCCCCTGTCAAACGCATCTCGGATGTTATTGATTTGCGCGGGCGTCAATTTGCCGAAGACAATGGCCCCCTCGCCCATCCGCCGCGCCCGGACAGCTTTGTCGAGATCAACAATTTCTACACGGCCACCGTCTATGAAAAAGGTGCCGAAGTTATCGGCATGTTGAAACTTCTCGTCGGTGACGACGCCTACGCCAAAGCGCTCGACCTGTATTTTGAACGCCACGACGGGCAGGACTGCACGATAGAAGACTGGCTTCAGGTGTTCGAAGACGTCACAGGCCGAAACCTCAAGCGCTTCAAGCG
>NZ_JBAUHO010000069.1:0-1987 GCF_049680325.1 Planktotalea sp.
GTTTTGTGCCCGGTATTCGCCCTGGGAAAAAGACCGAGGAGTATCTGGAATACGTGGTAAACCGTGTATTGGTGCTTGGGTCTGGCTATCTGGCCTTGGTCTGTTTGCTGCCGGAAATTCTGCGTCATCAACTGGCGATTCCGTTCTATTTTGGCGGCACCTCGGTGCTGATCGTGGTGTCGGTAACGATGGATACGATCAATCAGGTTCAGTCGCATCTGTTGGCTCATCAGTATGAAGGGTTGATTGAAAAATCGCAGCTGCGCGGGAAAAAGCGCGGCAAGCCAGCACCAGCACGTCGCTAAGGGGGTCCTATGCCGAATATCATCCTACTCGGGCCTCCTGGCGCTGGCAAAGGCACGCAAGCAAAGCGTTTGGTAGATGAGCGCCAGATGGTGCAACTGTCGACAGGCGATATGCTGCGTGAGGCCAAAACCTCGGGGTCCGAGATGGGGCGCAAAGTGGCTGCCGTAATGGAACGGGGTGAGTTGGTTACGGATGAAATCGTGATTGGCTTGATCCGTGAAAAATTGGGCGGCGCGGCGGGTGGCGGGTTCATCTTTGACGGCTTTCCCCGCACCTTGGCGCAAGCAGATGCTTTGGGTCAATTGATGTCCGAGACGGGCCAGACGCTGAACGCTGTGATTGAGATGCGCGTGGATGATGCGGCCTTGGTCTCGCGGATAACTGGACGCTTTACCTGTGGCGATTGCGGCGCTGTCTATCATGACCAGACCAAGCCCACAGCGGTGGCAGGCGTGTGTGACAGCTGCGGGTCGGACAAGATGGTGCGGCGCGCGGATGACAACGAAGAGGCCTTGCGTACGCGGCTTATGGAATACTACAAGAAAACTTCGCCTTTGATCGGATATTACTATGCCAAGGGCGCGCTGTCGTCCGTGGATGGTTTGGCCGAAATGGATGCGGTTGCGGGTTCTATCGCAACTGTGCTGAACAGCGGCGATTAAACACGGGCCTGCCCTTGACGGGCGGGTCAAAACCCCATATTGCACGGCGTCCCCTAGGGGAATCGTTTCGCACTTTGGGTCTCTCAAAATTGTAAACGGAAAACATCAAGGGCGGAGACGCCGCTCTTGGGTTGTGAAAAAAGGTTCTGGCATAACGGAACCGCAACGAAAGGAAGCGCGCGTGGCTCGTATTGCTGGCGTAAACATTCCGACGGGGAAACGTGTCCCCATCGCATTGACCTATATCACTGGGATCGGTTCCCACACCGCAGAGTTGATCTGTGAGGCTGTTGGCATTGACCGCGCCCGCCGCGTAAACGAGCTTTCGGATGCCGAAGTGCTCGCGATCCGCGAACATATAGACGCGAACTTTACCGTTGAGGGTGATCTTCGTCGTGAAACATCGATGAACATCAAGCGCTTGATGGACCTTGGTTGCTACCGTGGCTTGCGCCATCGTCGTGGCCTGCCGGTTCGTGGTCAGCGTACCCACACCAACGCTCGTACCCGCAAAGGCCCTGCAAAGGCCATTGCTGGCAAGAAGAAATAAGGGGGCGTTGAATAATGGCACGCGATAAGACCCGTATGAAGAAAAAAGAGCGCAAGAACATCGCCGCTGGCGTTGCTCATGTGAACTCTTCGTTCAACAACACAAAAATCCTGATCTCTGACGTTCAGGGCAATGCAATTTCTTGGTCGTCTTCGGGCACCATGGGCTTTAAAGGGTCGCGCAAATCGACTCCTTATGCTGCTCAGATGGCGGCTGAAGATGCAGCGCGTAAGGCGCAAGAACATGGCGTAAAAACGCTGGAAGTTGAAGTGCAGGGCCCAGGTTCGGGCCGTGAGTCCGCGCTGCGTGCGCTGGCTGCTGCTGGTCTGAACATCACGTCTATCCGTGATGTAACGCCAATGGCACACAACGGCTGCCGCCCACCAAAGCGCCGCCGCGTTTAAGGGTTTTCGATTTTATCGGGCCGGGCGCGGTTTGCGCACGGCCCGATTTCGGCATTTCTACATCC
>NZ_JBAUHO010000070.1:0-11309 GCF_049680325.1 Planktotalea sp.
ATCGTAGATCGCGCGTCATCAAGGTCGAGCGCATGTCCGCGTCCGCTGCCTCTATCTTGGTCATACTTCTCAAGACGTATCTCCATTTCATGTGCTATTTTCAACCAATCCCGAATGTCCCCAAGAACCCTGTTCGCTTCGGATTTTGGTCCTACTTTCCCAGCCGCCACCTCTGTCGAGAGCTGGTTGAGCGCTGCGATAGCTCTTACCAATTGCGCTTTGGCTGATATTTGAAGCTCAGATAGTTCCTGAACCGACACACCTGTTGGAATTTGTGTCATGCAGTCTTTTCTCCTCATGCGCGTTTTCTCCGCACGAGCGAAATGCAAAACGACCCCGAGGATTGGGCCCGAGGATTGGGCCCGAGGTCACTTACATGTCTTCTAGCATGTCACAACTTATAGGCGAGTGCGTTCGCCAAGTCAAGCAAAACGGCAATAGCAGTCGTCGCTAAGCGTACGTTATTATTAACAAATTCTTAAAAGCAAATTGCAAACCAAAGCGCACGTAGTTCATCCCCCAAAGCTAAAATCGTTCACGTTCATCTGTTATTCGACTTCTCTTTTAGACCATCGGTATAGATACTGGCAGATCGCTGGTCTCCACCTGTCAAATGCCGCATTAAAACAAAAAAAGGGCAGCCAATCAGCTACCCTCTTCTTCAGTTCTCGCAAAATACCTACATAAGCACATAGCGCGCGGGACAATGCCCCCAGCGACACTCAACTAGTTATTCGCACGCTCCGCTTCGATCTTGCGCCACTTGGCGACGTTTGCGTTATGCTCTGCCAGGGTTTCCGCAAACGCATGCCCACCAGTGCCATCTGCAACGAAGAAGATGAAATTCGTCGAATCCGGATCAACCGCAGCCCTCAGACTTGCAAGTCCAGGGTTTGCAATTGGTGTCGGTGGCAAACCGTCAATAACGTAAGTATTCCAAGGGGTTTCCTTGCGCAGCTCGCTTTGTCGCAAGCCCCGCCCAAGTACGCCCTGACCGCGTGTTACACCGTAAATCACCGTCGGATCCGTTTGCAGGCGAATGCCCTGGTTCAGACGGTTGGTAAAGACCGACGCAACCTGCCTACGCTCTTCTGGAACACCCGTTTCCTTTTCGATGATTGAGGCCAGCGTCAACATTTCTTCAGGCGTTTTCAAAGGCACATCATCACGCCGCGCGGCCCAGACCTCTGCAATACGCTTCTCTTGCGCTGAAACCATACGGGCAACCAAAGCAGCGCGCGTATCTCCGATGCGAACCTCATAGCTGTCAGGCGCCAACATACCCTCTGCAGGAACGTCCTCAACCGAACCATCCAGCACGTCGACCGATTTCAATTCTTCAATAACCTGCCAACTGGTCACGCCCTCAGCCAAAGCAATGCGATAGCGCGTATCTGCCTCGTTTCGCACGCGCGTATAGTCGGCAGGCTTTTCATCCTCAGCAGGATCAAAACGTGCCTTCTCAACGAATTTATTCGTTGCAGGATCAAGCTGACGCACCAGAACCGTCGCGCGCGTTACGCCGATACGGTAAACAACCTCGGTCCCGCATGAACTCGCTCCGCCTCGGGTAATAATGCTGACGATTTCTTCCATCGAAGCATTTTCAGGCACCAGAAAACTACCCGCCTTCAACGCGGATGTCTTTTCCTCATAGTCAGCGCCAATGCGAAAGATTGCAGGACTGGACACAGCCCCTTGCTTGCCCAGATCGGCGCTCACCTTGCTCATGGTTGATCCGGGATCGACCTTAAGACAAATCGCCTGTTCCAAAGGCCCGGCAGACCTGTATTGGCCCTGCCCCCAAAGGATCATGCCGCCCAATAGAAACAGCGCCACGATGAGAAATGTCACCGCGTTTGACGCAATGTGTCGCCACATTTTAGCTGACCTTCCCGAACAAAACGCTCGCGTTCGTGCCGCCAAAACCAAAGGAATTGCTGAGTGCTACGTTGATTTCACGCTTCACTGGCTTGTTTGGCGCAAGATCAACCGCTGTTTCAACCGCAGGATTGTCCAGATTGATCGTCGGCGGCGCAATCTGATCGCGGATCGCAAGGATTGAGAAAATCGCTTCAATCGCGCCGGCCGCGCCCAGCAAGTGACCCGTCATCGACTTGGTTGATGACATGGTAACCTTGCTTGCATGCTCGCCCATCATCCGCTCGACCGCGCCAAGCTCGATGGTATCGGCCATCGTTGATGTGCCATGTGCGTTGATGTAGTCAATGTCCTTCGGTTCCAAACCGGCCTTGGCCAAGGCCGCGCGCATAGAGCGTTCACCGCCCTCACCGCTCTCGCTTGGTGCAGTGATGTGGTAGGCATCGCCAGACAGGCCATAGCCGATCACTTCGGCGTAAATTTTCGCGCCGCGCGCCTTGGCGTGCTCGTATTCTTCCAGCACAACAACACCCGCGCCCTCGCCCATGACAAAACCATCGCGATCGTTGTCATAAGGGCGGCTCGCCGCGGTCGGATCATCCTCGCGCTTGGTCGACAGCGCCTTGCAGGCATTGAAACCTGCAATACCAATCTCGGAAATCGACGCTTCCGCGCCGCCTGCAATCATCACATCCGCATCAGAGGTCATAATCAGCCGCGCCGCATCACCAATCGCATGCGCACCCGTAGAACAGGCCGTCACAACCGCGTGGTTCGGCCCCTTAAATCCATAGCGAATACTGACCTGACCAGAAATTAGGTTAATCAAAGCGCCGGGAATAAAGAACGGCGACACACGGCTCGGGCCGCGCTCATGGATCAGGATCGCGGTCTCGGCGATGGAATTCAAACCGCCAATGCCAGACCCGATCATCACGCCCGTGCGCAACTGGTCTTCTTCGTCCTCGGGCATCCAACCTGCATCTCGAACCGCTTGCTCGGCTGCCGCAATCCCGTAGAGGATGAAATCATCTACCTTGCGGCGCTCTTTTGGCTGCATCCAGTCGTCCGCATTGAACGTACCGTCTGTCCCATCGCCAAGAGGCACTTCGCAGGCATATTTCGTCTTTACGCGGCTCGCATCAAAGCGCGTAATCGGACCCGCACCGGACTTTCCATCCAAAATGCGGCTCCAGCTTTCCTCAACACCGCAAGCAAGCGGCGTGACCAATCCCAGACCTGTGACAACTACTCGGCGCATAAGACTGCCCTCTATATATAGTGTTCGTTACCGCACACTTACCTTGGATGGGGGCATGGGGGCAAGAGCGGTGGTGTATCCTTTCGATTGAAACGGCGTTCGTGCGCTAAGCTGCTCGAAGCTGCCGCTCATCACAGTAGGGTCAAAGTTTGCTTGCGGCCCAAGATGAGCGATTTTCACATCGGCCAAAACGATCACGCTCTGTTTTCTACGTTATAATTGGTCAACCACAGCTTTGGCTGCGAGCGCCGCATCGTGCACCGCGCCCCAGTCTTCACCCGCTGTGTAAGCTTCACCCGCAAAAAATAAATGTGCACCGACAGGCCGACCTAATTGGCGAACACGCTTCCAATTTTCATGGTCCCGAACATAGGCACCGCCAATAAAGGGTTCGCTAGACCAGTTTTGAGTGATGATTTTGCGAAAACGCGGCGTTGCCTGACCCGCGAAAATTTCATCAAGTTGCCGTAAAATGTCGCGGGTAACTGCGGCGTCTGACAGCCCCAAATAGCGCTGTGCCGCACGACCCACGGCAAATAGCCCCAGGACAAAACGTCGGGTGTTTTGCCCATATGACGCATCATAAAAGATGTGCTGCCCGGCTTTTTCCGGGGTAACCTCAAGTTCAGTGTAGGTCGGGTAAAATTGCTCATCAAACTCCAGAAACGCTTTGTACCCGTCCCAAAAGACAGCCTTATCAATCGCGTCAATCTTAGATTGAGGCAGCGGAGGCGTAAAAGAAATCCGTCGCTCTTGCAGCATCTTCAAGGGCACAGTGACCAAGACCGCATCGGCAGTGAATTCTTCGCCTGCCAGAGTTTTAACAATCGCCCGCCCTTGCGAGGTGTCAATTGAGGTCACGGGGGTACGAAACCGAATTTTATCGTGAACTGAAGGAATAATGTATTGGTCAAAGAAGTCGAACCAACTGGAATTGACGAACTTTCGATCCGGATGCGCACCTAAGTTCGTGCGCCTTAAAACCTCACCATCCCAAAACGCATAGTCATCAGTGCGCTTGTAACCTTTTGTCTGAACAGAAACCGCTTTCCTCGGGCTAGTGGCAATATCTGCAAACACCTGCGGGGTGGCATGTAACCATTCTGCCCCCAATGGAATTGGGAAATCAGCAAATCCCAAATTTCGTTTCATCCGCCCACCATAATCTGATGAGGCTTCTAAAATTTGAAACCCGATACCGCGTTGCCGCAGGCGGTAGCCCGCAGTCAAACCTGCCGCACCTGCGCCGATGACCAAGACATTGCGGACGCCGGCGGCTTGGATCACTTTGGGCGCGTTAAGTGCACCAAGGCCAAGCAAGCCTGCCATCACCAGAAATTCTTTACGTGTCATCGTTGGCCTGTAGTTAGTGGCTGGGGAAACAAGAAGCTGGTTTGTCACCATTAGCCGCGCACCCAACTGCTACAATCCCTCGTTTGGGCCTATAGCGGGTCATTTATTCAGGCCGCAGCATTCGGCAATCTGGCCTCGAAGCCGACAATTGCTCATAATCCCCCCAAAACGCAAAACACCCCTCGCGATCAACTCGCAAGAGGCGTCTTAAATCTTAACCTCAGAGAGCTTACGCAGCTTCGGAGATGAACTTTACCGCGTCGCCGAAGGACTGGATGTTCTCAGCTGCGTCATCAGGGATCTCGATGCCGAACTCTTCTTCGAACGCCATAACCAGCTCAACTGTGTCGAGGCTGTCTGCGCCCAGATCGTCGATGAAGGATGCACCTTCAACAACTTTGTCTTCTTCCACACCAAGGTGCTCAACTACGATCTTTTTAACACGATCTGAAACGTCGCTCATCTCGAAATCCTTATATCTTGGGCCATCGGCCCGTTGGTGCCTGTCCCCAGCGGGGCACTTGATATTGCCCAAGCAGGGCGGCTTTTGTCCCCGTAGGAACACCCCATTCGCGAGCGCATGAGGTCAATGATGCGCCGCCTATACCACAAGCGGTGCATAAGGCAAACGGAATCACCTTCCGTAAACCTGTTGGTTAAAGCATGGCCATTCCGCCGTTCACATGCAAGGTCGCTCCCGTGACATATGACGCCTCATTGCTGGCCAGATAGATCACTGCGGCGGCAATTTCGTTGGGCGTGCCCATGCGTCCTGCCGGGACTTGGCCCAAAATACCTGACTTTTGATCGTCCGTCAGTTTATCGGTCATCGCCGTTTCAATAAATCCCGGCGCAATCGCGTTTACAGTGATGCCGCGCGATGCAACTTCGTAAGCCAACGATTTGCCCATCGCGATCATGCCTGCCTTGGACGCGGCATAGTTCGCCTGCCCCGGATTGCCTGTTGCACCAACGATGGACGAGATATTCACGATCCGCCCCCAACGCGCCTTCATCATGCCGCGCATAACGCCTTTGCAAAGCTTCATCGTCGCGGTCAGGTTCACGTCCAGCACAGACTGCCATTCATCGTCAGACATGCGCATGAACAGGTTGTCGCGGGTGATCCCCGCGTTGTTCACCAGAATATCAACGCCGCCCATCGCCGCAATCGCCTGCTTTGGCAGTTCCGCGACCGCCTCCATATCCGAAAGGTTGCATGGCAGCACATGCGCACGCTCCCCCAGTTCCGCGGCGAGCGTTTCCAAAGGCTCTGTGCGCGTTCCGGACAAACCGACGCTTGCGCCAGCGCCATGCAGCGCGCGTGCGATATCCGCACCAATCCCACCAGATGCACCAGTGATGAGCGCGGTCTTCCCTGTCAAATCGAACATTTCAGTCTTTCCCTTCTCTACCTAACCCATAGCAGAGAAAGGCAGCTAGTTTGCAGCTAACGCATTGCCAACATTAGCACTCACAATTCCCATAGCGCCAATTTCAGCGATTGTCATGGGGCGAGGACGCCGCTTGCCACCAAATTTTTCAGCAAAGCGCGCATATCCGTCGCCGCCCGTCATTTCTGTAGCAAAGCTTTTATGTGCCGCACTGTCCGCGCCGCGCACAACGCCAATCACTGCACCTTCTTCCATCGTGCGCTGGGTGCCGCCGACAAAGGCATCAACCGCGCCGCCGCTAATAACGGAATCATTACGCAAATGCGTGCTGAATCCCGCTGCGCGCACCGCACGCCCGAATTCCATCGCTTCTGGGCTACCCGCAGGGCCATCTGCTTGCAAGAACACCAACCGCTTGGCCTTGGGATTAGAGTCGCGCACTGCCGCAAAACCGGTCGCGGTGTCTTCGTTGATCGATCCGGAAAGATAAATCGTATCACCTTCGGGCAAAAACGCCGTCATATTGCCTTGCGCAACGGGCACCGGCTTTACAACAAAACCTTCCTGCACGACAGGAACAGGACTTTGGCGAAGCTTTGCACAACCCGCTAGCCCGAACGCCCCTAACCCGAATAAAAACGCACGTTTTTTCATTTTCTTATTCCTTTGACTGCCTCACGCGTAGCGTGCCCCCAAGTGCACAGAAATATCAATCTCCAAAACAAAGACAGACTGTTTCGGCAAAGCATTGCCGCCAACATGTTCCAAGAGTTTTCACACCGCCGCCCCGCTTTCGGCAAGATTACGCGTTAGCAAAATCACAACGCCTTTGGCTTAACCGAGATGATATCCGCAATGATACAGCAACAGATTGAACAATTCACACGGTCCCTGCAGACGATCGCGGCCGAATATTCTGTCCCATCCGTGATTTTACAGCACATCCCCGTGCTTAAGGATCATCCTGTGTTGCGACAGAACCCCGAATACCTGTTTTATGGTGTTGGTGGTATTGTGGCATTGCTGTTTGCGCTCAAGATACTGAAAAAACGCAAGAAAACGCACCCAACGAACGTCGCCCTCGTGATGCCAGCGCCATACACTGGCGCGAACGAAGACGATCAGGCAAGCGATGAAAGCCCCAGCATGCAAGCCGATCCCAAAGATCACGCGAGCATTGATGCGATTCCCCAGCTCCAACCGCGCCAGTTGGCGAAACCGCAAACCCGCAGCCTCGCCCAGCAACTCGACGACGTTAGCGCCATTAGCTTTTCAGCGCGCACCGCAATGACAGCAGATGAGGCCAGAATGCGTGTGCTCGTCCAGTCCGTGATAAATGAATTTGGCGCAGGCTACATGGTTATGGCCCGCACGGCGCTAGCCGCACTGCTTGAACCCGGCCGCGAAGCCGTTGGCCCGGAGCGCGCAAATGCAATTGCCGCGATCGAGAATAAATATCTGGACTTCGCGGTTTTTGATCGCGCCGGTCGCTGCCTGCTTACCCTTGATGTGGCAACAACGACGCCGCCAATCGGCAACAAGGCTATCGAACGTGCCGTCGTTTTCAGTGCCTTGGGTCAGGCGGGTTTACCGGTCGCTAAACTGCTCAAGACAGATACGGCCGCTGACGTGCGCTCGAAAATCGCAAGCTACTTGAAGCCCATTGCGCAAGGTCAGACACCAAGCAAGCAAAACAGCGCAATCAAGCCAAGACCCGGCCGCCCTACGCGGCCAATGCGCCCGGCCCACGCTGCTGCTGTCGCAGCCGAATAACGTAGAAAAAGAGCGCCTTAGCGCTCTAGTTTCGAGATATCTTCAGGCGTTCCAACCGCGCTACATACGATGGTCTTTTCGATGCGGCGGATCATGCCGGATAGCGCTTTTCCGGCACCGATTTCCCAAATCGTATCCACGCCCTGCGCCGCCATATAGCCAACGCTCTCACGCCAGCGCACGGACCCCGTTACCTGTTCAACCAAAAGCGTTCGGATCAGCGTAGGATCACTGACAGCGTTTGCGCGCACATTCGCAACAACAGGCACCGCGGGGCGATTGATTTCCACATTCCCTAGCGCCTCTGCCATAACCCGCGCTGCGGGCTCCATCAGGGCGCAATGGAACGGCGCGCTTACAGGCAGCAAAACCGCGCGTTTCGCGCCCTTTTCCTTGGCAATTACCAAAGCACGCTCGACCGCGCCCAAATGACCGGACACAACCACCTGGCTCGGGTCATTGTCATTGGCCGCTTGGCAAACTTCGCCCTGCGCTGCTTCTTCGGCGACGGCCTTAGCCGTCTCAAAATCCAGTCCCAGCAAAGCGGCCATCGCGCCGACGCCTACAGGCACAGCTTCCTGCATTGCCTTTCCGCGAATACGCAGCAAACGCGCGGTGTCCGAAATGCTCAAGGCACCAGCCGCAGCGAGGGCCGAATACTCACCTAGCGAATGACCTGCCACATAGGCGGCATCGGTAATGTTAACGCCTTCGGCTTCCAGCGCGCGCATTGCCGCCAAAGAGGTCGCCATCAAAGCAGGCTGCGCATTCTGCGTCAGGGTCAATGCATCTTGCTCCCCTTCCCAGATCAGCGCGCTCAGTTTTTCACCTAAAGCCTCGTCAACCTCGTCAAAGACAGCCTTCGCTGCGGGATATGCATCCGCCAAGGCTTTGCCCATTCCGATAGATTGTGCCCCTTGACCGGGGAAAACAAAGGCTTTGGTCATCTGGTATCTCCTGCTTGCGCTTTTCATTTCTCTAGCCCTGCTTGACCTTCATCGCAAGCCTGCCTGCAAATGCGCACATGATATGTTCTGCAATAAAGGCTGACACGACAGCGCAGATCAGTCACTATTGTGCAAAGGGCGTGCAAACGCCGCAAAACCGATACAGCCACACCACCGGAGAGCACTATGCCCGCCTCAAACACCGCACGCAGCTACGGCTCGCTCGCAAAGACCTTTCATTGGCTCACAGTACTTTTGATCCTGACAGCCATTCCTTTGGGCATTATTTCCAACCGTTTACCTTTTGAAACAGGCGATCAGCTTGCCTTTAAAGCGCTGATGTTCTCACTGCATAAAACCGTCGGCGTCACAGCCTTCTTCGTCGCCCTCGCCCGTATTCTTTGGGCGATAAGCCAAACCAAACCTGCGGGCCTGCATCCAGAGCGTCGCGCCGAAACCTTGCTCGCGGAACTGGTCCATTGGTTGCTCTACGGCTCTCTCGTTCTGGTGCCGCTGACGGGTTGGATCCATCACGCGGCAACAACGGGCTTTGCACCAATCTGGTGGCCATTCGGTCAAAACCTGTTTTTCGTCCCCAAAAGCGAAACGCTTGCAGCAACAACCGCAGGACTGCATATCGTCTTCGAACGCGTGCTGATGATTTCCATCATTCTTCACATCGCAGGGGCGCTCAAGCATCACTTTATCGACAAGGACGACACCCTGCGCCGCATGTTGCCGGGTAAAACAGAAGCAGGCACACCGCATCCCGCGAACAAAACGCTGCCCATTGTCCTTGCGCTTGTGGCCTGGATAGCTGCGATGGGCGTGGGATCACTGCTTGGGCTTTATCATGCGCACAGCGACGCAGCTGATCGTGCAGTGCTTGAAGAGGTAAACAGCGACTGGACCGTGGAAACAGGCACCCTCACCCTCTCGATCACCCAGTTTGGCTCTGAAGTGACGGGCAGCTTTGAAGACTGGACCGCCGACATCACCTATGCCGCCAAAGAAAGCCCCGGTTCTCATGGCACAGTGCGCGCGTTGATCTCGATTGGCTCCCTCACCCTCGGATCGGTCACGGGCCAAGCCCTTGGCCCCGATTTCTTCGATGCCAGCACCCATCCGACTGCGCAGTTCAATGCCGAACTGGTCTATCAGGCCGATGGCTACATCGCGGAAGGTGCGCTCACTATCCGCGGGATCACTGTCCCAGTTAGAATGCCCTTCAATTTGACGGTCGAAGGCGAAACCGCCGACATGAAAGGGCGACTGCTGCTGGATCGACGTGCTTTTAACATCGGGGACAACATGCCTGACGAAGGTTCACTGGCGTTCGCCGTCAATGTAAACGTAGCGCTAAGAGCAACCCGAACCGCCAACTAGCGCACAAAAAAGGCCGCTGGATTATCCCCAGCGGCCCTTCTTTCGCAATAGAAATTGCGGCTTACTCGGCTTTTGCAGCCTCGATAGAGATCATCACCTTCACTTCGTCGCTAATAGCTGGTGCAAATGCCCCAAGACCATAGTCTGACCGCAGCAATGTGGTCGTCGCATCAAAGCCCGCCCAGTCCTTGCCTGCCATCGGGTGCTGGCCTGTCTTGTTCAGAACAGCGTCCAGAACGACAGATTTGGTGACGTCATTCAATGTCAGATCACCCGTGATCGTGGCTGTGTTGTCGCCTGTCACCTCAATGGACGTTGATGTGAACGAAATCATCTCGTCATCGGATGCATCAAAAAAGTCTGGTGACATAAAGTGACCAAGACGCTTTTCCCAACCTGTTATCATGGATTTCGCAGGCATGGACACGTTCACGCTAGAGGCTGCGGGGTTTTCCGCATCGAACATGATCTCGCCCTCAAATCCCGAGAACATGCCATAAGTCGTAGAAAACCCGATATGGTTATAGGAAAATACGATCTGGCTATGGCTTGCATCCAGCATGTACTTTGCTGGCGCGGCATAGGCCGATGTGCCGGCAAGTGCGAGCGCGGCGGCAAATAGAAGTGGTTTCATTCGAAAAGCTCCTGTTGAAGATAATTCAACTATGTGGAGCAATGCGGTGATTTAGCAATCCGCAGCTGTTCAACACTACGTGTGCGACGCTGCACACTACAAATAAAAGCCGTTAGAGTGCGCGATATTATTTACGCCGCAAAAAAGCGGCCATCGCGCAAAACGTCAGAACACCTGTCAGACCTGTCTTTAAAAGCAATACTTCTGCTGTTGCGCTTGCGCCGGGGGCAAACCATAGGCCAACTGCACACATGGCAAAGACCAGACCAATAAAACGACGTACTGTTTGACCACTAAGAAACGACGTTTCCTGAGCAGGTCTTGCGAATGACATGTGGGCTGCTGAGAGTTCTGACATGGTCTTCTCTTTCCGTGCTTATTGCGTTGACCTTTTGTTGCGGCTGAAAAAGATAGAAATGTGGCACAAGCGCGGCCCTTTGGTGCCCGCTGCTCTGGACACTTGCGCCACGCGCACAACCCCGCTATCAGGCACAAGCTTTCCGCAGGAATTTTCACTGCGCAGTCTCTCGTGACCGGGACGCGGAAAGCTTTTAGGTTCTGGTCTTTGAAATGCGCCGATACATGAATGGAGCACACATGCCTTTATATGAGCATGTTATGATTGCGCGTCAGGACTTGTCCAACACGCAAGCCGAAGGCCTTATCGAACATTTTGGCAC
>NZ_JBAUHO010000071.1:0-15493 GCF_049680325.1 Planktotalea sp.
CGCAAGTGAAGGCACGCGCGGCGTCCATGGCCCACAACGCGGGGCCGTTTCAATCACACAGGTGGCCGAAAAAGGTTCGGTGCATTCATTGGCAGAACTGAAGGCCCTTGTTGCTGTCGCAAAAGAATTCGACCTGCCCGTGCATTTGGATGGCGCACGTTTTGGCAATGCGATGGTTGCGCTTGGATGCACCCCGGCCGAGATGTCCTGGAAACTGGGAATTGATGCCGTTAGCTTTGGTGGTACCAAGAACGGATTGATGGGCGTTGAGGCGGTTATTTTCTTTGATCCCGCTAAATCATGGGAATTCGAGCTGCGCCGCAAACGCGGAGCGCATCTGTTTTCCAAGGGACGTTTTTTGTCCGCGCAGATGGAGGCCTATCTAAGCGGTAATCTTTGGATCGAAAGCGCGGCAAAGGCGAATGCGAACATGGCACGCCTTTCCAGCGGTTTGCGTGTGCTCGAAGGGGTTTCCTTCCTTGCAGAGCCAGCGGCAAATCTACTGTTCGCTAAGCTGCCGCGTGCAGCACACAAGCGTTTGAAAGAGGCAGGTGCCGTTTACTATCTATTTGGCGAACTGGAGGGCGATGATCCAAGCGAGCCTGTGCTTTGCCGGCTCGTCTGCGATTGGTCCATTTCAAACGCGCAAATCGATCAGTTTATCAACCTTGCTGCTGGCTGATAAACTGAAGGATTTCACGCGCCACGGCTTCGGGACGGGTTAGCGGGACCATGTGACCGCCATCTGAAATACGCACCCAAGTGGTATTCGCAATGCGCTTCGCAAGGCCTGCGCATACGCCCTCCATCACAGGCCCGCCTTGGCAGCCGTCCATGACCAGGGTCGGCGCGCTGATCTGTTCTAACTTTCGGGACGCAATAAGGTTATAATGATCTTCGTTCACACCGCGGCTGTTCGCACCGATCAAGTGAATGCGACGCGCGAGCGCTTTTCGCCCTTCGATCGGCAAACTGTCCCAAGGGCGGCCATCACCGTAGGTTTCGGTAAACAACCGCGTTGCGAGCTCAAGCTCACCATCTTGTAAAGCTTGATAAAACGGACCCATTTCTTGCTTTAAAACGTCTACTGCTTTGGGGTTGTCCGCCTTTGCTATGGCCATCATCACAGGTTCAATCAGGATAAGACTGCGCACCATCTCAGGACGTTCGACAGCAAGGCGCAGCGCGACCGTTCCCCCGAAACTGTGCCCGATCACATCCATTGGCTCGGTCAAAAGATCAAGCGCCATTTCAGTCACGCGATCCTGCATATCACCCTTGTCATCCCAATCTGCCGCCCGGCCATGGCCGGGCTGATCGAAACTTGTCAGACTAAACGCGCCGCCAATTGCAGCGCCAAGTTTGGAATAGACGCCACCATGGGCGAGCGAGCAATGCAGCAACAAACCCTTACGCGGGCCAAAGCCATATGTGCTTAGATGGCTAGGATGGCCCGCAAGAACACGTTGTACCATTGTTCACAGATCGCCCGCCAAATGCGCATCCAGATCATCTAGACGATCTTGCCCCCAGAACATTTGCCCTGCGTCGGTGATATAAAAGGGCGTCCCGAAAACGCCGCTATTTACGGCCTGTTCAAGGTTAGCCGCATAGGTTTCCGCAGAAGCAAGCATGTCGCTGTCTGCAAGCGCCGGATCAAAGCCTGCTTCGCTCAAACATGCGCGGATTACATCATCATCTGCGATCTCTTTGTCGTCCTTCCAAACGGAACGGCAAAACGCTTGGACCAAAGCGCCCAGATCGCCGCCACCTGCACGTTGCGCCGCTATAACAGCATAACCCGAAGGCGCTGCGTTGGTCGGCCAGTGAGCAGGCTTCATGTTCAGCTCCATGCCCGCCTTTTTCACCTGACGGGGCAGTTCCTGCGCGCGGTAGGCCATACGGTTCGGATGGCGGTCTTTGGGTAGCGTGCCGCCCGTGCGGGCAAACAACTGGCCAATATCCAGCGGTTTATAGTTGATTTCATAACCATGCTTGGCCGCGATTTGTTCTAGACGCGTTCCTGCAAGGTATACGTAGGGCGAAAGAGTCGAAAAATAGTAATCTATGTGAGGCATCTGGTCTCTCCCAAGGGCTAACGCGGGCTGCGTGCTTTGCTGCACGGTAGAGCCATGCTAAGCGGTGTCAACCTCGCGATTCTCTGCTCGCGAATTGGCTGCCAAGGACACTGCTCATGCCCAATCTCTCCGATCCCAAACTTATTTCAGGCAACGCGAACAAGCCGCTCGCAGAAGCGATTTCCCGGCGCATGTCGATGCATCGCGGAATGAGCGTTGGTCTTGTCGATGCCCGCGTCGAACGCTTCAATGACGGCGAGATTTTCGTAGAGATGTTTGAAAACGTGCGCGGCGAGGATGTGTTTATCATCCAGCCCACATCAAATCCTGCCAATGACAATCTGATGGAACTTTTAATCATGGCAGACGCGCTGCGTCGCTCGTCTGCACAGCGCATCACAGCGGTCATCCCCTACTTCGGCTATGCCCGTCAGGACCGCCGCACGAAAGCGCGTACACCGATTACGGCCAAGCTTGTCGCAAACATGCTGGTCGAAGCGGGCATCGAGCGAATCCTGACCATGGATCTACACGCAGCGCAGATCCAGGGCTTCTTCGATATCCCTGTCGATAACCTCTATGCCTCGCCGATTTTCGCGCTCGATATCATGACGAACTTCAAGGATCAGATGGGTGACGTGATGATCGTCTCCCCTGATGTGGGCGGCGTTGCCCGCGCGCGTGAATTGGCAAAGCGTATCAATGCACCGCTTTCTATCGTGGACAAGCGCCGCGAAAAGCCGGGCGAGATCGCGGAAATGACGATCATCGGTAGCGTCGAGGGCAAGACTTGCATCATCGTAGACGATATCTGTGACACCGCTGGCACGCTCTGTAAGGCGGCTGAGGTATTGATCGAGAATGGCGCTAAGGAAGTGCATTCCTACATCACTCACGGCGTTCTGAGCGGCCCCGCTGTTGAGCGCGTGACGAAGTCCGTAATGAAGTCATTGGTGATTACCGACACGATTGAGGCAACCAAGCCCGTTCAAGACGCACCAAATATCCGCATCGTACCAACAGCGCCCATGTTCGCACAGGCGACGCTGAACATCTGGAACGGTACGTCTGTATCTTCACTGTTCGAGATGGAAACGCTCGGCCCGATTTATGAAGGTCTCTACACAGTCTAAGGAAACAAGCGCGGTGCATTTGATCTGCACCGCGCTTTTTCTTCGCTTTAGATAGCAACGCAGTCTGCGAAATACTGAATTAGACCATCGTCGTCTTTTTCTTGAACTAGTCCGTGGATATCGGTCTCAAAGCCCGGACATTTGCGCGCAAACGCGCGGTTAAACTTCAGATATTCCACAATCTTTCTGTTGAACACTTCACCCGGTATCAAAAGCGGAATGCCAGGAGGATAAGGCGTCACCAGGCTGGTCGTGATCCGACCCTCAAGATCATCAATCGGCACCCGCTGCGTCGTGCGCGCGGCGATGCACGCAAAGGCATCGCTAGGCTTCATTTCCGGCAAATGATCGCTGAGATACATTTCGGTCGACAGGATCGCCACGTCATGCTGTGCATAAAGCGAATGCACGTGCTGGCACATATCGCGAAGGCCCATCTTTTCATACTTGGACTGTTTCTCGCAAAATTCCGGCATGCAGCGCCACATGGGTTGGTTCTTATCGTAGTCGTCCTTGAACTGCTGCAATTCGGTCAAAAGCGAATTCCATCGGCCCTTGGTAATGCCAATCGTAAACATAACGAAAAAGCTGTAGAGCCCAGTTTTTTCTACAACAACGCCGTGCTCCGCCAAGTATTTCGTTACAATAGACGCAGGGATACCGGTTTCTTCAAAGCGACCATCCAGATTCAGACCGGGCGTGATTAACGTCGCCTTGATTGGATCAAGCATGTTAAAGCCCGGCTCCATATCACCAAATGCGTGCCAAGAATCTTCGCCATCAACGGGCTGAACCCCTTCTGCGTCGGTCTTTTTCAGCACCCAATCGCTTGGGTTGTCGACACCCTCATCGCCAAGTTCGTCTGGACCCCAAACCTGGAACCACCAATCCTTTTCGCCATATTCTTCATCCACTTTGCGCATCGCACGGCGGAAATCGAGCGATTCCAGAATGCTTTCTTCGACCAGAGCACGCCCACCGGGCGGTTCCATCATCGCCGCTGCGACGTCGCAGCTAGCTATGATGCTGTATTGCGGACTGGTCGAAGTGTGCATCAGATAGGCCTCGTTAAAGAGGTGGCGATCCAATTTGGTTTCTTTGCTATCTTGCACCAGCACTTGGCTGGCCTGACTGATGCCAGCAAGTAGCTTGTGGATGGACTGCGTTGCGTAGGTAACTGATTTCGTCGGGCGTTCGCGCTTTTTGCCCATCGCGTGAAAGTTGCCATAAAATGAATGAAACGCCGCATGCGGCAGCCATGCTTCGTCAAAGTGCAGGTTCTCGACATAGCCATCAAGCATGTCTTTGATAACCTCGGTGTTATAGAGGACGCCGTCATAGGTGGATTGCGTCAGCGTTATGATCCGTGGCTTGATCGTTTCCGCATCCACATGAGCCAACAGCGGGTTTTCGCGGATCTTCGCCTTGATGCTTTCAATCTCGAACTCGGCCTTTGGGATAGGGCCGATAATACCGTAGTGGTTGCGCGTCGGCTTCATAAAGACCGGAATTGCGCCCGTCATGATGATGCTGTGCAGGATGGATTTGTGACAATTGCGATCCACCACAACTACGTCGCCGGGGGCAACCGTATGATGCCAGACCATCTTGTTCGACGTACTCGTGCCGTTGGTCACAAAGAAGCAATGATCGGCGTTGAAAATCCGCGCAGCATTGCGTTCTGATGCACCAATCGCGCCGTTATGATCCAAGAGCTGACCCAGTTCTTCAACCGCGTTACACACATCCGCACGCAGCATATTTTCACCGTAGAACTGGTGATACATCTGGCCAATCGGGCTTTTAAGAAAGGCCACGCCGCCAGAATGACCCGGGCAGTGCCAAGAATAAGAACCGTCTTCTGCGTAATCGAGCAGCGCCTTGAAGAAGGGCGGCTGGATGCTTTCGAGATAGGCCTTGGCATCGCGAATGATGTGGCGCGCGACGAATTCAGGCGTGTCCTCGAACATATGGATAAAACCGTGCAATTCGCGCAAAACATCATTCGGCAAATGGCGGCTGGTTTTGGTTTCGCCGTAAATGTAGATCGGCACATCTTCATTCTTCCAGCGCACTTCCTCGATGAAATTGCGCAGGTTTACGACAGCAGGGTCAAGATCAGGACCGGGTGTGAATTCTTCATCATCAATCGACAGAACGAACGCACTTGCGCGTGATTGCTGCTGCGCGAACTGGGAAAGATCGCCGTAGCTGGTTGTGCCCAGTACTTCAAAGCCTTCGCTTTCAATCGCTTCTGCGACAGCACGAATGCCAAGACCAGATGAGTTGTCGGATCGGAAATCTTCATCAATGATAACAATCGGAAAACGGAATTTCATCTACTGTTCCTTGTCGTGCACCTGAAGGTGTCACGGTCACAAGTGAACCGACAAACCATTAGAGATGCACCATTACGTTTAAGAAAGTCTTCACGACTAGTGGGCATTGGCGTGTGCGTCGTCAAGAGAAGACATTGCAGGCCTGAATGCGTGCCTTATGACACGTCCCATTCATCTTCATCGCGCAGACCACCCATCGCAATCCAGGACAGTCGCACGCGGGCGACGCGGGTGTCGTCCCATGTTCGGAAGATAAGATCAAAGCCCGTGGTCGAAATATTCTTCGCCTGCGCATCGGCCCGTACATTGGTGTCTTTGTCCAAATCCAGAAGCGACATCGACACTTGTACAGCGGGCGCATCTACAAAGGGTTCTGAAAAAATAATGGTTTTCTTGCGTTGCCGCGTACCATTACCCAACCACATTTTTCCATCGTTCTCGTAATCAGAGAACATGATGTGTTCGCCCTGATCTATACCGAAAAGATGACTACGAATGCGTTTCATGGAATGCGGGCAATCTATTGTAAGTGACTGTGCTCACCTTAGAATTGAATCTGGGCAGATTTTTGGCAAGCACGAAACACATATTAAACGAAAAAGCCCTCCCGAAAGCTTCGGAAGGGCTTAGTCTATAAACTTGAAGCGCGAAATTAGTTGACGCTAATTCCAAGCGCATCACCGATTGCAACAACATCCGCCAATGCTTTGGCCGCGTCGTCCGCGCCTTCGCTTTTGGCTTCTTGAGCCTTCGCAAAGGCATCAGTTGCAACGTCAATCATATCCTTCAGCGTCGCTTGGTCCATGTCCGCTTTCGCAATCGCACGCTCGGCAAGAACGGAAATACCGCCATCGCCGATCTCTGCGAAACCGCCAGTGACCACGTATTCCGCATCGCCCTCTGGGCCGCTCACTTTCAAAACGCCGGGGCGCAATGTGGTGATCGTAGGCGCATGATCGGCCATAGCCGTCATATCACCGTCAGAGCCTGGGATCTGCACTTCGGTGACCTGCATGGATGCAAGGCTCCGCTCTGGGCTAACCAGATTGAATTGCAGTGTGTCCGCCATGTTCTTCTCCTTTGTAGGTGGTGCAGACCAATGCCTGCACCAACCAGATCAGGGATTAAGCTGCGTCCGCGGCCATTTTCTCGGCTTTGGCGATCACTTCGTTGATGCCGCCAACCATATAGAAGGCGCCCTCTGGAAGGTGATCGTACTCGCCTGCGACAACCGCCTTGAACGACGCGATTGTGTCTTCGATCGGAACCTGAACACCGTCAGAACCCGTGAAGACCTTCGCAACGTCGAACGGCTGGGACAAGAAGCGTTCCAGCTTACGCGCACGTGCAACAGCCAGTTTGTCTTCTTCAGACAATTCGTCCATGCCGAGAATGGCAATGATGTCCTGAAGCGATTTGTAGCGCTGAAGAACCTGCTGAACGTCTGTCGCGACCTTGTAGTGCTCGTCACCGATAATCAGTGGGTCAAGCAAACGCGATGTGGAGCCAAGTGGATCAACCGCAGGGTAGATACCTTTTTCCGAAATCGCACGATCCAGAACCGTTGTCGCATCAAGGTGCGCAAAGGATGTCGCTGGAGCAGGGTCGGTAAGGTCGTCCGCTGGAACGTAAACCGCTTGAACCGATGTAATGGAACCGTTCTTCGTGGAAGAAATACGTTCCTGCATCGCGCCCATGTCTGTCGCAAGTGTTGGCTGGTAGCCAACCGCAGAAGGAATACGGCCAAGAAGGGCGGAAACCTCGGAACCCGCTTGTGTAAAGCGGAAGATGTTATCAACGAAGAACAGAACGTCTGTACCTGTGTCATCGCGGAACTGCTCGGCCAGTGTCAAACCAGTCAAAGCAACACGCATACGCGCACCGGGAGGCTCGTTCATCTGACCGTAAACCAGAGCAATCTTGGACTCTGTCAGGTTGTCAGGAACGATAACGCCGGATTCGATCATTTCGTGGTAAAGGTCGTTACCTTCACGTGTACGCTCGCCAACACCCGCGAAGACGGAAACACCGGAGTGAACCTTCGCAATGTTGTTGATGAGTTCCATGATGAGAACCGTTTTACCAACGCCCGCACCACCGAAGAGACCAATTTTACCACCCTTCGTGTAAGGCGCGAGAAGGTCGATAACCTTGATGCCCGTCACGAGGATTTCTGTCGCTGTGGACTGCTGCTCAAACGTTGGCGCGTCGCCGTGAATTGGGCGGCGGCTTTCAGCAGCAACAGGGCCCTTTTCATCAACAGGATCGCCTGTCACGTTCATGATGCGACCAAGTGTTGCGTTACCAACCGGCACAGAAATCTGCGCGTTTGTGTTGGTGACTTCCTGACCGCGAACCAGACCTTCTGTCGCATCCATCGCAATGGTACGAACAGTGTTCTCGCCAAGGTGCTGCGCAACCTCGAGGATCAGCGTTTTGCCTTGGTTTTGTGTTTCCAGAGCGTTCAAAATCTCTGGTAGGTTGTCTTCGAACTGCACGTCAACGACAGCGCCGATGACCTGAGTAATTTTTCCGACAGAATTTGCCATGTCGTAAACTCCGATATTTTAGAGCGCTTCCGCGCCCGAAATGATTTCAATCAGCTCGTTGGTGATGACGGCCTGACGTGAACGGTTGTACTGGATCGTCAACTTGTCGATCATCTCACCCGCGTTGCGTGTTGCGTTATCCATTGCGGACATACGTGAGCCCTGCTCAGACGCCGCATTTTCCAGCAGAGCCGAGAAAATAGCAGTGGCGACACCGCGTGGTAGCAAGTCAGCCAAGATGGCCTCTTCGCTTGGCTCGTAGTCATAGAGCGTAGATGCGCCGGCATCCTCATCCGCTTCAAATGCCGCAGGAATGATCTGCTGCGCTGTCGGGACTTGGGTAACCACATTCACGAACTTCGCATAGAAGAGCGTTGCAACGTCGAACTCAGCCGCATCAAAACGTGCCAGAACATCAGAAGCGATGTCTTGAGCGTTAGAATAACCAAGGCGCTTCACGTCGGACAAATCAACGTGTCCAACATAATACTGACCAAAGTCACGCTTGAGGCTGTCGCGGCCTTTCTTGCCGACCGTCAGAATTTTGACAGTCTTGCCAGTCGCGAGAAGGGTGTCAGCATGCGCGCGTGCTTTCTTTGCGATGTTGGTATTGAAACCACCGCAAAGGCCACGTTCGGACGTCATGACAACCAACAGATGAACGTCATCCTTGCCCGTGCCGCTTAACAGCTTGGGCGCAGAGTCAGAACCACCGACCGAAGCCGCCAGCCCTGCCATCACAGCGTTAAAACGCTCTGTGTAGGGGCGTGACTGCTCGGCAGCTTCCTGCGCGCGGCGAAGTTTCGCCGCGGCAACCATTTGCATGGCTTTCGTGATCTTACGAGTGTTCTTCACACTCTGGATCCGATTTTTGAGATCTTTAAGATTTGCCATCTGTCAGATCCCCTTACGCGAAATCAGAAGCGAATTCGGTAAGTGCTGCGTGTAGTTTATCGGCAATCTCACCCTTGATCTTCTGATCTTTGTTGGTGATTTCGTCCAGAAGGGCAGCATGCTTGGAACGCATATGCGCCAACATGCCAGCCTCAAAGCGAGCCACGTCAGAGACTTCGATCTTATCAAGGAAGCCGTTTGTACCTGCGTAAATCACAGCAACGATTTCAGCGTTGGTCAGTGGAGAATACTGTGCCTGCTTCATCAATTCTGTCAGACGCGCACCACGGTTCAGCAATGCCTGTGTAGAGGCATCGAGGTCGGAACCGAACTGAGCGAACGCAGCCATTTCACGATACTGAGCAAGCGAGAGTTTAACCGGACCCGCAACAGAAGACATCGCCTTCGTTTGCGCGGATGAACCAACGCGAGAAACAGAAAGACCTGTGTTCACAGCTGGGCGGATACCTTGGAAGAACAATTCTGTTTCCAAGAATATCTGACCGTCTGTAATCGAAATCACGTTTGTCGGAATAAACGCAGAAACGTCACCGCCCTGAGTTTCAATGATCGGCAGAGCCGTCAAAGAACCGGAACCGTTGTCCTCATTGAGCTTCGCAGAACGCTCAAGCAAACGGGAGTGAAGATAGAAAACGTCACCTGGGTAAGCTTCACGGCCTGGTGGGCGACGCAGAAGCAAGGACATCTGACGATACGCAACCGCTTGCTTGGAAAGGTCATCATAGATGATAAGCGCGTGACGGCCGTTGTCGCGGAAATGCTCTGCCATCGCAGTCGCGCCGTAAGGTGCGAGGAACTGCAGCGGTGCAGGCTCGGAAGCTGTCGCAGCAACAACGATAGAATATTCCATCGCGCCTGCTTCTTCTAGCTTTTTAACCAGCTGCGCAACTGTAGAGCGCTTTTGGCCAATCGCGACGTAGATGCAGTACAATTTCTTGTTCTCATCGTCGCCAGCGGCATCGTTGTAGGATTTCTGGTTCAGGATTGCGTCCAGAGCAACAGCAGTTTTGCCTGTCTGACGGTCACCAATGATAAGCTCTCGCTGGCCACGGCCAATCGGGATCATCGCGTCAACGGACTTCAGGCCTGTCGCCATCGGTTCGTGAACGGATTTACGTGGAATAATGCCAGGCGCTTTCACGTCTGCAACACCACGCTTTGTGCTTTTGATCGGGCCTTTGCCGTCGATCGGGTTACCCAGACCGTCAACAACACGTCCGAGCAATTCGTCACCAACGGGAACGTCCACGATAGAGTTGGTGCGCTTGACTGTGTCACCCTCTTTAATGTCGCGGTCGGAACCGAAGATAACAACACCGACGTTGTCCGCTTCCAGGTTCAGGGCCATGCCCTGAATACCACCGGGGAATTCGACCATCTCGCCGGCCTGAACATTGTCCAACCCGTGAACACGAGCGATACCGTCACCGACGGACAAAACCCGGCCAACTTCAGCAACTTCGGCATCTTTGCCAAAGTTCTTGATCTGGTCCTTTAGGATCGCAGAAATTTCTGCAGCTTGGATACCCATTTATCCGACCTCTTTCATTGCATTCTGGAGGGAATTTAGCTTGGAGCGGATCGACGTATCGATCATCTTCGAGCCAACTTTTACAACAAGACCGCCAATGAGGGATTCATCAACGGTTGCCTTGATCTTAACGTCTTTGCCCACATTGGCCTTCAGCGTTTTTGCCAGCTTGTCTGACTGCGCTTTGGTCATTGCAGTAGCGGATGTCACTTCCGCTGTCACTTCGCCTTTATCGTCGGCAATGCGCGCGCGCAGTTGCGAGATAAGTTGCGGCAACACGAACAGACGACGCTTTGTGGCCATAAGAGCCAAAGTGTTCGCCATGATCGGTTGCAATTTCATTTTCTTGGCGATCGCACCAATAGCTGCGCCTTGCACATCGCGGGAATAAACAGGCGATGAAATCAAGTCACGCAGATCAGCACTGTCATCCAGCGCCGCGGCGAGATCATCCACATTGGTTTCGAGTTTCGCGAGAGCCTTGCCGTCCTTGGCAAGATCGAAAACTGCTGAGGCATAGCGCGCAGCGATACCTGAGGAAATCGAAGCTGGTTCGGACACGTCCACCCTTCCGATATTCTGGCTCTTTACCCCGTTCCCCTAGAGGAGCAGGTCGAGAGCGATTGAGCTCCAACATATGTCGGTGCGTGAAATTCTGGGTCGATGTAGCAGAGCGTTTGCTCTATCGCAACATATCTTGATACAATTGCGTGATAGCCCATCCCCCTTATTTATAAGGGTATACCATGGCATGCGACGAGATGCGCACCTTAATAGGTTACAAAAATCCTTATATTTCGTGATTTTTGTGATTCCTTGGCCCGTTTTTCACAGCCTAAACGGTATCCCGATTTCTTCCCACCGCCGATTCAGGAACGGGTTTTGGTGCTAAAACTTCCAGCGGACTTGGCACACGCAGTCGATGGCCAGGTCCGATCGGCGCCTGAACCCGCTTGGACGCTTCCAATAACAACACGCCCGCAGGAAAGATTGCCGGGATGCGCCCGCCGATACGTTCAAGCAGCTGCGCCGACTTCATCCAGGCCCGTTTCTTGCTAGGCGGCTGGTAAAGCGCGGCGGTGCTGCGTTCAGGCAAAAATCCGTGGCGCTTTAGCTGAGTCTCTAGCTGGGACAGCGTGTACGGACGTCCAAATCCAAAGGGGGTCGCATCACTACGCGACCAAAGCCCCGCGCGGTTCGGCACGATAAACAACGCACGCCCGCCCGGCCCCAATGTGCGCCAGCATTCTTCCAGAACAGCCGTCGGATTTTCCGACGTTTCCAGCCCGTGCATTACTATCAGGCGATCCACTCGACCCGTTTCAATCGGCCAGAGCATTTCTTCACACAAAACCGAAACATTCGGCAGACCGGCAGGCCAGGGAATAACGCCTTGCGGTCCCGGCATAAGTGCCATCACGCGGCGCGCATCCTTCAAGTACGGGCGCAACAAAGGCGCGGCAAAGCCAAAGCCTGCAACGGTTTGCCCCTGCGCTTCGGGCCACATTCTGAGAACACGATCACGAACCGCGCGCTGCGCGGCACGACCAAGCGCCGAGCGATAGTAGAAATTTCGCAAGTCCTGCACATCAAGATGCATTGCAGCGCCTCTCGCAATCAGCCAATCTAAGCTAAAGCATATCAACACGGAGCCGAAACACCATGCCCTATGAAATAGTGACAATTCCGTGCTTGGCCGACAATTACGCATTCTTGATCGGCAATATAGAAACGCGCGAAGCAGCGATTGTTGACGTGCCAGAGGCTGGCCCGATCAATGCCGAAGTGACAGCGCGCGGATGGACCCTCACAACAGTTTTGCTGACGCACCATCATTGGGACCACATCGATGGTTTGGATGGCCTCACTGGACGCGAAGGTTTGAATGTTATCGGCGCGGCAGCAGACGCGCATCGCTTACCACCCCTGTCGCAAGCGGTGAGTGAGGGCGACGCAGTTAACGTGCTGGGCATCACAACACACATTTATGACGTCTCGGGTCACACGCTTGGACATATCGCGTTTCATATGCCCGAACTTGATGCCGTTTTCACAGCTGACAGCCTGATGGCCCTTGGATGTGGCCGCCTGTTTGAAGGCACACCCGGGCAAATGCACCAAAGCCTTAGCAAGCTTGCTGCGATGCCTGAAGAAACCGTTGTGTATTCCGGCCATGAGTACACCACGACCAACGCAAAATTTGCGTTAACTATTGAACCTGACAATGCGGCACTTATTTCTAGATGCGAAGCAACAGAAACAGCGCGGGCGGCTGGAACGCCAACCGTGCCCTCATCCCTTAAACTTGAGCGTGCAACAAACCCGTTCTTGCGCGCCCACATCCCACAAATTGCCCGGCATCTTGGTATGCAGGGTGCCTCAGAGGTGGATGTTTTCACCGAAATACGAAAGCGCCGCGACAGTTTTTAGAGCGGCCAGAAGCCGACGTTGATCGCCAAATTGTGACAGTTATGACCGCAGTCACATCAAAGTTGATCAACTTCTGACAGAATTAGCTTGAAGCTGGGCCAATATCGACCAAACTTTAAGACAATAGGCCTAAGCTACGCGACACCCCCTGAGCAGGGCCAAAGAAAAAGGAGCACACCCGTGCCATCATTTTCGACAACACTTGAGCAGGCTATCCATTCCGCGCTGGCATTGGCCAACGCACGCCGCCACGAATTCGCAACGCTAGAGCATCTTTTGCTCGCGCTTGTGGACGAACCCGATGCAGAACGTGTGATGAAAGCATGTTCCGTCGATACAGAAGAACTGCGTCAGACCTTGGTCGATTTCATTGACGACGACCTCAGCAATCTCATCACCGATATCGAAGGGTCCGAAGCTGTGCCGACGGCAGCCTTCCAACGTGTGATCCAGCGCGCGGCCATCCATGTGCAAAGCTCAGGTCGCTCTGACGTGACAGGCGCGAATGTGCTGGTTGCCATGTTTGCCGAGCGTGAAAGCAATGCGGCCTACTTCCTGCAAGAACAGGACATGACACGCTATGATGCCGTGAATTTCATTGCGCACGGCGTCGCCAAGGACCCCGCTTACGGCGAACCACGTTCAGTCACAGGCGCGCCAGAGATGGACGAAGAGGGTGCCGCTGCCGCCATGGAGGGCGAAGAGAAGAAAGAAAGCGCGCTTGCAAAATACTGCGTTGATCTGAACGTCAAAGCTGCAAAAGGCGATGTCGACCCCCTGATCGGCCGCGATAGCGAGGTTGAGCGCTGCATTCAGGTGCTGTGCCGCCGCCGCAAGAACAACCCGCTTCTGGTGGGCGATCCGGGCGTTGGCAAAACCGCGATTGCGGAAGGTCTCGCGCGGCGCATCGTACAGGGCGAAACGCCGGAAATTCTATCCAAGACGACGATCTATTCCCTCGACATGGGTGCGCTTCTTGCAGGCACGCGTTACCGCGGCGATTTCGAAGAACGTCTGAAAGCTGTTGTTTCTGAAATCGAAGACCACCCCGATAGCGTCCTTTTCATCGACGAAATCCACACAGTCATCGGCGCTGGCGCAACCTCTGGCGGCGCAATGGATGCCTCCAACCTTCTGAAGCCTGCTCTTCAGGGCGGCAAGCTGCGCACCATGGGCTCGACCACCTATAAAGAATTCCGTCAACACTTTGAAAAAGATCGCGCGCTGTCGCGTCGCTTCCAGAAGATCGACGTCGCGGAACCATCTGTTGAGGACACTGTAAAAATTCTCAAGGGGATCAAACCGTATTTTGAAGAGCATCATTCGGTCAAATATACGGCTGAAGCGATCAAGACAGCTGTGGAACTGGCCGCGCGTTATATCAACGACCGCAAACTACCCGACAAAGCCATCGACGTCATCGACGAGGCAGGCGCAGCGCAGCATCTGCTTGCCGAGAGCAAGCGCCGCAAAACTATCGGCGCGAAAGAGATCGAGGCAGTTGTCGCCAAAATCGCCCGCATTCCACCCAAGAATGTCTCCAAAGGCGATGCAGAAGTACTGCGCGATCTCGAGGCCAGCCTGAAACGCGTCGTCTTCGGACAAGACGCCGCGATCGAGGCGCTTAGTTCTGCAATTAAACTGTCACGTGCAGGTCTGCGTGAACCTGAAAAGCCCATTGGCAACTACCTGTTCGCAGGGCCAACAGGCGTGGGTAAGACCGAAGTTGCCAAACAACTGGCTGACGCGCTTGGCGTGGAAATGCTGCGCTTTGACATGTCCGAGTATATGGAAAAGCACGCAGTTTCGCGTTTGATTGGTGCCCCTCCCGGCTATGTCGGCTTTGACCAGGGCGGATTGCTCACAGATGGCGTCGATCAGCACCCGCATTGCGTACTGCTGCTTGACGAGATCGAAAAGGCGCACCCTGATGTGTTCAACATCCTTTTGCAGGTGATGGACCACGGTAAGTTGACCGATCACAATGGCCGCGCGGTCGATTTCCGCAATGTTGTTTTGATTATGACCTCTAACGCCGGCGCTGCCGAACAGGCGAAAGAGGCGATGGGCTTTGGCCGCTCCGCCCGCGAAGGTGAAGACACCGCAGCGGTCGAGCGCACCTTCACACCAGAGTTCCGCAATCGTCTGGACGCAGTTATCAGCTTTGGTGCCCTGCCCAAGAAAGTCATCATGCAAGTGGTTGAAAAGTTCGTGCTTCAGCTTGAAGCGCAGCTTATGGACCGCAACGTGACGTTCGAATTGTCCAAGGCCGCTACAGAATGGATTGCGGATAAAGGCTATGACAGCAAAATGGGTGCGCGTCCGCTGGGCCGCGTCATTCAGGAGCATATCAAAAAGCCGCTGGCGGAAGAACTTCTGTTTGGCAAACTCGCCAAGGGCGGCGTGGTGACGGTTGACGTGAAAGACGGCAAGATCGTCCTCAAAACCGAAGGGCCAGACAAGCCCCGCTTGTCAGGTAAAAAGCCACCACTTCTGACAGCTGAGTGATGCGCCCATA
>NZ_JBAUHO010000072.1:0-8584 GCF_049680325.1 Planktotalea sp.
AAATCTACTACGAGAACGGTCAGCAGTTCGCCTATCATAACGACCCCGAAAAGACCCGCGCTTGCACCAACTTGCAGGGCTGGACCACATTGGGCGATATCGGGCGGTTGGATGATGACGGTTATCTATATCTCACGGACCGAAAGTCATTTCTGATTATTTCTGGCGGCGTGAACATCTATCCGCAAGAAACCGAAGACACGTTGCTGAACCATCCTGCCGTCCTTGATGCCGCGGTCATCGGCATCCCTCATGAGGATTTTGGCGAGGCTGTTCATGCCGTTGTGCAATTGGTTCGCGAGCATGAAAACACGAAAGGGATGGATGAGATACTGATGGCATTTTGCCGCTCGAAACTCTCCGCTTTGAAGTGCCCCCGCAGCATTGAATTTCGAACTACCTTGCCGCGTTCCGCAACAGGTAAAATGCACAAGCGCGTTTTAAGATCCGAGTACTGGGACAAGAACTAGACGCCGCTAAGCTGTGCTTTGAAGTAACTTGCGTTGCACGCATGCTGCCCTTGCATTGCGGCATTGCACAATGAGCAGGCTCGCTGACCTTCCTTTTGCCACGGCTGGGGCCTAGCTACGTCTCAACGAAATATTTGTAAGTTGAGGTTTCACAATGGCTGTTCTTGATTTTTCCGCACATGGCGCTGCTTCCCTGCGCTCACGCATTGCTGCGGGTTTGCGCAGTGGCCTTGAGAGCTTTGTGCGCGCCCGTACACGCGCCGCTGAGTTTGAGTACTTCCAAAACCTCAGTGACAGCGAGCTGGCCGCGAAAGGCCTGCGCCGCGAAGACATCGCGATGCATATTTTCCGCGACTACAACATCTAAAAACATAGGCATCTGCGGCGCAAGTCGTGCGCAGATGCTTGACAGTGCAAAAGGTTGAGGCCAAGCCTTCACCCATGTTGGACATGCGCCCTGTAGGATATGTGATCGGCCTGTTGGTCATGATGCTCGGGATGGCGATGCTGCTTCCCTTGCTGGTTGATCTTGCCGAAGCACGGGGGCATTGGCCGGTCTTTCTTCAAAGCGCTTTGATTACGTCACTTGTGGGCGGCCTGATCGCTTTGGCCTGCTCGAACGGGGTCAAAGAAGGTCTGAACATTCAGCAAACATTTCTTCTGACGACGGGTGTCTGGCTCGCCTTGCCGATCTTTGGCGCGCTGCCCTTTATGCTTGGGGTGACTGAGCTGAGCTTTGTCGATGCGTTCTTTGAAGCGATGTCGGGACTGACCACAACCGGCGCCACCGTCATCACAGGGCTTGATACCTTGCCAAAGGGTTTGCTGCTTTGGCGTGGATTGATGCAATGGATTGGCGGCGTGGGTATCATCGTTGTGGCGATGGTGTTTCTGCCTGAACTGCGTGTCGGCGGTATGCAGATTTTCCGCGCGGAAGGCTTTGACACGATGGGCAAGATTTTGCCCCGCGCGACGGCGATTGCCGCTCAGGTGTCCTATATTTATGTCGGCATCACCTTGGCCTGTGCCGTCAGTTATATGTTCTTTGGTATGAACGCCTTTGACGCCAGCGTGCATTCTATGACGACTGTGGCGACAGGTGGATTTGCCAATTACGATGCATCCTTTGGCGCGTTTCCAGCGGCAACAGAATATGTGGCTTCGGTCTTTATGGTGCTCGCGGCGCTTCCCTTTGTGCGCTATGTGCAGCTTTTGAACGGCCACACGGCAGCTGTTTGGAACGACTCGCAGGTGCGCGGGTTTATGATGACGATTACCGTTCTGGTTCTGATCTGTGCTGCTGTGTTGGCCTTGGGGCAGGACCGTGCGTTTGAACCCGCCTTCCGCAAGTCACTGTTCAACATCATTTCGATCGTTTCAGGCACGGGCTATGCCAGTGCGGATTACATGCTTTGGGGCTCGTTCCTTGTGGCATTGTTCTTTTTCTCGGGCCTGATCGGGGGATGCGCGGGATCTACGGCCTGTTCGGTGAAGATATTCCGTTACCAACTTTTGTTTGCGTCAATCAAAACGCAGATGCGCCGTATCCATTCACCAAATGGAATTTTCACACCCCGCTATGAAGGTCGCCCCGTCAGCGATGACGTTCTAAGCTCGGTCATGTCCTTCTTTGTTTTTTTCGTTGTGACAATGGGCTTGCTGGCTGTTGCACTTAGTATGACGGGCCTTGATTTTGTGACGGCTCTGTCAGGCGCTGCGTCTGCGCTAGCCAACATCGGGCCGGGCCTTGGCCCCGAGATCGGACCCGCAGGCAATTATGCCGGGCTGAATGTCGCTGCGAAATGGCTGTTGGCTGCCGGGATGTTGATTGGACGGCTGGAACTTATGGCGGTCTACGCGATTTTGACGATTGGCTTCTGGAGAGCATGACATGACCCAACGCCCCCTTGGTGCGCAGATATCCCATATGCTGAAGGCGCGTGGGGTCGATGTGATCTTTGGCATTCCGGGCGTGCATAATGTGGAAATGTATCGCGGCATCGAAGAGGCGGGTATCACCCATGTGCTTGCGCGTCACGAGCAGGGCGCGGGGTTCATGGCCGATGGCTATGCGCGCGCAACGGGCAAGGCAGGCGTGGCCTATGTGATTACGGGCCCCGGCCTGTGCAATACGATGACGCCGCTGGGACAGGCCTATTCCGATAGCGTGCCTGTGCTGGCGATTTCGTCCTGTCTGGATGAGACGGGCGCGAAACATGGGCAGTTACACCAGATGCTGGATCAAGCGGGCGCTGCACGCACGGTGTGTGATTGGTCCGAAGAAGCGCGCAGCGCCGAGGCTGCTTATGCGTTGATTGACCGTGCTTTCATAGAATTTGCCAGCGCGCGGCCACGCTCTAAACATGTGCAGGTCCCTATCGCTTTGGCTGCCCGTTTGAGCGACACTGCGCCCGCGCCGTTGAGCGCGCCTGCACGCGCGCAAGTGCCCCTTGCAGAGCTTGATAAAGCGGTTGCGATGTTGCTTGCAGCGCAAAAGCCGGTCTTTGTTTTCGGGGGCGGCGCTGTGGGCGGGGCAGAGGTTGTGGGCGAACTGCTGCGCATGAGCGGCGCTGCGAGTTTTACCACCTACGCCGGACGCGGGGTGGTGCCTTTGGATACGCCTTTGCACTTCGGGAGCACGTTGGCGCGCAGTGACAGTGCGGCCTTTTTTGCCGAAGCGGATCTGGTGCTTGCGGTTGGCACAGAGCTGGCCGAGGTGGATATCTGGCGCGATACGCTTGGTCATCGCTGCCCGATGATCCGCGTTGATCTTGACCCAGCGGTGTTGGGGCAGGGACAGGCGGGTGATGTATTGTTGCAAGGGGATGCCGGTGATTTTCTGCGCGCCATGTCGATGTCCATTCCTGCGCGCACCGTCGATGCCGCGCCGTGCTGGGATGCCAAGCAGGTGTCAGACACGCGTGCGCGATGGCGGGCGGAAACGGATGCAGAACGCCCCGGGATCGTGCCGATATGTGATGCCCTGCGCACGGCCTTGCCCGCGGACACAATGATTTATTCGGACATGACGCAGTTCGCCTATGTCGCCAAGGAAGTCTGGGACATGGATCGCCCGTCCCATTGGCACCATCCGTTTGGATTTGGCACCTTGGGCTATGCTTTGCCTGCGGCCATTGGTGGCAAGATTGGCATCGGCCAGCAACCCGTGATCGCAATCGCGGGGGATTACGGGTTTCAGTATACGCTGCAAGAGCTGGGCGTCGCGGTCGAGTTGGAGTTGAGCCTGCCGATCATTCTTTGGGACAATGGCAAGTTGAAAGAGATCGAGGATTCTATGGTGCGCAGCCAGATTGCGCCGAACGCGGTGATCGCGCGCAATCCTGATTTCTGCAAACTGGCAGAGGCGTATGGCGCTGCAAGTGCACGGCCTGACACGCTGGCTGATTTAGCGACCGAGATGAAAAAAGCGCTGGACCGAAAGGGTCCAACGCTTATTCATGTAACGCCTGATATCCTAGGCTAAATGTTTCGCGCGCGAAACAATTTGTATTTGTTAACAGTGCGTTAACCTTTTTTGCGCGCGGGCCTTATTCCCAGCAGCTGACCAGAACGGTCATGTCTGCGGCAAGGCTTCCGAGGTCTTCGGGTGCCAGCTGTGCATTGGCGTTTGCCGCCTTCGCAGTGATGCCTGCACCAGAGAGCATCTGGGCAATGACAGCCGTTGGAACAGAAAAGCCAACGCCCTCTGGCAATGCCCGACCTTTCATTTCCGCAGGGGCCAGCATCCCGATAATTGCGCCTGTGCTATCGAGCACGGGACCACCAACATCGCCGGACATTGTTTTCACGTCCAAACGGTTCAGCGTGGTTTCCCCGCCAAGTCCGCGCAGATCGGCGAGGGTGCCGAAGGTCAGGGTCGGTGCGTTCAAAGCGCCCTCAAACGGGTAGCCAGCAACGGCGATTTCGCTTTTCAGGCGCGGCGAGCCATCGCGGAAAGCTGCGATGCCAGCGGGTGCCAAAGCTTCCTCTGGGCGCAGCAAGGCGAGGCCGTTCGCTTCGTCCGTTGCGGTGACCTTCGCATCGTAATCGCCATCTATTGTAATGCGTGAACATGATTGAACCGCTTCAAGCGTTGTGAGCGCAATGCCATTGCTTGTCACATAAAAGCCGCTGCGCGACAGACGCGGTGTGCGAATTTGCAAACCCGACACCAGATCAATTTGTTGCGCTTCGTCCATGCCCGCAGTGGGATCAAGGACGCTGTCCAAGCGGGTAAAGCTTGCCTGCATCTGCGCCAAAAGACGTGTTCGGCGCTCTTCATCGCCCGCGGGCCAGATCAGGGTGAAGCCCTTTACGTGACCGTCCTTCAGGCTGACTTCGGTTTGGGAAATGAAGGTTTCATTTTCACCGACAAGCGAAAAGCTGTTTTCATCGCGGCTGCGCGGGCCTTCAAGGGGGACGATTTCCAGCGTTTGCAGGATATCATAAAGGCCGTACAGCGTGCTTTGATCGCCTGCCTGACTAATCAGAACGACCTTTGCGCCCTTGGCAAAACCTGTGCCTTCATAATGGGCAAAGGGGGATTCATAGCGATCGAATTTGACTGCACCAAGGGGCAGAGCCATTTCGATGCCGGCCTGCGCGTCCTGAACAAGGCGAAGGTCAAGCCCTTCGAGCACTGCGTTATACTGTTTGGTCAATGTCGCGCGTTGCAAGGTTGTCAGGATGCCCGTTGTTTCAAAACCATTGGCGTCCTGCCATGCGGCCATGGAACTGCGTGTACCGCGCCCGAAAGAGCCATCAATGGCGGCGTTATAAAAGCCTGCCCATTGCAGCATGCTTTGCAGGTCTTTCTTTTCGTCGCGGCTAAGGGCGGCTTCGCTGGCGCGGGCTTCGCGCGGCGTTTCGTCCGATGCTTCGGGTTCTGGCGCGGGGGCGGGGGCCTCTGCGACGACGGTATTTGCCTGTTCGGACGGAAGCGCCGGAGCGAGTGGTGTTACACTAAGCAGGTTTGCGCCAACGGGCCAGAACTGCTGACGGAACGAGGCAGAATAAGCGATGAAACTATCGCGCGGAATGCGCCCTTCATTACGATAGCCGCGCAGAACGGTTTCTGCGTCCTCAACGGTATAGGGGCCAAGTGCGAGCGCATACCAGCCACCGCCCAAGGAAAAGCCGTTCACATCCGGCAATGCCGATGCGTAAGCGCGCGCGCGGTCTTCGGCAGCGTTAAGGCTTGGCTGGGCTTCGATTTGCACCCAAGCGGCATCTTGCGCGAGAGCAGGTCGCACGGCGGCGAAAAGCATCAAAACAAAGGTCAGAAAAAAACGTTGCATAGGGTAATGGCCTCAAAATCGGACTGTGGTTCGCTTTACAGGGTCTTAGCTGCGCAATAGGGGCAGATTGGGTGGGGTTTTCGGCAATTTTTAGGCAATAGTCCACAGCATTTGCGCAACATCTTCGTGAATTACGCCATATGTTGATTGATTGACCCCTGCGTGCGCAGCGGCTAATCAGGCGCAAAGGCACGTAGGGCGTGCGAACTATTTGGCGGCGGGTGCGATGAGCTTAGAAAAACCTAAATCATTTCAAGAGATTATCCTGCGATTGCAGGCCTATTGGTCTGCTCGGGGCTGCGCGATAATGCAGCCCTACGATATGGAAGTCGGGGCAGGCACGTTTCACCCGGCGACAACCCTGCGCGCGCTTGGCTCAAAACCCTGGGCTGCGGCCTATGTTCAGCCCTCGCGCCGCCCAACGGACGGGCGCTATGGCGAGAATCCCAACCGCTTGCAGCATTACTATCAGTATCAGGTGCTGATAAAACCCAGCCCGCCCGATTTGCAGGCGCTTTATCTTGGATCGCTAGAGGCGATTGGCGTGGATATGGAAATGCACGACATCCGCTTTGTCGAGGACGACTGGGAAAGCCCGACGCTGGGTGCCTGGGGTCTTGGTTGGGAAGTTTGGTGCGATGGTATGGAAGTTAGCCAGTTCACCTATTTCCAACAGGTTGGCGGCCATGATTGCGCACCAGTCGCCGGCGAATTGACCTACGGTCTGGAGCGCCTTGCGATGTACATCCTTAACTGCGATCACGTGATGGACATGCCCTATAATGATCCGCAATCGCCGATCCCGCTAAGCTATGGTGATGTGTTCAAGCAGACCGAAGAAGAATACGCGCGCTGGAATTTCGACGTGGCCAATACAGAGGTTTTGCTACGACACTTTGAAGAAGCGGAGGCCGAATGCGCCAGCATTCTTGCGCAGGAACACGATGATCCGAAGACAGGCAAGCGCATCATCATGGCGCATCCAGCTTATGACCAGTGCATCAAGGCCAGCCACATCTTTAACCTTCTTGATGCGCGCGGCGTGATTTCGGTCACCGAACGCCAAGCCTACATCGGGCGCGTGCGCACGCTGGCCAAGGCTTGCGCCGATGCCTTTGTGCAGACGAATGCGGGCGGGTACGTCGCATGACAATGGGCAAATTTCTAGCGGGGTTCACCGTGTTTGCAGCGATTCTGGCCGGTGGGGCCATGTATTATCTACAGGTTTACGCCTTTTATGACGAGGTCACGCCGACGGGCGATGATGTGCAATTGGTGTCGCTGGTGTCCGGTGCGCCAGAGGTGATTTTGTTCGATGATTTCAAGGCGATTGACGCGGATAGCTCGCCCATCCGTTTTCGCGCCTGCTTTCGCACGGATATGAGCCATTCGCTGCTGACCGAAACATATGTGCCCGCGACAAAGGCCGATCCGCGCAATGCACCGAACTGGTTCGATTGCTTTGATGCGGAAGCTTTGGGCGCGGAACTGGTGGCAGGCACGGCATTGGCGTTTCTGGGGCAAAAGAACATCGCTTACGGTGTGGACCGCGTCGTTGCGATCACCGAGGACGGGCGCGGCTATATCTGGCACGAGCTGAATGAATGCGGCGAAAAGGCCTATGACGGCTCGCCTATCGGGGAGGCTTGCCCGCCCCGCGACGAATTTGAGGACCAAAACTGATGCCTGATCTGCTGATTGAACTTTTCTCCGAGGAAATTCCGGCGCGCATGCAGGGCAAAGCGGCGGATGATCTGAAAAAGCTGATGACTGACGGATTGGTTGAGGCGGGTTTGACCTATGCCTCTGCTGCTGCGTTCAGCACGCCGCGCCGTTTGGCGCTGACGATTGATGGTTTGCTGGCGCAGAGCCCGACAGTGCGCGAAGAGCGTAAGGGTCCAAAGGTCGGCGCGCCTGATAAAGCGATCGAAGGGTTTTTGCGCGGGGCAGGCCTGACGCGCGATCAATTGGAAGAGCGCGACACACCTAAAGGCGCGATTTACTTTGCGAGCATTGAAAAGCCGGGGCGCCCTGCCGCAGCTATCATTACCGAGGTTCTGGAAGGGGCGATCCGCAATTTCCCTGGGCCGAAATCCATGCGCTGGGGCAGCGGGTCTTTGCGCTGGGTGCGGCCGCTGCATTCGATCATTTGCTTGCTAAGCGATGAGGCGGGCAGCGAAGTCGTGCCGCTGGATGTGGATGGAATTGTCGCGGGCAAGACCACCCATGGCCATCGTTTCATGGCACCCAAGCAGATCACTGTGAGCGGGTTTGAGGACTATGAGGCGCAGTTGAAACGTGCCTTTGTGGTGCTGAACGCGGGCGAGCGCGCGGATGCGATCTGGGCAGATGCGACGAGCCAAGCCTTTGCGAATGGGCTGGAAGTGGTTGAAGATGCAGGGCTTTTGCGCGAGGTCGCAGGGCTGGTGGAATGGCCTGTTGTGCTTATGGGCAAGATTGCCGAGGACTTCCTTGGCCTGCCGCCAGAGGTTTTGCAGACCTCTATGAAAGAACATCAGAAGTTTTTCTCAGTGAAGAACCCCAAGACGGGGCGTATCGAGCGGTTCATCACTGTGGCCAACCGTGAAACGGCAGACAATGGCGCGACGATCCTTGCGGGCAATCAGAAGGTCCTGTTCGCGCGGCTCTCGGATGCGAAGTTCTTCTGGGAGAATGATTTGCGCGTGGCGAAGGCGGATATGACAACTTGGACAGAAGCCCTCTCCAACGTGACGTTCCACAACAAGCTGGGCACGCAGGCGGAGCGGATTACCCGTATCGCAGCTTTGGCGCGTGAATTGGCGCCTGTTGTGGGTG
>NZ_JBAUHO010000073.1:0-8692 GCF_049680325.1 Planktotalea sp.
GTGCTCTTCGGTTGGATGGCGCTGGTCGGCGTCGTGCGCGCCGAATTCCTGCGCGCGCGGAATCTGGAATATGTGCGCGCGGCAAAAGCGTTGGGCGTGTCCAACACTGTTATCATGTTCCGCCACATGCTGCCCAATGCGATGGTCGCGACAGTCACCATGTTGCCGTTCATCGTCACGGGAACAATCAGTACGCTTGCCGGTCTTGATTTCCTGGGCTTCGGCCTGCCGTCTTCTTCGCCCTCATTGGGGGAAATGACCTTACAGGCCAAACAGAACCTGCAAGCGCCTTGGCTGGCCTTCACAGCCTTCTTTACCTTTGCCGCAATGCTCTCGCTTCTCGTCTTCATCTTTGAAGGTGTGCGCGATGCGTTTGACCCAAGAAAGACATTCTCATGAGCGCCTTGTTGCAGGTTACGGACCTGAAAGTCGCCTTTCGTCAGGATGGCAAACTAAGCAGCGCCGTGAATGGCGTCAGCTTTACCGTTGATCGCGGCGAAACTGTTGCGCTCGTTGGTGAAAGCGGTTCAGGCAAGTCAGTCACCGCGCTCAGTACCGTTTCATTGCTGGGAAGCAGCGCCGTGACGACAGGGTCCATTACCTATGAGGGGCAGGAAATGGTCGGGGCGGATGAGGCCTTGCTGCGCAAAGTGCGCGGAAACGACATCAGCTTTATCTTTCAGGAACCGATGACCTCGCTGAACCCGCTTCACACGCTGGAAAAGCAGCTCGGTGAATCGCTGGCACTGCACCAAGGCGTCGTCGGCGACGCGGCACGTGGGCGGATTATCGAATTGATGAATAAAGTTGGCATTCGAGATCCCGAAAGCCGATTGAATTCCTATCCCCACCAGCTTTCCGGTGGGCAGCGTCAGCGTGTGATGATTGCAATGGCGCTTGCGAATGGGCCTGATCTGCTTATCGCCGATGAACCGACAACTGCGTTGGACGTGACCATTCAGGCGCAAATTTTGCAGCTTCTGGCCGATCTGAAAAAAACCGAAAACATGGGGTTATTGTTTATCACCCATGATCTTGGGATCGTGCGCAGCATTGCAGATAAGGTCTGCGTGATGAAAGCCGGTGAGATTGTCGAGGCGGGCCCGACGGAAGAGGTCTTTAACAACCCCCGTCACGAGTACACAAAAACATTGCTCAGCGCTCATGCTGTTGGCACGCCGGATCCGGTGCCAGAGGGCTCGCTCGAAATGGTGAGTACCGAACATCTAAAGGTTTGGTTCCCTATTCAGCAGGGTCTGCTTAAACGTACAGTTGGACATGTCAAAGCAGTGAATGATGCTACGCTTAGCGTGCGCGCTGGCGAAACGCTGGGCATTGTGGGCGAGTCCGGGTCGGGCAAAACGACCCTGGCTTTGGCCATGATGCGGCTGATCGCGTCTGAGGGTGGAATAACCTTCAACGGGCAGGATACGCGCCAATGGAGCACGCGCCATTTGCGTGCCGCGCGCAAAGATATGCAGATCGTGTTTCAGGATCCGTTCGGCTCGCTGTCTCCGCGAATGACCGCCGAGCAAATCATCGCGGAAGGGCTTGGCGTACATGGGACCGATGGAACGAAAACGCCGCGTGATATGGTGGCGGAAATCATGACCGAAGTCGGCCTTGATCCTGATACGATGCATCGCTACCCGCATGAGTTTTCAGGGGGGCAGCGTCAGCGCATCGCAATTGCCCGCGCGATGATCTTGCGGCCCAAGTTGGTGGTTCTGGATGAACCGACCAGTGCGCTGGATATGACAGTGCAGGTGCAGATCGTTGAACTGCTACGCAATTTGCAAAAGAAATACGGTTTGGCCTACCTGTTTATCAGCCATGATCTGAACGTTGTCCGTGCCATGTCGCACAAGGTTCTGGTTATGAAGCAAGGTGACATCGTCGAATTCGGCGAAAGCGAAGAGTTGTTCAAATCGCCAAAGCAAGAATACACTCGCGCGCTATTGGCCGCTGCGCTGGATCATCGCGCTGAAGCGTAATCGACCGGGTGCGTTAGATCGCCGAACTGTGTCCTGCGTGGCTTAGATCATAGGCATCGAACTGACGTGCAATTAGCCGCGTCAAAGGCCGTGCTTCGAGCGGGATGAACAACCCTTCGGATGTCACGCTGAGCAAACCTTCAAAGGCCTTGTTTGTCTCATGAAAGAGAGCATCAAGCGCTTTGCCCGAGATGCCAAAACGACCCGTGATTTCGTCGCGCGACACGAAAAAATCGCACATCAAAGCCTCGATAAGGCGCGCACGCATTTTGTCGTCACCTGAAAAGCCATGTCCGCGCGCGATTGGAATGCGTCCTTCACGAACAGCGGTCGTGTATTTTGACGTTGCTGCATTGTTTTGTGCATAGCCCTGAGGGTAACGCGAAATCGATGAGGCACCCAAGCCGATCAGAACATCTGAGGTATCTTCGGTATAGCCCTGGAAATTGCGGCGCAATTTGCCCGCGTCCAATGCTTTGGTCAGCCCATCTGTTTTGGTCGCAAAATGGTCGATACCGATTTCACGATAGTCGTCCCAAAGGAACAAACGGCGCGCCGTGTCAAATAGCTCAAGGCGTTCTTGCGGTGTGGGCAGTGCTTCGGACGGGATCATTGACTGGCGCCGCGCCATCCACGGCACGTGCGCATACCCGTATAGCGCAACGCGGTCAGGATTGAGCGAGAGCAACTTCTGAACGCTCTCTGTGATTTTGGCTTTGGTCTGATGGGGCAGGCCAAAGAGAATATCTGCGTTCAGCGACTGAACACCACGCGCACGGATCATGTCGATCGCATCGCGCGTTACGTCATAACTTTGTTCACGGCCGATACACTTTTGAATTTCCGGATCGAAGTCCTGAACGCCAATGGATGCTCGGTTCATCCCGGCGGCGGCCAGGGCGTCAAGGCGCGGCCCATCGATCTCGTTCGGATCAATTTCGACCGAAAATTCACCGCCATCGGCCATTGGCGTGACCGAAAGAATTTCCCCCGCCAGATCCGTTATCATTTCAGCAGAAAGCAACGTCGGTGTCCCGCCACCCCAATGCAAACGCTCAAGCGTGATACCTTCGGGTAAATGTCTGGCAAGCGTTGCTATTTCGCTCTTTAGGGTCTCAAGGTAGGCCACAATCGGTGCAGTGCTCTGTGTGCCTTGGGTGCGACAGGCGCAGAACCAGCATAAACGCCTACAAAACGGAATGTGGACGTAAAGTGAAATCTTGCTGTTGGGCGCAATTTCCGAAATCCAGCGAGAGACCTGCGTATCGCTGATCTGCTCACTGAAGTGTGGTGACGTGGGGTAGCTTGTATAACGCGGCACTTTCGCGTCAAAAAGACCCAGTCGTTCTAGCTGGTTTCGCATTGTCATGACTTCGCCAATACGATGTAATGACGAGGCCCACTTTGATTCAGATCAATGGACTGGAAATGTCATGCCTCAAGCCCTTATCGCCGAACCACAAGACTGCGGAGATTGTCCGATCCGGCACCGGGCGGTCTGTGCACGTTGCGAAACCGATGAGTTAGAGCGGCTGGACCAGATCAAATATTACCGCACTTATGAAGCAGGGCAGACAATTGTTTGGTCGGGCGAACCGATGGAGTTTGTCGGCTCGGTTGTGCGGGGCATTGCGACTTTGTCACAAACAATGGAAGACGGCCGCACCCAAATGGTCGGGCTTTTACTGCCCTCTGATTTTGTTGGCCGTCCAGGGCGCAGCGGTGCTGCGTATGATGTAATGGCGACGACGGACGTTGTTATGTGTTGTTTCCGCAAAGTCCCGTTCGAAGATATGATGGCGCGCACGCCGCATATTGCACAACGCTTGCTTGAGATGACATTGGACGAACTGGATGCGGCGCGCGAATGGATGCTGGTCTTGGGCCGTAAAACAGCACGCGAAAAGATAGCGTCGCTCCTGTCGATTATTGCCCGCCGCGATGCTTCGTTAAACTTGCGCGCGAGCGATGCGAAGATCGTTTTCGATCTACCCCTGACGCGCGAAGCGATGTCGGATTATCTGGGTTTGACGCTTGAAACTGTCAGCCGCCAGATCAGCGCGCTTAAGCGTGACGGTGTTATCGTTCTGGAAGGCAAACGTCATGTGACCATCCCCGACTTTGAGCGACTGCTCATTGAAGCCGGGGATGATAATGACGGTGGCATGCTGTCCTAACCGCCAGCTTCGTGCCTAGTGCTTCATGAGGATCGGCACGTTTGCTTCTTCCAGCATGTCGCGGGTGGCGCCGCCCAGGATGGCTTCGCGGAAACGCGAATGCCCGTAGGCACCCATGACGATCATATCTGCATTTTTGTCGCTGGCATGACGCAAAAGCACATCGCTGACACGCGGTAAGCTTTTTGCCATAACGTCGATCTCCGCTTTGACGCCATGACGCGCAAGGAAGACAGACAATGGCCCGCCGGGGTCAGAGCGATCCTGCCCGTGGCGCGGCGGATCGATCACACAAACGCGAACGGACGCGGCTGCTTTCAGGAATGGCATGGCTGCACGAACAGCATTCATCGCCTCTGCGCTTTCGTTCCAGGCAATTATGATGCGTTCCGGCGTGGCTTTGGGTTTTGCGCTGTCTGGTAGCAACAAGACAGGGGCTTGCCCACCAAAGAGCGCCCCTTCAAGGATGCCTTCGGCCTCCAGCTGCGATGTGTTTTCACCATAAGGCGTTCTCAGCACAGCTAGATCACTAAAGCGGGTGCGGATCGCGACGCTGCGGTTGATGTTTCCGATTGGGTTGACCGCTTCTTCAACATTCCATCGTGCGTTGGAGGCTTGCAAAGTTGTCCGCGCGCTTTTGGCTATGGCTTTGGCTTCATCGCCAGCAGCTTCGATCGTGCGTTGCAGCATCATCGGATCAACGCCGCCATAGTGAAAGCCGGGGGTCATGCGATCGACGCCGTGACACAACACATCCAGATGCGCATCAAAGGCGTCGGCCAGTTCTGAAACAGACGTCAAAAAGCCGGTGCTGTTTTCCAAATCGACGAGGTGAGTAATAAGGCTCTTATATTCCACGGTAATGTCTCCCGTTGTTCAGGCTGATCCTATCTGAGACCTTTTCCGCGTGGACTTCTTTGACCCCAATCAACAAATCACAGGCAAGCGTTTGACCCAGATCAAAGAATGGACGGGCGCAATTCCGCAAAAGACCCTCAGTCAAATGAACCCTGCGCAACAACTCCGAATCGCGCGGGCACGACGAAGGGACGAAAAATGATGAACTACATCAAGATTATCGTGCTTGGCATTATCACGCTTCTGGCGATGATCGCGGCCAACTATGCACGAGACCTTGCCTACATGGTTCACGCAATCATCATTATGTTGGTTGCGGGTGGCATGTTCCTATGGACCGTTCGTAAAACGGGCGATCCAGTGGCAACCGGGTCAATGGAACACGAATATATGGACGGGGTGGTACGCTACGGTGTTATCGCAACGACCTTCTGGGGCATTACAGGTTTCCTTGTGGGAACCTTTATCGCGTTTCAGTTGGCGTTTCCCGCTCTCAACTTTGATTGGGCAGAAGGGTATTCAAACTTTGGCCGTCTTCGCCCTCTGCACACCTCTGCGGTGATTTTCGCATTTGGCGGCAATGCTTTGATTGCGACGTCTTTCTATATCGTGCAACGAACATCGGCTGCGCGTTTGTGGGGCGGTAATCTCGCTTGGTTCGTTTTTTGGGGCTATCAGCTCTTTATCGTTCTTGCAGCGACAGGCTACTTGCTTGGTTCGACCCAGTCGAAAGAATACGCCGAGCCTGAGTGGTACATTGATATCTGGCTGACAATCGTTTGGGTTGCTTATCTGCTGGTCTTCCTTGGTACGATCATCAAGCGCAAAGAAAAGCACATCTACGTGGCGAACTGGTTCTTCCTGAGCTTCATCGTCACGGTTGCGATGCTGCACTTGGTTAACAACCTCAGCATCCCGGTCAGCATCTTTGGATCCAAGTCGGTTCAGGTCTTCTCTGGCGTTCAGGACGCGATGGTCCAGTGGTGGTATGGCCATAACGCTGTTGGCTTCTTCCTGACCGCTGGCTTCCTTGGCATGATGTACTACTTCGTTCCGAAGCAGGCTGAACGCCCTGTCTTTTCCTATAAATTGTCGATCATCCACTTCTGGGCATTGATCTTCCTTTATATCTGGGCCGGTCCGCACCACCTGCACTACACGGCTTTGCCCGATTGGGCGTCTACACTTGGTATGGTCTTCTCGATCGTGCTTTGGATGCCAAGCTGGGGCGGTATGATTAACGGTCTGATGACACTGTCTGGTGCCTGGGACAAACTGCGCACCGACCCTGTCATCCGCATGATGGTGATTTCAATCGGTTTCTACGGCATGTCCACATTCGAGGGTCCGATGATGTCGATCCGCGCTGTGAACGCACTGTCGCACTACACCGACTGGACAATTGGGCACGTACACTCTGGCGCGCTTGGTTGGAACGGTATGATTACCTTTGGTGCCCTGTACTTCCTGACACCAAAGCTCTGGAACCGGACACGCCTTTATAGCCTGTCATTGGTTAGCTGGCACTTCTGGCTCGCTACTATCGGGATCGTTCTTTATGCGGCGTCGATGTGGGTGACTGGTATCATGGAAGGCCTGATGTGGCGTGAAGTGGATGCCAACGGTTTCTTGGTGAACTCGTTTGCTGACACCGTTGCTGCAAAACTTCCGATGTATGTCGTTCGTGGTCTGGGCGGGGTGATGTATCTCACTGGCGCATTGATTATGGCCTACAATCTTTGGATGACCGTCAAACGTAGCCCAGCTGTAGAAGCTGAAACCGCAACAACGCACGCTTCAGTAGCGGCCGAATAGGAAGGAGCAAACCTATGGGAATTCTCGACAAACATAGAGTCATCGAGACCAATGCGACCCTTCTGCTGGTTCTCAGTTTCTTGGTCGTCACAATCGGTGGATTGGTGCAAATCGTTCCGCTCTTCTATCTGGAGAACACCATCGAGGATGTAGAGGGCATGCGCCCCTACACTCCGCTGGAGCTCACCGGGCGCGACATCTACGTGCGTGAAGGGTGCTACGTGTGCCACAGCCAGATGATCCGTCCCATGCGGGACGAGGTTGAACGCTATGGTCACTATTCACTGGCGGCAGAATCCAAGTATGACCACCCCTTCCAGTGGGGCTCCAAGCGCACAGGGCCTGACCTTGCACGTGTAGGTGGCCGTTACTCGGATGGTTGGCATCAGGACCACTTCCGCGACCCACAATCCGTGGTCCCGGAATCAGTCATGCCGAAATACGACCAGCTTGAGCGCACGCTCATTGATGGCGAATATATGGGTGATCTACTGCGCACCCACGCCTTTGTTGGTGTTCCATATACATCGGACATGATTGAGGCAGCGCAGGCCGATTTTGCAGCGCAAGCTGATCCCGACAGTGACTACGACGGGCTGCTTGAGCGTTACGGCGAAGAAAGCGTGAATGTGCGCAACTTTGACGGCAAACCTGGTGTTTCCGAAATGGATGCATTGATCGCGTATATGCAAGTGCTGGGCACGATGGTTGATTTCTCGACCTTTACGCCTGACGCAAGCCGATAGGAGGGTCTGGATATGGAAACCTATTCTCTCCTGCGCGAATTCGCCGATAGCTGGATGCTTTTGTTCTTGTTCGTATTCTTCTTGGGAATTGTGTTCTGGGTATTCCGCCCGGGATCCAAGAAGACCTACGCGGAAACCGCTAACATCCCGTTCCAGCACGACGACAAACCCTACATTGATGAGGAGGCTCAAAAATGAGCAAGAAACCTGTCAAAAAAGAAGACGTCGGCACAACTGGCCATAGCTGGGACGGTATCGAGGAGTATAACAACCCCTTACCCCGTTGGTGGCTTTGGACGCTGTATGCCTGTATCGTTTGGGCAATCGGCTATTCGATTGCATACCCGGCCTGGCCGATGATTAATTCGGCAACGGCTGGGGTGCTCGGGTATTCCACACGTGGCGAAGTTGCAGAAGACATCGCAGCGGTCGAGCAATCCAACGAGGCGATCAACACGAAGCTCGCTTCTGTCGAGCTGAATGAGATCGCCACAGATCCTGAACTGGAAATCTATGCCAAATCCGCAGGCGGCGCTGTGTTCCGCACGTGGTGCGCACAATGTCACGGGTCCGGCGCGGCTGGTGTTCAGGCTTCTGGCTATCCGAACCTGCTGGATGATGACTGGCTTTGGGGCGGTACAGTGGATGACATTCACACCACCATCACACATGGTATCCGCAACGAAACCGACGACGATGCCCGCTACTCCGAGATGCCTAAATTTGGCGAGCTGCTCGAAGAAGAGGAAATCGTTCAGGTGGTCAACTATGTGATGAGCCTATCCGGCACAGCGCAAGATGCCAGCATGGTCGAAGCGGGTGCAGTGGTTTTTGAGGACAACTGCTCTGCGTGCCACATGGAAGACGGCACAGGTGATCGCAGCCAGGGTGCCCCTAACCTGACGGACGCAATCTGGCTTTATGGCGGCGATTACGACAAGCTGCTTGAAACTGTGACCTACAGCCGCTTTGGCGTAATGCCAGCGTGGAGTGATCGTCTTTCCGAAGCAGAACTGCGCGCAGTTGCGACCTATATTCACGGTCTGGGCGGCGGCGAAGCTGCCGAGTAAGTCGGGGCCACATTCATCTAATGGCCTCAAAC
>NZ_JBAUHO010000074.1:0-4239 GCF_049680325.1 Planktotalea sp.
GACCTATATTGATTGCCGCAAACCCAACTCCTATCCGCGCATACGCTCGACCCTGATGGATTTCATGACTGTCACAGTTATGCGAAACGCAGGGTTCGAAGCCTTCGATAATATCGCTGGCGGTGAAACGGCTGGTATTTCTTTTGCCGCGCTTGTGGCAGAGCGGATGGCGTTGCCGATGACCTATGTGCGCAAAAAGCCCAAAGGATACGGACGCGGTGCGCGTATTGAAGGGGATATGCACGAGGGCCAGCGCGTGCTTCTGGTTGAAGATCTGACGACAGATGGTGGCTCGAAACTCAGCTTCGTCGATGCGATTCGTGAAACCGGCGCAACCTGCGCCCATACGGCAGTAATCTTCTATTACGACATTTTTCCCGAAACCGAAAAAACCCTCGGCGATCACGGCGTGACATTGCATCATCTGTGCACTTGGTGGGATGTTCTGGCCGAAGCCAAAGCGCAAAATGTGTTTGATACGGCTACTTTGGAGGCGGTCGAAGCGTTCCTCAATGATCCGCGCGCGTGGCAGGAAGCCAATAAAAAGGCCTAAACACGCTCGCAAAACACAAATATGGGCGCGCTTTGTCGCGCCCTTTTTCTTTTACGCTATCTGGGGGCATGAAACCGCTCAACCCCAACATCTTGTGGATTTTCGCGTAGAATTAGGTTATCCACAGAAACATACAATTTGCACTTTCCGCTGTCTTTTTTGTAAGGAACAGGTCGGGATAGTGAAGGTGAGTCATGAACGAAATAGCCTCGATCAATCAGACACAGGTAGATATTGCTGCTGCCGAAACCATGCCCAACTCGATTGAGGCAGAGCAACAGCTCCTGGGCGCGATCCTGACCAACAACGACATTTACGACCGCGTCGCTTCGATCATTCAGCCGCGCCATTTCTATGACCCCGTGCACCAACGTATCTACGAGGTCGCAGCAGCGCGTATTTCCAAGAACAACCTTGCCTCCCCTGTGACGCTCAAGGCGTTTCTGGAAGATGATGAAGGCCTCAAAGAACTGGGCGGCCCCGCCTACCTTGCGCGTCTGGCCGGCGCTGCAATTTCCGCTTTTGCGGCGCGCGATTACGCGCAGATCATCTATGATCTGGCGATCCGCCGCGAATTGATGGGTTTGGGCCGCGACATCGTAGCCAAAGCCGCACGGGTTGATGTCGCCTCAGAGCCGGCCGAGCAAATCGTCGAAGCAGAGCAAGAGCTATACAAGCTGGCCGAAAAGGGCAGCTCGGACAGCGGATTTCAATCCTTTCTGCGGGCGATCACCGATGCGGTGAATGTCGCCAATGCCGCCTATGAGCGCGGCGGCGGCATGGCTGGTATTTCCACAGGTCTTGCCGATATGGACAAGATGCTTGGCGGTTTGCACAAGTCCGATCTTTTGATCCTCGCGGGTCGCCCGTCCATGGGGAAAACCTCGCTTGCCACCAACATCGCGTTCAATATCGCCAAAGCCTACCGCCATGGGAAACTGGCGGATGGCAGTGAGGGTGCGGTTGATGGCGGTGTTGTCGGCTTCTTCTCGCTGGAAATGAGCGCAGAGCAACTGGCGGGTCGTATCCTGTCCGAAGCGTCCGAGATTTCATCCCATAAGATCCGCCAAGGTGATATGGAGGAATTCGAATTCCGCCGCTTCGTTGAAGCTGCCAAAGAGCTTGAGGCCTGCCCGCTTTACATTGATGACACGGCTGCGATCCCGATTGCCCAATTGGCTGCGCGTGCGCGTCGTCTCAAGCGCACCCATGGGCTTGATGTGCTTATCATCGACTATCTACAGCTGGTGCGCGGAACATCCGAAAACCGCGTTCAGGAGATTGGCGAAATTTCCATGGGCCTCAAAGCCATTGCCAAGGAATTGCAGATCCCCGTGATCGCGCTCTCCCAGCTTTCACGTCAGGTGGAAAACCGCGAAGACAAGCGTCCTCAGTTGTCAGACCTGCGTGAATCAGGTTCGATCGAGCAGGATGCGGACGTGGTTATGTTCGTCTATCGCGGCGAGTATTACAAAGAACGTGAAAAGCCCGATGACGACAACCTCGAAGCCATGGCCGCGTGGCAGGATGATATGGCGCGCCTGCATGGCAAGGCCGAAGTCATCATCGGCAAGCAGCGTCACGGCCCGATTGGCACGGTCGAGCTAAGTTTCGAGGCGCAGTTCACGCGCTTTGGCAACCTTGCGAAGTCTTGGCAGGTTGGCAGCGACGACGCGAGCTTCTAATCGAACGGGCGCGAAATCCTCACAGGATTTCGCCTCGCTTTCTTTGAAAGAAAGCGTTTACCCGCGCGCGGCCTGTTCGATTTCAACCATGCTTAATCCGTATTTATCAGCAAACTTGCGCCGCGAAGCCACCAGCCTTGCATCATTCGGGCGCATGCCAAGCGTGCGGATAAACTCCATCCGCTGCTGCCCTTTCAATGCATCCCGCGAAATCGCTGTTCCCATTGCGCGATCAATGATCTCGCCCCCGGGCGAGACGTGGAACCATTTGGAAAAATCGCGGAAATGGTGCTGGTTGTGCAGCTTGGTGACATAACGCGCCAGCGCTCCCTTTGGCAGGTTCAAATGCGCCGACATGTGAAACCACTCATACCCGAGGAAGGTCGCAACGCCGCCAACGGGCACAATCGCCAGCGCAATCCAGAAGGCCTGCCCGACCGCGAACAGCGCCAGCGCCCCCCAGAGCGCCAAGAAATTAAACCCGAGCATGGGCAAAGCCACCCAGACAGGCACGAAGAATAACTTGTGATTGCTCGGAAAATCGTGATGCCCGTAGTGCGCACGGTAAAGCAGATCAAAGGCCCACTGGCGCCTGGGCGGGGCCAGATGAAAAACATAGCGGTGCAGGTTATATTCGTTCAAATACTGCGCCAACACGCCCAACGGTACAAAAGCCCAAGCCCACTCAGGGCCCACACTGACAAGCACAACACTTGCCAACGCAAAGACCGCCGCCATCAGCACAACACTTGGATGCTGCATCAGAATTTTGATCCGAACCACGCGCTTCTCTCCCTTGCTTCACCCGTTATGCGTCAATAGGCTTTGGCTAAAGTGTAATGAGGAGCAGGTTACGTGAAAAGACGTGAATTTCTAGCCGCCAGCGCGGCGCTTTCCCTAGCAGGTCCTGCCATGGCAACACCTCCCCTACATGTGCGCCCCGAAGAAGGCCCCCATGAAGCGACCTTCATGATGTGGCCAGTCAATCGCACGGTTCATCCTGATGGTGAATTTCTGGACATTCTGCAACAAACCATCGCGGATATTGCCAACTCTATTGTCGAATTTGAACCGCTCGTCATGCTCGCGGCACCAAGCGATCAAGCCCGTGCGAAACAGATGTTAAGCGGCAAGGTCGAGCTCTGGGATATCCCCACGGAAGACCTCTGGGCCCGCGATGCAGGACCGCTTATCGCCCATCAAGGCAGCAAACGCGTTGTCAGCCACATCCAGTTCAATGGTTGGGGCAAAAAGCAGGTGCACACGCGCGATAGTCAGGTCGCAGCGAAAATCGCCGATCATCTTGGCTTTGATCTGATGTCCAGCGGTCTAAAGGGCGAAGCTGGCGGCGTTGAACATGACGGTCACGGATTACTGATGGCGCATGAAAGCTCATGGGTGAACAAGAACCGCAATCCCGGCCAAAGCCGCGCCGAGGTCGAGCAACGTTTGCTCAAGGCTTATGGCGCCGAGCGGATGATCTGGTCGAAGGGCGTTTATGGCGAAGACATAACCGACTATCACATCGACAGCCTCGCGCGTTTTACTGGCGCTAACAGTGCGCTCATCAACCTGCCGGACAATCCCGATTGGGAAGACCCGTTTCATGCCGCCGCCTATGAAACCCACGACAGTCTTGAAAAGGCAGGCGTTCGATTGGATGTTATCCCCGAGCCTGAATATCGCCGTGTGAAAGGTATCGAATTTGTTGCCTCTTATGCCAACTACTATGCCTGCAACGGCGCGGTGATCGCGGCTGAATTCGGGGATCGCGAGACCGACAAACTTGCGCGCAAAGCCTTGGCACGCCACTACCCGGGCCGTGAAATCATCACACTGAATGTCGATGCACTTGGCGAAGTCGGCGGCGGCATCCATTGCGCCACCCAGCAATTGCCGAGCGCCTGATGGGCTGGTTCAATCGCAATGCGGAAAACATCGAGGCCGGCGCAGCGCTTGTTACTGCGCTTGTCGCGGTGCTTGCGCTCATCGGAGTAAAGC
>NZ_JBAUHO010000075.1:0-17564 GCF_049680325.1 Planktotalea sp.
ACATAGATTCGTACCACGTAGAGTGGCTAGTAGACGTCATCTGCTGTGTCGCTGCATGTATAGAGGATATCGTGAAGTCCGAAGTGCACAAATCAACTGGTGTGTTGACTTGGCAAATAACGCACCCCGTTCGCAGTGCGTGGGAAAGGTATGACGCTTGGGATTAAAACTCCACCCCAATCTGCGCCTTAACACCTGATCTAAATGGATGCTTCACCAGCTCCATCTCTGTCACCAGATCGGCGATCTCGATCAGCTCAGCCTTCGCATTGCGGCCCGTCATCACCACATGGGTCATCGCTGGTTTCTCTTCCACCAAGAACGTCACCACATCGTTCACGTCGATATAATCATAGCGCAGCGCGATGTTGATCTCGTCCAGCAGCACCATTTTGTTGTTCTCGTCGCGGATCAGGTCTTTGGCTTTTTCCCATGCGGCCTGCGCCATTTCGGTGTCGCGGTCGCGATCCTGCGTTTCCCATGTGAACCCTTCGCCCATCGTGTGGAACGAACAGATGTCAGAGAACTTGGCGAGGATCAGATCACGCTCGCCCGTGCTCATCCCGCCCTTGATGAACTGCACCACGGCGCATTGCATGCCGTGCGCGATGTGGCGGAAAATCATCCCGAACGCGGCAGAGCTTTTGCCCTTACCCTTGCCCGTGTGGATGACAATCAGACCCTTTTCATCGGTCTTGGTCGCCATGATCTTGTCGCGAGCGGCCTTTTTCTTGGCCATCTTCATCGCGTGACGTTCTGAATCGCTCATGTGGGTGCCTCTTTCGCGCTAGGTTTGGAATGAGCATAGGCGCGATGGACGCAAGTGAGAAGGGCGCTTGAACCAATCAAGCGCCCTTTCGAGTGGTTTATTCTGCGGGAACCGCCGCGCTTGGCATCGCGCTAAAGTGCTGGCGGTTCAGGCGCAAGACCATGGCGATCGCGATCAACTGCATCGCGATAGCGATTGCGGTGAAGGCCCAGTAGGCGGTGCCGAATTTGGTGATGACATCCGCAGCCACAAGACCCTTGTTGATAAAGAACTGACCCATCACAGAAAGCGCAACGAAAGGGCAGACCAGAGCGTAGGAACCGACGGAGGTTTTTTCGCCAATCACGAAGTCATCCCAATAGCCCTGCACCTTGAGCACGGCGAGGCCAAGACCGAGGAAGGCGAATTGCACACCAAGCAGTTTCGCAGTCAGCATCATTGTTTCAGCAGGGGCCGCGTGCACGTCAAAGAGCATGTGCAGGCCGTGGTTCTGGCGCAACATCATGATGCCAAGCACGGTCATCAAAGGTATGGTAATCATCAGTGTCGGCGCAACTTCGCGCGCCGCGCCGTGACGGATCATCCCAAGAATACCAGCGAAGATCGCAAGCGTTGCGTAGATCGCGGCAATGACGCCGATGAATGTGGACAGGATCAGCGAGGTTGCAACGGTCGTCTTGATTGTGCTCATCGCGGCAGGCGCGGACATGCCAACGGCAACCATTGCAAGGGCGAAACCCGGCAGCGCCTGCGCGAAAGAGCCGTTTGCGCTTTCGTCAAAGCTACCGTCTGCAACGACATCGCCGATGAAGCTACCGATCATTCGCAGGGCAAGGACTGCGATCAGTGCAAAGACAACAAGCGCCGCAGGGAAGAGATATTCGATGATGCCCCAAAGGTTCGGAACGAACACGAGGCCAACGATGAACAGCGCGTTCACCGTCATTGCCAGCGCAAGCGGCATGGCAAGCTGTGTAGACGCGCCATTGGATTTCGCGAATTTGGCGTAGCCTTCGGATTTCTTGAATGCAGAGAATTCTTTCAGGTTCCAGATCAGTGATTTGAGATTGAGGATAGTGAACCCTGCGATACCGACAACGGCGATGATGATCGCGGATTGCATGGCGAGCGTGCCTGTTTGAAAGGCGCTCATGATGTCCTCGAACACAGGGACGGGGCGGCCTTTATGCGGCACCCAGAACATGAGGAACATGAAGAACGTCACACTTAAACCACCCGCACCGAGCGAAGCGAGAAAGTAGAGCGGCGCATAGTTTTGCGCGGCAACGGAGGATCGGGTCTGCATGGGATTTCCTTTCGCAGTATTACACATTCAATATTGTGAATGTAAATACATGCAAAAAAATGAATGTGAAGTGAAAAAGACGCAACTCTGCAATGCGCGTCCAGCAAGGCGCGCAGGGTAGTTTGCGAAAACGCTTTGTTTTATTGGCCTAGCAGCCCTGCAATTCGTGCGCGCGCGGAATTGGAACGTGGCGTCCAAAGTCCGCGATCAATCGCTTCTTGAAAGCGCTCGGCCATCTCGATGAGCGCAGAAGGGTTGTGATCCGCAATAAACTCTCGCGTTTCGTCGTCCTCAAGAAAGGCAGATTCGACCAGATCGAAATGGTGGTTCTTCACCGCACCTGTCGTGGCGGAAAAGGCGAACAGGTAGTCAACCGTTGCGGCCATTTCAAACGCGCCTTTGTAACCGTGACGTTTGACGCCGTCGATCCATTTGGGGTTAACCACGCGGGAACGCACGACACGCCCGATTTCTTCGTCAAGGGTGCGGATCACAGGACGTTCAGGGCGGGAATGATCGTTGTGATAAATGGGCCTGTCCTGCCCCTGTAGGGTGCTCACCGCAGCGGCGGCTCCGCCCTCAAACTGGTAATAATCGTCGCTGTCGAGCAGATCATGCTCGCGGTTGTCCTGGTTTTGCACAATGGCTTCGGTTTGCTTCAGGCGCGTCTCGAACCCTTCGCGATCACGCTTGCCTTCACTGCCTGCACCATAAGCATAACTGCCCCACTCCAAGTAGGCTTCGGCAAGATCGCCCTTATCTGCCCAAAGCCGTTCGTCGATCATCGCTTGCAGGCCCGCGCCATAGGCCCCCGGTTTGGAGCCGAACACGCGGGCGGTATTGCCCTCCGTGCGCGCACGGGCGGCGGCAGGGTTTTGATCGCTCGATTCATCAAGCGCCATGACCGCTTTGGCGGCGCTATCGACAAGGGAAATAAGCTGGGGAAAAGCATCGCGAAAGAAACCGGAAATGCGCAATGTCACGTCTACGCGGGGGCGGCCAAGCACGCCCTCTGGCAGAATTTCAAAGCCGGTCACGCGGCGGTTGGCGCTGTCCCATTTCGGCTTTACACCCATCAAGGCAAGGGCTTGGGCAATATCATCGCCGCCCGTGCGCATATTGGCAGTGCCCCATGCAGTCAGCAGCATCGTGCGGGGCCAATCGCCGTGTGTCTGAAGGTGCTTTTCAATCAGCAGATTGGCGGATTTCCAGCCCAAGGCCCAAGCGGTCGGCGTTGGCACTGCGCGGCTATCGACAGAGAAAAAGTTGCGCCCTGTTGGCAGCACATCAAGCCGACCGCGCGTCGGTGCGCCAGAGGGCGCCGGGGCGACGAATTTACCGTCAAGAGCTTTCAGCAGCCCGTTCATTTCACTCGGGCCACAAGAACGCAGACTGGGCAGGACATCATTGTGCAGGGTTTCAAGAACCAGCGCAGTGGCTTTGAAATGCTCTGGCGTTTCTTTCCAGGCTATGGCGCTTTGTGCGAGCAGTTCCAGCCGCTCGACAGTGTCCCCATTCGACCGCCAGGTTTCCAAACCCATACTCTGCAAAAATTTGTGGCGAGGGCCAGTATAGGCAGTGCCCATATCGCAATCGAGAGGGTCGATATCAACGCCGCAATCAACCGCCAGAGCACGGATCAAAGAGGCATCTGCGCCCGATCCGTCGCCGCGCGGAACGCGCACCAATGCAATAGCAAGGTCGCGCTCAAGATCACCTTCCGGGGAAGTGCCAAAGATGTGCAACCCGTCCCTGATCTGGGCTTCCTTTAGTTCACACAGGTAGGAATCGAGCTTGGCCAGATCACCGTCTTCATCATTGCCCGTCAGGCCGGCATCCAGATCAATGCCCGTTGAAGAGGTCATGCTTAGAATTTCGCGGCGAAGATAGGCAATACGGCGCGGATCAACGCCAGCGGCCTCATAATATTCGTCCACGAGCGCTTCGAGATCTTTCAGCGGACCATAGGTTTCGGCGCGCCCCAAGGGGGGCGTCAAATGATCGATAATCACAGCCTGCGCGCGGCGCTTGGCCTGCGTGCCCTCGCCGGGGTCGTTCACGATGAACGGATAAATGTGCGGCGTAGGTCCGAAAACCGCTTCGGGCATGCAGTTTTCGCTAAGCGCGATGGCCTTGCCCGGAAGCCATTCAAGATTGCCGTGCTTACCCATATGCACGATTGCGTGCGCGCCCTGCACAAAGCGCAGCCAGATGTAAAAAGCGAGATAGTTGTGCGGCGGGGCCAGATCGGGCGCGTGGTATGTGTCGCTCGGATCAATGTTATAGCCGCGCGCTGGCTGGATGCCGACGACTGCATTGCCGTATTTCAGGATCGAAAGTTTGAAGCCCTCGGGTGTCAGGAACGGGTCATCCTCTGGCGCGCCCCAACGGGTGGTGATCTGCTCGCGTACATCAAAGGGAAGGGCGTCAAAGTGCTGCTTGTAGGTCTGGAGCGATAGAACCTCACCGCCATCTTTGCCCGCGCGGTCCGTAAGCCAGTTGGTCGGGCCCGACATGATCTGGGCCATCAATGCATCGCTATCTTTCGGTGCATTTAGGACCGTGTAGCCAGAATTGGCGAGCTTTTCCAGCGTATTCACCGTCGCAGCAGGTGTGTCGAGGCCCACACCATTGGCGAGGCGCCCGTCCTTGTTGGGATAGTTCGCAAGGACGAGTGCGACTTGGCGCTCTTGCGCAGGCACCGCGCGCAGTTTGGCCCAATTGGCAGCCAAACGCGCGACAAAGCCAATCCTGTCGCCTTGCGCGCGATAGGTCGCGATCGGGCACTCGGTGGCGTCATCGAAGTAGGCTTCGCCTTTGAAGCTGACCGCGCGCGACAGGATGCGACCGTCGACCTCTGGCAGGGCCACGTTCATTGCGATGTCACGGCCGGATAGACCTGTGAGGCCTGATGCCCATGCTTGTTCGGTCGAGCCAGACAAAACGACTTGGAAAATAGGCGCGTCATTCGCCGCAGGCATGGTAAGCGGATTGACAGGGCTATTATCGCCCGCATGGGGCGAGCCGACAGCAAAGGACGTGCAGTTAAGGATCACAGCGGGCGGCGCAGCATGAAAAACCTGCTCTAACGTAGCGATGCTGACGGGATCTTTAAGCGAGGCGACGAAAAGGGGGAGGGGGTTTAGCCCATCTTTCAAAAGCGCGCGCGTGAGGCGGTTGATCGGGTGCAGGCCAGCGCCCTGAACGAGCGCGCGGTAGAAAATGATCGGCACAACGGGCGCGCCTTCGGTCCAATCTGCTTGCGCGGCGGAAAGGCCGGAAATACCGGCGCCAGGCCAATAAACACCTGCGCGCAGCAGCGGCGACGCGGAGCTGGGTTTTTCGGACCCATCCAGCATCGCTTTTGCATAGCGCAACAGGTTCTGCGCATTGTCCGGACCACCCTCGACACAATAGGCCCAGAGTGCATCGTAATCCTCGTCACTGATTGTGCTCAGGCGGCGTAGTTCTTCATCCGGTTTGTCATCGCCGGGAAGCAACGCCAACGGAACGCCAGCCTCATGCAGGCGGGCGGCGTATTGTTCGGCACCGTATTTCCAATACCCGACACCGCCCAAAACACGGGCGATGAGCAATCTGGATTTGCTGGCACATTCTTCAATATGCAGATCCACCGACATCGGGTGCATCAGATGCATCATGCTGGCAAGGCGCAGGCTGGGCGGCGCATCTAATTGCGAACGCGCATCAGACAGTGCCGCAAGCTCTGTGTCCGCTGCTGAAATAATCACCACATCTGCTGGTGTTTGCCCTAAATCGACGGGCTCTTTACCATCATCAATAGAACCGGGCGTAGCAGCGAGAAGATGCATGGATGAAACCTATCAGTTGTGCGCGGCGCGCGCTTGGTGCATTGCGGGGCAAGCTAAAAGGAAGATCAAATGAACACCAACAAACCTGACACGTCGAACTTCGGCACCAGCACGTATAACAAGCATGACGACCACAAAGGCCACGCGCCACGCCGCGCTCGCGGCAAAAAGCGCCTGACGAAAGAAGAGATGCTTGAGCAAATGAAAAAGAACGCTGAAGCCAAGAAGTAAAGTCACGCGGTTTCTACCGTTAGGACTTTTTCCATGAAGCGGCTTTCGGGGACGTCCTTATAGTCTCCGAAGGGGCCGCAGAATGTGAAGCCATGACGCTCGTAAAGGCGATGGGCGGCGTATAGCACATCGCCCGTTTCCAGTTTAAGCGTTTGCAACCCCATCTCGCGCGCGACATCTTCGATCTGTCGCAGCAGGGCGGCTGCCACGCCTTTTCCGCGCGCCGCTTCGCTGGTGAACATGGACTTCACCTCTGCGTAACCGTCCTTGACTGCCAATGCCCCTGTGCCAAGCGTTACATCCCCCTCGCGCGCCGCAAAGAGGTGGATGTTTTCAGCAGCCAGCGCATCGAAATCCAAAAAGTGACAGGCATCAGGGGAAAACAGCGAAAGCATAAGCGCGTGGCTTTGCTCTAGCAGGTCCTTGGTGCCAGCCGCATGCGGCGTTGTCGGTTCGACGATAATCATTACTCTGCGAGCGCAGCTTCGATAGCCAAGCGATCCAGACCTGCCTGCCCGATGACAACAAGACGTGTGATGCGCGCGTCTGTTCCGAATGGCTTGTCGAAATAGGTATCGACCCGCGGCCCAACCGCTTGCAGCGTAAGGCGCATCGGCTTGCCCGTCACCGCAGCAAAACCCTTCAAACGCAGAATATCGTGAACGCGTATCACGTCCGCAACCTGTTCGGCAAAGGCTGCGGCATCCGCAATTTCGCCGCGCTCAAACACAAAGCTTTCAAAGGCATCATGGTCGTGATCGTGGTGGTGATGATCCTCGTCATGGTCATCGTGATGGTCGTCGTCATCGTGGTGGTGATGGTGGTGCACTTCGTGGCGCGCGTCCATATCGGCTTCCGCACTGTTGCCTTGACCCAAAAGAATATCAATCGGCAACGCACCCATTGTAGATTTGACCACCTGCACGCCAGCGCGGCTTTCTGATTTCAGCTTTGCGGCCAATGCATCGCTTTCAGCGGCGCCAAGCAGATCGGATTTGTTGACGACGATCATATCCGCACAGGCGATCTGATCCTCGAAGAGCTCTGAAAGAGGTGTCTCGTGATCGAGATTCTCATCCAGCTTGCGCTGGGCATCAACCGCTGCGACGTTATGGGCGAAACGGCCCTCTGAAACGGCTTTGCCATCCACAACCGTCACAACACCATCGACGGTGACCTGCGTGGAAATTTCCGGCCAGTTGAACGCACGGATCAAAGGCTGCGGAAGCGCCAGACCAGACGTTTCAATCACAATGTGATCGGGGCGGTTTTCGCGTGCCAGCAGCTTTTCCATTGTTGGCACGAAATCATCAGCGACTGTGCAGCAGATACAGCCGTTGGACAGCTCCATGATATCATCTTCGGTGCAGGTTTCATCGCCGCAACCTTTCAGGATATCGCCGTCCACACCCAGATCACCGAACTCGTTGATAATCAGGGCGATACGTTTGCCATTTGCATTTTGCAGCATATGGCGGATCAAGGTGGTCTTGCCCGCGCCGAGAAAACCAGTGATGACAGTGGCGGGAATTTTAGCAGGCATGTGAAGTCTCCGTTCGGGGCGCATGTGCGGGAAAGGGCCAAACATGGGACCCCGTGTGATTATTTGCGATACCTGTGCAGCGCCGGGCGAGGCACCGCAAGGGGCGGCGTTTGCCGACACTTTGCGCAGCTTGGTGCCGCAGGACGTGCGTGTCGAAACGACCTCCTGCATGAATCAATGTGACAGACCTGTTTCCATGGCGCTTCGCGGCGAAGATATGGACGTTTACCTGTTTCATTCCGTTGATCCTCTTTGCGATCTTGAGGATGCGCTGGCCTTGATTAAGCTGTATTCCAAAGCCGAAGGCGGCACCATTGCGGATGCCCGCCCTGCCGGGCGCTTGCGCCACTGCCTGACAGGGCGTGTTCCGCGCTAAGGCGCTATCCGTCATTGGCTTTCGTCCAGAACCAAGCGCAGAAAAATCCGAGAAAGCTCCAACCAACCAAAGCAACGCCAAGGCTGAGGGTCACAAAATGGGCCGACAGTTCAGGCGGCGCGATACCAAAATACGTGTCCAAATGCGGCGCACCGATAAGGTGTGGAACCAGAATGAGCGGGATACATAACAGCGCAACCGATCCTCGCCCGAAAGCCATGAAAGCAAGGCCTAGCGCTGTCGCAATGATCGTACTTGCCCACCAGATTTGGCGCGGGCCGACTTCTGCCGCAGGCGTTCCAGGTAGTTCCGGCGGCAAGCCAATCGCAGGGGCAAGCTGCACAGCGACAAAACCGGCAAGGCCCCAAATGATCCCTTTGCGCGCGCTCAAAACATGGCCCTTTTCATGGGCAAATATCATGGCGGCCAGCAAAATTAGTCCGTAGCCCGTGAAGGTTACCAGATTGAACGCGATCGTCATGGCATGGCGCATCATATCGCTGCCTAAAGCAGGGGCACCCTTTTCGGACTGCGTGGACCCGTCGGTCGCGAAATGGACCCGCGCACCGGTTTCATAAAGCTCGCCTTCCAAAAGCGTGGGAATCACAAACCAAAATTGCAGCAGAGCGGCAATCAGCCCTGCAGCAACGCCAGCGAGCACCGCGCTGGACAACAGATTTTTGGTCATAGGTCTCTTCAGACCCCGCCGTTAGTGGCAGGGAAAGGCCATTGCGTGACGCTGGTCGTGCGCTGCATCATGCAGAACTGTTGCTTGCGCCATGCCGGATGCGACCAGCAGGAAAACACCCGCCAATACCGCGATTGCAAGGCCAAGTGCAGAGCTGTCTGCGCGTGTGATTGTAGCTGTTTGGGTCGTCATAGTTCTTCTCCTTGTACCGTCACACCCGACGGCCAGATTTAGGTCACTCACATGCAGGGCTGGTCTCCTGGCTCGCGGGTCGTAACGCTTTGACGTCTTCCCAAACCTTGCGGTCCAGTGACAAATGCCAACGCGCTCGCCGCTTACAGTCGCGGGGGCGGCTGCGGCTATGGGCCCCTGATTGGGTCGCCCTTTCCACATTCCCATTTCACCCGTAGACGCTTTGCGCCGCAAAACGGGTACCATGCATTGCCCCAATTGGCCCTGAATCACGACGCGCGTCAAGGCCGATAGCGACATGAGGGGGATGTTAAGCGAAGCGCCGGGTACGGCGGTTCTTCGAGGATTTTCGCAATATCTTGTGGATAACTCGCCTGGTTTGGCTACATGCAGGGCTCTTCGCGTTGACAGGCTATACGGTGCAAAGCAAAGTCGCACTTTAAGGAATCAACCGAAAGAGCAGCCAAACGTGCGCTTTTCCAAACTCAAACTGCAAGGCTTCAAGAGTTTCGTGGACCCCACGGACCTCATTATTGCGGATGGTTTGACGGGTGTGGTTGGACCGAACGGGTGCGGCAAGTCCAATTTGCTGGAAGCGCTGCGTTGGGTGATGGGCGAAAACCGCCCCACAGCCATGCGCGGCGGCGGCATGGAGGACGTGATTTTCGCAGGCGCAGCCACGCGCCCTGCACGCAACTTTGCAGAAGTCAGTCTGCAGATTGATAACTCGGACCGGCTCGCTCCGGCAGGGTTTAACGATCTGGACACGCTCGACATCGTCCGCCGTATCACCCGTGATGTGGGCAGTGCCTACAAGACCAACGGAAAAGACGTGCGTGCGCGGGATGTGCAAATGCTGTTTGCTGATGCATCCACAGGTGCGCATTCGCCTGCGCTGGTGCGTCAGGGTCAAATTGCGGAATTGATAAACGCCAAGCCCAAAAACCGCCGCCGCATTCTGGAAGAGGCGGCCGGTATCTCTGGCCTGTATCAGCGCCGCCACGAAGCGGAATTGAAACTGAAAGCGGCGGAAACCAATCTGGCACGGGTCGATGATGTTGTTGAACAGCTTGCTTCGCAACTGTCACAACTCGCGCGCCAAGCCCGTCAGGCCGCGCGTTACCGTGCGATTGGCGACGAGCTGCGTCAGGCCGAGGGAATGTTGCTGTATCGCCGCTGGCGTGAAGCGGATGATGCCCGCGCGAGCGCAGAGGAAGAATTGCGCGCCCGTACAACAGCCACAGCGCAAGCAGAAAGTGCTGCGCGCCAGGCTGGCAAAGCACGGGTGGAATTCGAAGCCGTCCTGCCGCCGCTGCGCGAGGAAGAAGCGATAGCCGCCGCGATCTTGCAGCGCTTGCAGGTGCAGCGGGACACGTTGAACGATCAGGAAAGCCGTGCGCTGGAAACCATCGAAACGCTGAAAAACCGCATTATCCAGCTCGATAAAGATATCGAGCGCGAAGGCTCGCTTAATCGCGATGCGGGCGAAACAATCGAACGACTTGAATGGGAGGCGCGCGAACTGGCGAAGGCGTCGGAAGGTCACGAAGATCGCCTTGAAGCCGCCGCAGAAGAAGCGCGCAATGCCGCTGCGATCTTGCAGGACCGCGAGGCTGATCTGGCTGAACGGACAGAAGACGTGGCACGCTTGGCTGCAAGGCATCAATCGGCCTACCGCGTCCTTACGGATAGTCGAAAAATGCTGGAACGGAGCGACGGCGAAGCCGAAAGCGCCCGCATGGCAGTCGCGCAAAGCCGCGCCATGTTGAGCAAGGCCGAAGAAGATATGCAAACGGCGGCTGGCAAAGAAACAGCTGCCATCGCAACGGCCGAACGTGCGGATCAGGCGCTGACAGCAGCCGAAGTCGCGCGCGCAGAAACGCAATCGCGCGAGGCAGATGCACGGGCCGAGCGTTCCCAAGCCGAGGGCGAAGCCAATGCGCTGCGCGCGGAAGTAACGGCGCTTGCAAAGCTGTTGGAGCGCGACACAGCCGAAGGCGGTCAGATCTTGGACCGTTTGCAGGTTGAGCAAGGCTTTGAAAAGGCGCTCGGTGCGGCGCTTGCAGATGATCTTCGTGCGCCTGAAGTGGAAAGCGACGGGCCATCAGGCTGGCGCGTATTGCCAAGCTATGCGCAGCAACAACCGTTGCCTGAAGGCGTGACATCGCTTGCGCGCCATGTGTCTGTGCCAGATGTCCTCGAGCGCCGCGCGAGCCAGATAGGTCTTGTCGATGCGGATGACGGCCAGCGTTTGCAGGGGCTGCTCAAGCCCGGCCAGCGCCTTGTGTCCCTGGAGGGCGATCTATGGCGTTGGGACGGGTATCGCGCTTGGGCAGAGGACGCGCCTTCTGCTGCGGCCTTGCGTCTTGAGCAGCTTAATCGCCTTGAAGTGCTCAAACAGGAAATGGAACGCGCGACGACCCGCGTGGAGGCTGCACAGCGTGCGCACGAGACGCTGACAACCAGGCTCGCCGATCTCACGCGGGCAGACCGCGAAGCACGTGAGGCACGCAAAGAAGCGGACCGTTTGGTCAATGACGCAGCGCGTGCGCTCAGCCGCGCCGAAGCTGATCGCAATCTCGCAGAGGGCAAGTTGGAAAGCCTGTCACTGGCAGTAACGCGCCATGAAGAAGATGCAATGGCTGCGCGCAAGCAGGTCCAAGAGGCAGAAAGCGCTGTTTCGGAACTTGGTGATCTGGAAGCCGAACGCGCGGGCGTCGAAGATATCAAAATGACAGTCGAAGCTTCGCGTATCACGATGATGTCGCGCCGTTCGGGGCACGATGAATTGCGCCGCGAAGGCGATGCGCGGCTGCGCCGCTCGCAAGAAGTTACCAAAGAAGTCAGCGGCTGGCGTCACCGTTTGGAAACGGCGGAAAAGCGCATTTCTGAACTGGCCGAACGCAAGACCGCATCAGAGATCGATCTGAGCGAAGCAAGCGCGGCACCAGCAGAAATTGCCGCCAAACGTGAAGAATTAACCAATGCCATTTCAGAGGCGGAAACGCGCCGGAGCGCAGCAGGCGATGCCTTGGCAGAGGCAGAGACTGCCCTGCGCACCGCAGAGCAGGGCGAGCGGGATGCAGAGCGCGCGGCCTCTGAGGCGCGAGAAGCGCGCGCGCGATCCGAAGCGCGCACCGAAGCTGCCCGCGAAACGCTTGCCTTGGCCGCTGAACGCTTTTCCGAAGATATGGAAACGACGCCGGACGCTTTGCTTGAGCATCTTCAAATAGACGTGGAAAAAATGCCTGCCTCGGGCGCGATTGAAGCGGATGTGAACCGTCTGAAACGTCAGCGCGATGCTTTGGGTGCGGTGAACCTGCGGGCAGAGGAAGATGCCACCGAAGTTCAGGTCGATCATGACACATTGGTCACCGAGAAGGCCGATCTGGAGGAGGCGATCAAGACATTGCGTGGTGGCATTGCCAGTTTGAACCGCGAGGGCCGTGAACGCCTTTTGACAGCGTTCGAGCAAGTGAACAGCAACTTTTCCCTGCTCTTTACCCACCTGTTTGGCGGTGGTGAGGCAAATCTGGTTCTGGTGGAAAGCGATGATCCGCTGGAAGCCGGGCTAGAGATCATGTGCCAACCACCGGGCAAGAAGCTATCGACGCTGTCTTTGCTTTCAGGTGGTGAGCAAACATTGACAGCAATGGCGCTGATCTTCGCGGTCTTCCTTGCCAATCCGGCACCGATTTGTGTGCTTGACGAGGTCGACGCGCCTTTGGACGATGCCAATGTCACGCGGTTCTGTGATCTGCTCGATGAAATGTGCCGTCGCACGGATACGCGGTTTCTGATTATCACGCACCATGCGGTCACCATGGCGCGCATGGACCGCCTGTTCGGTGTGACGATGGCAGAGCAGGGCGTCAGCCAGTTGGTGTCTGTCGATCTGAAAAACGCGGAAACGCTTGTCGCCTAACGCGCAACGGGGGCTAGCCCCCGTCTCAGCATAGCTGAGACTCCCCCAGAGTTTTTTGGCAAAATGAAGCTGCGCGCGTTAACCTTAATGCTTAGCTAAGGAAATACTGCATCAGGTACAATGTAGTGATGCCAGCCAAAATAGAACCGACAACGTTCTTCCAGATGAGGCCAAGCGCCAGTGTCACAATGGCTGCGCTAATGCGTGGCAGATCGTAGTTCCCGCCTGTGGCAGCGGGCCACAAAACAGCAGGCGCTATGATTGCAGGGAGTATGCCAACCGCAGTGTAGCGCAGGTGACGCATCAGCCAATCAGGGAGCTGACGATTCCCAACGAGGCCGGTGAACGCGAACCGCAAAGCGAAACTGCCGATGCCAAGGCAAATGATGACGATCCAGAGTTCTGTCCTGTCAATCATGCTTTTGCCTCTGCTGCGGCTTCTAGTCTTGCGCCGACTATCATGCCGCCGATCCCGGCCATAAGGATGCCAAGGTTATAAGGAACGGTAAAGAACATCAGGGATAGGACGGCGGCCGAGATGGCGGCCCCCACATGTGCGCGGGTGCGCAGGGCAGGCGCAATGATTGCAAGGAAAGTAATGGGCACTGCGAAATCGAGAGCAAAAGACGCAGGAATGGCTTCCCCGATCAGCGCCCCGACAAGAGTAAACACCCACCAAAGCGGGCAAACCGGTGTGGCCGTGCCAAAGAAATACGCGATCTTTTCCTGAGCGCTCAATTCAGGCGCGTTTTCGAATTTGGTGATTGAAATGGCGTAGCTTTGGTCAACGGTAAAATAGGCGGCAATCGCGCGCTGCCAGATCGGCGCGCCCCCGATATGGGGGGTGAGTGAGGCGGAATACATCGCCATGCGCAGGTTCACCGCGAGCGCGGAAGCGAGAACGACCAAGGTTGGCGCTTGCTCGCCCATCAGCTGCAAGGCTGTGAATTGCGCAGCCCCTGCGATCACGACAAAGGAAAAGGAAACCGTTTCAAAGATGCTAAGTCCCGCTTCTGTCGCGAGCACGCCAAACAGCATCGAAAACGGAATAATCACCAAAATAAATGGTGCGCCGTCGCGAATGCCTGCGCGATAAGCCGATTTGACACTAGAGGATACCATGGGCTGCCTTTACGTTGCGCTTATCTTGTGCAGCTATCGCGAGATATGCGTCTTTGCAATCTGGGCATTGCGCAAATGAAGGAAACGCGACGTGACAGGTTATATAATTGCCCCCGATATTTCGCGCACCGGTTTGACGCGCCGCGTTGTCGGCGTGGATCAAACCGGTGCCGAGGTGACGCAAGACGTTGTCGAGGAACGCCCCCTGACGATCTATCTGAATGCGCAGGAGATCGTGACCGCGATGACGATCGGCGATTACCCCGAATATCTTGCGCTCGGGTTTTTGCGTAATCAGGGCATGCTGGAGGGCGCGGGGCGCGTCACGCGGATAGATTATGACGAAGAACTGGATGTCGTGGTTGTGCGCACGGACCAGCCTACCAATCACGAAGAGAAGCTGAAAAAGAAAACACGCACGTCAGGGTGTGCAGTCGGGACTGTGTTTGGCGATATGATGGAAGGGCTAGAGGGCCTGAGCCTGCCACAAGCTGAATTGCGCACAAGTTGGCTTTATGCGCTGGCAGCCAAGATCAACACGACCCCTTCGCTTTATCTGAATGCGGGGGCAATTCATGGAACGGTGCTTTGCCAGAAAGACCAGCCGCTGGTCTATATGGAGGACGTCGGGCGCCATAATGCCGTCGATAAAGTCTCGGGTTGGATGCTACAGGAACATGCAAATTCCAGCGATAAGATCCTTTACACAACGGGGCGGTTAACATCCGAAATGGTGATAAAATGCGCGCATATGGGGATACCCGTTCTGGCCTCGCGGTCCGGCTTTACCGCCTGGGGCGTAGAGATTGCCCAGCAGGTTGGAATGACTTTGATCGGGCGGCTACGCGGCAAACGATTTCAGTGTGTGGCCGGCAAGGAACGGATCATCTGGGATGCTGATCTGGCAAAGATCAAGGATGAGCCGAAGTCAGCTGGCCGAAAGGGCGTAACGTGAAAAATACGGCGGACCAAGCGGTGTACGAGTTTGAATACAAACCGACCGTTAAAGAAATCAGGCAAGGCACTGGATTGATGTCGAAAGGGATGTATCCCGGAATTTGGCTAAGACTTTGTCAGTTGCACGGCATCATACTTGGGGCAAGCTTTGGCGTTACCGGCATCGTTACCTCGTTTTTCCTGTTCAAAGCATCGGGTGTCCCGATCCACGAGGTGCCGCTGGCCTTCATTCTGATCGGACTTGTGATCGGCTTAGCGCTCATGTTGAGCGGACGTATTTGGCACAACCATTCTATCAACGCCTATCACGCACACACGGCAGAGCTAAACCAGAGCATGCGGTTGAGCCATGCAGGTTTGGAAATCATTTCCGAACATATGAACCTGTCATACGGTTGGGCATCGTTTCGCGTGATTGAACAAAACAAGGTGATGACAACGTTGCTTCTGGGAAATACGGGGTTCATTTTGCCAAACCGCTTGTTGGAACAGGCGGGTGACATCGCAGAGATTTCCGAAGCGATACGTGCTTGGTTTGACGCGCGTGCGCAGGTGCGCGCATGAAACAGCCCCTTGGTGTGATCCTTGCAGGCGGTCAAGCGCGGCGGATGGGCGGGGGCGACAAAGGTCGTCTTATGCTGGGCGGACAAAGCCTGCTAAGCCATGTGATCGATCGCTTAGAGCCACAGGTGGCGGGCCTTGCCCTGAATGCCAACGGCGATGCAGGGCGGTTCGGCGATGTCGATTTGCCGGTTCTTTCGGATAGTATTGACGGCTTTGCCGGGCCCTTGGCGGGCGTTCTGGCAGGGCTTGATTGGGCCGCTGAACAGGGCGCTGAAGCAATCGTAACGGCCGCTGCGGACACACCGTTTTTCCCTTGTGATCTGGTGCCACGATTAATGATGGCTGCTGATGGAATGGACAATCCTCTTGTGCTGGCCGCGACCCCCGACACCGAACGGGGGCGCAACAGGCATCCGACATTCGGCCTATGGCCTGTCGCGCTGCGCGATGATTTGCGCGGCGCGCTTCATGATGGCTTGCGCAAGGTTGTGCTCTGGACGGACAAACATGACGGGCGCGAAGCGATGTTTCCTGTTGAAACGTTTGATCCGTTTTTCAACGTTAACACGCCCGATGATCTGGCGCGCGCTGAGGAACTGCTATGAAAATCTACGGCGTCGTCGGGTGGAAGAACGCGGGCAAGACGGGCCTGATGGAACGTTTGATAGCCGACATAACCGCGCGTGGGTTTTCTGTTTCGACTGTAAAACATGCCCATCACAGTTTTGACGTCGATCATCCGGGCAAGGACAGCCATCGCCATCGGATCGCAGGCGCGCGAGAGGTGCTCTTGGCGTCGCGCAATCGCTTTGCGTTGATGCATGAATTGACGGGCGAAGACGAACCGCCGCTGGATGAATTGCTGGCGAAACTCGCGCCGGTCGATCTGGTTCTGGTCGAGGGCTACAAACGTGACAAACACCCCAAGATCGAAGCGCATAGGGCCGAAACAGGAAACGCGCTGATCGCTGACGAGACTGTTCGCGCGTTTGCGGCGGATTGTGTGTTGAATATGGATCGCCCGGTCTTTGATTTGAACGACACGGCGCAAATCGCCGAATTCCTGCTGCGTGATCTGGGGCTCTTGCCTGCTCTGCCTGCCGCCGCTCAGCAAGATATCTCCAAAGATCTACTGGCACCCAAACTGTCGAACGACTGCTTTGCCTTGCCTGCTGGCGTGACCTGGACGCCCGTGGACGAGGCACTGGAAATGCTGAAAGCACGCCTTGCGCCCGTTACTGCGGCAAGGACAACGACGATTGATAGCGCTGCGGGATTGGTCTTGGCCCGGGACGCGATTGCGCAGCGCGCGCATCCGCCCGAACCGAATTCTGCCGTTGATGGCTATGGTTTCGCAGGCGGCACCCTTGGTGATGGCCCGCAAATGCTGCCGCTTATCGAAGGGCGCTCGGCAGCTGGCGTTCCCTTCGCGGGTGTTGTGCCAGCCGGCTCTGCCCTTCGCATCCTAACGGGCGCGGCCTTGCCCGGTGGTATTGATACAGTTGTGCTTGAAGAAGACGTGAACAGCGATGGCAAACATATCGCCTTCAATGGTCCGATCAAAGCAGGCAACAACACGCGCCGCGCAGGCGAGGATGTGCTGGCTGGCGAGGTCATCTTGAAAGCGGGCCGTAGGCTAACACCTGCCGACACAGCACTTTTGAGCGCGGTCGGTATCGCAACGGTAAAATCATACGAACGCCTGCGCGTTGGTGTGCTTTCCACGGGCGATGAACTTGTCGAAGCAGGGAAGCGCGCGCGCGCTGGGCAGATCTATGATGCCAACCGCCCGATGCTGTTGGCGCAGTTGAACGCTTGGGGCTTTGAAGCGATTGATTTGGGGCGTGCCCCTGATGATCGCGCGGATTTGCACCGGATGCTGGATGCAGGCGCGGGGAAGTGCGATGCAATTCTCACCTCTGGCGGCGCATCCGCCGGTGACGAAGATCACATGTCGGCGATTTTGGCCGAGACAGGTTCATTGGCAATGGGGCGCATTGCGTTGAAACCTGGGCGGCCACTTGCGCTGGGAATTTGGAATGGCACGCCGGTATTCGG
>NZ_JBAUHO010000076.1:0-9864 GCF_049680325.1 Planktotalea sp.
GAGTTGCTCTTTTTGACATTAAGGTTCAGCGACAGCATGTCTTTGTTCGCCAAGGACATACGCACACCTGTTTTCAATGCCCAGCTATCAACGTCCTGACGCGTTGAAAGCGACCGTTGATATTCACGCGTAACACCCGCGTAAAGTAGGCTACCGGGACCAATCGCAACGTTCTGGGTAAAGCCAAGGCGAAGGTACTCCATGAACGGCGTTTGACCGTACCATGTTCGCCCGCCTGTGATTTCAAACTGATGTGGCAGGTCTTTGCCAGAGCTGCTGAAGCCGCGCCGAATATAACTGAGCGAAACGGATGAAAAGGCAAAGTCAGAGCCATCGGTATTGGGCGCAAGGCGTTTGGCTTCGCTACTCATTGTGTAGGTGCGATGATCCAGACGGAACAACAGGTCATTCTGGTTGCGTGCAGATTCAGACAAACGATAACGGGTCGCGACGCCTGTCGAATACTCAACGCCTGACAGGGCTCGGGCGGCACCACTTAGCTGGAACTCGAACGGCAAATCAAAAAGCCGCGTGCTGCTGCGCATGCTCCCATTGTTGATATTCGAATTTGGCGAAGCAGAAAAACTGAACTCTGTTGCCCATGGATTAGAGCGTTTCACATAGCGAAAATCACGAACGGCGATGTTTTTGAATTCATCATTAGGCGCGTTTTGGGCAGCGCGGCGTAACCAAAGCTGAGCGCGGCTTTTTGCACCGGAAGTTGAAAGCGCCTGCGCCATGACCATTGAGGATCCGAACCGCTCGGACGCATTACGAGCCTTGCCCCATGCGCGGCGCGCCGTTGCAATAGCCTCGGGTAGGCGGCCCAAGTCACGTGCGGCGCGCGCGCGGATGATAAGGGCTTCGGTGTCATTCGGATCACGCGCGAGCAGGGCCGAAGCAATGCTGTAGCCAAGCCTGGGATCACCACCAACCACAGCGTTAGCCGCGAGATGGCGCATTTCCATAGGTGTGAACTGCGTGCTATTTGCGGTTTGGGCCTGCGCGTCTGAAAAGGAGCCGACAAGTGAAGCCGCAACAACAAAGGCACAAAAATAACTAGAAAAAAACCGCAGCATTCGCGAGCTCCAAAATATATCGTTCAATACGATTCAGGCTACTGCCGAACGGCAAAGAACCCAGCCGTTTCGCGAACCGTCACGTCCGCATATCGCGGATCATCGGCGGTCATCACGATAATGCCAGTGACCGTCGTCGCATTGTCACCTGACAAAATGGCATAATAATTGCCTTCTTCAAACACATTACCATTAAATGGATTTGTTGATTGGATTGTCCCGACAATTTCGCCGTTACTGTCAATGACACCCGGCTGAATGACAAATCGGGCCACTGGCAGCTGTGTCGTGCCGGCGCCAAAAGCGTCAAGAATATCATTTGTAACGTCAATGCCATCAAGATTAAAAACGCGGCGGTTTCGCACGACACCGATGACGCCGGAGCCTTCGTTGAAGTCGTCGAAATCAATGCGCACTTCCATGTCACCGTTAACGTATTCCAGGCCACCTTGACCCGAGAAATCACGAAGGCCACCGTAGTTGTTTTGACCCGTGTAAAGGGCCTGTCCGGACGTCGGCAACGTAACGCCGCCTTGGCGCTGATAGACAAATCCGCCAAATCCGTATTCGATGTACGCACCGGTGCGGATAATGGCGAGCGAGCTGTTGCCATCGGGCGAAACACCATAAAGCGCTCGATATGTAAGCTGTGTGATATCCGCAGATGTCAGCCCATCCACCGCCGTTGCGGGGCTTTCAAAGGCGCTCAAGGAACCGACGCGAAAACGGTCGGGCGTTCCGTCACCGTCTACGTCGATATAAACCGCAGTGTAGGGGTCTTCCCCGTCAAAGGCGAGATTGTCGACTGTGAACGTGTCGTTCGCACCATTGTACGTTACGGATTCTGCATATCCGTTACCGTATTCGCTACTCGAAGCCTCACGCCTGAAAATGGAGTTATTTGCCGAAGGGTTAGCAGTGCCAGGTAGCATGGTTCGATCTGATGAAATCGGATCGCCGCTGTCTGTCGTAACGTCTGTGTTTGGGACAGTTGTCGGATCCGTAGTCGTGGATGTTGTCGTTGTCGACGTATCCGCCTCGTCATCCATGAATGGATTGGTCCCATTACACGCCGCAAGGCTGACCAAAAGAGCGCTAAGAACGAATAAACGGGTCATGCAAACAGCCTTCAGAAGAGTCGCCCGTAAACTCTGTGCTAGCGGGGCAAAAGTCAACGTAACTTAGGCCAGCTTTCCTTATTATTCGTAAATATGTGTTCTCAACTGTGCCACAGTATCTAGGTTGGCTGGAACAAACGGGGCATACATTTTGTTGTAGTCGGGCGCTTTTGATGAAAATACAGCTCGTTCAGCCAAGCGTTTCAAGCAGGGTTTGCATGCGCCTGAGGCCAAGCTCCAACTGTGCGCTTGCACCGCCCCCTGCGCCAATTCTGATGTGGTTTGGTTGCTCATAAGCCGAGCCCGGCAAAAGAAACGTACGATAGGGCGGGGCGAGCAGTTTTTTGGCGAATTCCTCACCATTCAGATAGCCGCCAAGCCGGGCCAGACCGATCAGGCCAGCCTCTGGCGGGGTCCAAGACAATAGGGGCTGGCGCGCAATGAAAGCGTCCAGCATTTCCAGTGTTTTCCGACCATCCGCGCGCGCCACTTCGATCGCGGCGCTATATCGTTTCGCGCGCATCGCGATTTCTGCAAGCGTTTCACCCAAAATGTTCATGATTTCGCTAGAGTTTTCGCGCAATATGATTGCGTCCATGATTAGATCTGGATCGGGGCAAATCATCCAGCCTGTGCGCAGCCCCTGCAAGCCAAGCGCCTTTGACACGCTGCCTGTCGTAATGCCGCGTTCATATAGCCCTGCAATGGACGGCGCGCGCGCATCATTCCATTCCAGACCTGCATAGACTTCGTCAACGATAAGCCATGCGCCAACGGCGCGCGCAATTTCAGCGATGTCTTTTAGGTCTTGCACGCTGAGCAGGCGGCCCGTCGGATTGTTCGGGTTCGTAAGGAAAATCAGCTTGGTCTTGCTGCTTACGGCGGCGCGCAAATCATCCAACGGCAGCGCCCAGGCATCAGCTTCGCGCCGCTCAACGACTTTGATGTTTGCGCCTTTGGCGCGCGCAAGCACTTCGGCTTGGGGCCAGCCGGGTTTTTCGATGATGATCTCATCGCCAGCCTCCAAAAGCTGGCAAATGGCGAGATAATTCGCTTCTGCTGCACCCGCGGTGATTAGGACATCGTCAGGTTTACATATCCCGTCGAGGCCAGCTTCACGCAGAACATGCGCGCGCAGCTCGGGCAATCCACGAAATGAGCGACCATTCCAATCCAGCGACAGGTTCGGGTCCAGATCGTCCAGAAAGTCGCCAAGGACAGGGGATTGAGACAGGGAAAACCCGATGAAGGCCTCGGGCTGTGCCTCGGTCGTTTCAAGTAGATACTCGAAGAGTGTGTGAATCTTGACTTTCATGGATAGAGCAGCCTCAATTGTCGCCTATGGGGAGAAGCATCGTGGTTCCAAGTGGTTTCATCAAGGGGCAAGTGCAGCAATTGCATGTGCTTGATTTCGGTCTGTTTCAGGTCCACGCAAACGGGCGCATCATCGGCATTTGCGGATTCCTTATTGTTACGGACGAAGGTGAACGTATCCTCGTCGACACGGGCTTTCCCGCGAAATACGCCAAGAACATTGAGCGCGCGTCGACGCAGGACAGCTTGGGCGACTTCGGGGTTGTTCTTGAATTGACGCAGACAAATCTCCCCGCTGCGCAGCTTGCCAAGTCTGGAACAAGGCCGGATCAGATCGATCTTCTGATTATGACGCACACGCATATTGACCACGTCGGGGGGCTTGCAGATTTCCCAGATACGCCAATTCTGATCGCGAAGGCAGAGCGCGATTTACCAAAGCCGCTATATTGGCGCGGTGCGCAGCCTATGGACTGGCCCGATCGCGACTATATGTTGGTCACAGAGGATTTCGATCTTGGCCCCAACCTAAAGGTGCTTTTGGTTCCCGGACATGCGCCCGGCCAGTTGGCGTTGATGCTTGATTTACCCGAAAGCGGTCCGATGCTTTTGGTAAGCGATGCCATTTCGCGGCCCGCCGAGGTCGATGAGAAATTCGAAGGATCCTGGGATGAAGCGCAGGCCATCGCGAGCGGCGCGCGCTTGATGGCGCTGGCGAAAGATCGGGGCGCAACAATCATTTACGGGCACTGTCCAGAGCAATGGCCAACGCTGCGCAAAACGCCAGAATATTACGCCTAACGCACGTCGCGCCCCTGATTGAGGATGATGACGTTACCGCTGGATACATCTCCCATTGGACCCGCAAGAAAAGACACCCATCCTGCGATCTGGGCGGGTTGCATCGCATGACCATGGGGCATCTGCGCAATGGCACCGGCCAGAACCTCGTCACTTAAAACGCCAAAAAGTGGAGTTTCCGTCATTGCGGGCGCAATCGAGTTCACACAGATTTTGTCACGCGCATAGCGCCGCGCAAGATCTTTCGTCAGCGTGTCCAGTGCCGCTTTGCTGGCGCGATACGGGGGCGGGTCAAAGACGTCGAAATTATAGGCTCCGTTGGACGAAATATTGATGATCTTCTTCACTCCGCCGCGTTTCAGCATCAGTGGAACAGCGCTTTGGCAACAGTAAAAGGCCGTTGAGAAATTCAGCGCCATTTGCTGCTGGAACTCATCTGCGGGGATGTTCGGAAATTCCGACATAAAACATGTCCCGGCGTTGTTCACGAGGATATCAACGCCGCCAAACGCCTGTTCAACTGTATCAAATGCGGCAGCAACCGCTTTGGCATCAGTCAAATCAACCGCTAGTCCTAAAAAGCGCGCGCCAAGCGTGCTTTGCATCTCGGCAAGGCCGTCTTTAGCGATATCAAACCCGGCAACTTTCACGCCATCGCCCATAAGTGCGGCAACAAATGCACGCCCCATTCCGCCCGCTGCGCCCGTCACGATTGCAATTTTTTCGCTCATACAGCCTCTGACCCCGCCATGATGTTAGGCTTAACCTTGCGTCGCAACACAGTGTTTTGCAATCGGGCATGATAGTTTTAGCCAGAACGCTTGCCACTTAACAAAGCTAAGGGCATGGTATCGCCACAACGATATTCCTTGGGAGGGAATCTAATGAAAAAACTAATGACAGCAACGGCCGTTTCGGCGCTGATGTGCTCTGCCGCATTCGCAGAAGATATCAAGCTTGGCGTGATTTACGGCTTCACAGGCCCTATTGAATCACTGACAGGCCCAATGGCCGCAGGCGCGGAATTGGCGATGAAGGAAGTGACCGATTCAGGCATGCTTCTGGACGGCTCCACAGTGACATCTGTTCGCGCAGACTCCACATGCATCGATTCCGCGGCGGCAACAGCTGCGGCAGAGCGCCTTGTGACATCTGATAAAGTGAACGCAATTGTTGGTGCGGACTGCTCTGGCGTGACAGGCGCGGTCCTGCAGAACGTGGCGCGCGCGAACGGTATCGTCATGGTCTCCCCATCCGCGACATCGCCTGCGCTTTCCACTGCTGAAGACGATGGCCTGTTTTTCCGCACAGCGCCATCTGATGCGCGTGAAGGTCAGGTTATGACTGATATCCTTATGGAAGAAGGCATCAAATCTGTCGCTCTTACCTATACGAACAACGACTATGGCAAAGGCCTTGCCGATGCATTTATTTCTGCGTTCGAAGCTGCTGGCGGCTCCATCACCGTTAACATCAGCCACGAGGACGGCAAAGCGGACTACTCTTCTGAAGTCGGTACTCTTGCTTCTGCTGGCGGCGATATCCTTGTTGTAGCGGGTTACCTGGATCAAGGTGGACGCGGTATCATCGAAGGGTCGCTTGATTCCGGTGCGTGGGATCGTTTCGTTCTGCCAGGTGGCATGATCGGCGATAACATCCTGACGATTGGTGAGGGCCTCGAAGGCTCCTTCGGCCAGATCGCAGGCACTGACAGCCCCGGCACGGCGACCTACTCCGAGATGGCCGAGGCCGCTGGTTTTGACGGCACATCGCCTTTCACACCTGAAAGCTACGACGCAGCCGCGCTGATCATGCTGGCAATGCAGGCATCAGGCTCTTCCGCAAGCGCGGACTTCAAGGACAAGATCTTTGACGTTGCAAACGCACCGGGCGAGAAAATCTACCCGGGTGAGCTGGCAAAAGGTCTGCAAATCCTGAAAGATGGCGGCGAGATCGACTATGTCGGCGCGTCTTCTGTCGAGATGATCGGCAACGGCGAATCTGCGGGTAACTACCGTCAGGTCATCGTTAAGGATGGCAAGTTCGAGACTGTTCAGTATCGCTAAACGGTTCATGTATGACTAGGAAAGCCCCGGCTATGCTGGGGCTTTCTTCCTTTTCGGGTCAAGCCACGGAACATCTTCATGCGCAGCAACACCAAACACGCAGGTTATTTTCTTTATCATTCCATCGGGATGTATCCCGATAAGGAAGAAGAGCTTGCCGCTGCAATGGCGGAATTTGCCGAAGTTTGGGCCGCGCCGGATGACAAACAGTGGGGCTATGTTCTGCTGAAACGACAGGACTTTATCGACTACTGGCGCCGTATCATCAATGTGCCCAAAGGCTCACTGACCACCTGTGAAAGCGTCACGGACGGGATGCATAAATTGATGCGTGCTTTGCCCGAAGGACAGCTGCGCGGTAAAAAGGTGCTTGTCTCGGAAGATTGCTTTCCATCCATGCATTTCTTGCTTGCGGGTCTTGCGCCAAAGATGGGCTTTACCCTGCACACCGTCCCTAAACGCGACGGCGCGTCTTGGGTCGAACCTGAAGATTTCATCGCGGATTGGGGCAGGGATGTCGGCCTTGCGCTGCTGACATGGGTCACTTCGACCGCCAGCGCACGCGTTGATCTTGCGCCGCTCGTCGCACACGGGCGCGAGATGGGCAGCATGATTGGTGTAGACATCACGCAGGCCGCTGGCTTGATCCCGTTCGATGCGATGAACCCGAAGGTGGATTTCACGCTTTCGACCTCGCTGAAATGGATGTGCGGTACGCCGGGCGCTGGCATTCTTTACGTAGACAAAGCGCTTGCGCGTGAATTGCAGCCAGAGGCGCGCGGCTGGTTTTCCCAGAACAATCCCTTCTCTTGGGATTTGGACAAGTTTGAATATGCCCCCGACATCCGCCGTTTTGACAGCGGCACACCCGGTTCTGTTGCTGCACTCGCTTCGCTTCCTGCATTGAAATGGCATGCGGGGCAAGATCACGGCGAACTTGCCGCATGGAACCGCGAGTTGGTCGATCTGATTATCAAGCGCGCCGATGCCCTTGACCTACCGCTGCATTCCCCGCGCGATGTTGATCGCCGCGGCGGATCAGTCATGCTGCGCTTTCCCGACAAAGCCGAAGCCGCCGCTGTTGTGGGGGCACTCGGCGTTGAAGGGCTGTCTGTTGATTTTCGAGGTCAGCTTTTACGGCTCTCGCCCGGTAATGTGACAGCTAAAGAAACCATTGATGATGTGTTTGATCTGACCGGGGAAGTCATGTCGCGCCGCCGTAACCGTTTTGCGGGGCGGGGCCAAAAGACCAATGCACCCGTTTCGAAAGGAAACCCTATGTCTTCCAATGATATCCTTGGCGCGCTGGGCGGGATGCTTTTGAGCGGCGAGATAAAGATCGTCGATTGCACGGCAGAGCTTGGTCCCAACACACCCATCATTCATTTGCCCGAGGATTTTGCGGTGAACACGCCGCAAGTCGAAATTCATAAAATCAGTGAATATGATGCCGATGGGCCGTTCTTTGCATGGAACTGGCTTAAGCTGGGCGAGCATTCAGGCACCCATTTCGACGCGCCGCATCATTGGATTTCAGGCAAGGATTTCGAGGACGGCTTTACCGATACGCTGGATATGCAGCGGATCATGGCGCCTGTTAACGTGATTGATTGCTCTGCCGAGTCTGAAGCGGACAATGATTTCTTGCTTACGGCCGAGCACGTAAAAGAGTGGGAGCGCACGCATGGTGAAATCAATCCGGGTGAATGGGTCGTGATGCGCACCGATTGGGATAAACGTGCCCATGATACCGCGCTGTTCCTGAACGATGACCCCGATCCGCATGAGGACGGCAGCCACAGCCCTGGCCCGACAACTGACTGTATCGACTATCTGCTTGGCAAAGGCATCGTCGGTTGGGGCACGCAGTGCATTGGCACAGATGCCGGCATGGCAGGCAAATTCAGCCCGCCCTATCCTGCGCACAACTATCTGCACCGTGACAATTGTTTTGGCTTGGCAAGCCTGTGCAACCTCGATCAACTGCCGCCAAAGGGCGCAATCCTGATTGCTGCGCCGCTCAAAATTGAAAAAGGAACAGGATCACCGATCCGCGCGATGGCATTGGTGCCAAAGAGTTAACTGTAGTAAGCGCCATTAACAAAACATGTTATAAACGATTGTATAGTCCAATCTATTGGATGTTAAATTCAACTAGGCAGTCCTTAATTTACGAATTTTTAAACAAAACCAATAATGCAATCACATATGGCAAAGCGTAGACCGACGGGAAAAGCAGAAATGCGCGCTGCACGGCGGGCGGGCAGCAGCCTTTTAGGTTCGGTGTTTGTCTTTTCGGTGTTTGTGAACCTGTTGATGCTGACTGGTCCGCTGTTCATGCTGCAAGTCTATGATCGCGTGCTTGGATCACGATCCGAGGAAACGCTGGTCGCGCTGTTTGCCCTTGTTGCCGCTTTGTATCTGCTCATGGGTTTGCTTGATTATGCACGTGGCCGCCTGCTTGCACGTTTTGCTGTGCGGTTTCGTGAAAAGCTGGATGCCCGGGTGTTTGACGCTAGTCTTCGTCATTCGCTGATGCCCGACGCGCGCGCGCAACCTGCGGCAGGTTTGCGCCAGCTTGATGCGGTGCAAACCTTCTTTATCTCGCCTGTCATGCTTGCGCTGTTTGATATTCCTTGGACGCCACTGTTCATTGCAGCAATTTTTATCTTCCATCCGTTGCTGGGCTGGCTTGCGGTGGCGGGCGGGGGTACGCTCATTCTGGTTGCCGTTCTTAACAGTCTGCTGACCAACCGCAAAACCCTTGAGGCGCAACGAAAGTCGGTTTCGGCGCATGGCTTTGCCGATCAAACCCGCAATTCAAGCGAGATCGTGCGCTCGCAAGGGATGAGCAAAGCGATGCAAACGCGCTGGCAGAGCGTGCAAAACGATGCGCTGGTTCAAACTGTTGGAGCGAGCGATTGGACAGGCGGCTTTACCGCACTGACCAAAGCATTCCGCCTTTTTCTGCAATCGGCAATGCTGGCGCTGGGCGCGTGGCTGACGCTGGAAGGCGAGCTGACAGCTGGCGCGATGATCGCAGGCTCGATCTTGCTGGGCCGTGCGCTTGCCCCGATTGAACAATCAGTTGGTCAATGGGCGCTTATCCAGCGTGCCGTTGAGGGCTGGCGCGGACTGGGCACGTTGCTTCAGGCAATTCCTGAAGATGATGAAACGATCATTCTACCAACACCGCCCGCGCAACTGTCTTTTCAGGGCGTTGCGGTCGTGGCCCCGAAAACCCGCACCCCGATTTTGGCAGGGGTCAGTTTTACAATTGAGCCAGGTCAGGTTCTGGGTGTTATTGGCAATAGCGGCACCGGTAAATCAACGCTCGCCAAAGCAATGGTCGGCTTGTTGCCAGCAGCAGCTGGCGAAATACGTTTTGGCGGTGCAACGCTGGATCAATATGATCCCGATCAATTGGGCTCGCTCATTGGCTACCTGCCGCAAAATGTGACGCTCTTCAGCGGAACGGTCGCGGAA
>NZ_JBAUHO010000077.1:0-7147 GCF_049680325.1 Planktotalea sp.
CGCATATTCACCGCTGACCTGATACGCATAGGTCGGCGCGCCGAACTCGCGTTTTACGCGGCTGCAAATATCAAGATAGGGCATGCCGGGTTTAACCATGACCATATCCGCACCCTCAGAAAGGTCACGCTGGATAAGGCGCATGGCTTCGTCCGAATTGGCAGGGTCCATTTGATAGGTTTTCTTGTCACCTGTCAGAGCGCCAGAAGCACCGACCGCATCGCGGAACGGGCCATAATACCCAGAGGCGTATTTGGCAGCATAACTCAGGATCATCACGTTCTGATGTCCTTCGGATTCCAGCGCGGTGCGCATTGCGCCAATGCGTCCGTCCATCATATCCGACGGGCCGATAATATCTGCTCCGGCCTCGGCTTGTGCCAGCGTCATTCTGACAAGCGCTTCGACTGTGCGGTCATTGACGATTTCACCATTCACGACAAAACCGTCGTGCCCGTTGATGTTGTAGGGGTCCAATGCGACATCTGTCATCACCGCTATATCGGGCGCTGCATCTTTAATTGCGCGCGTCGCACGATTGCTCAGATTGTCAGGGTTCCACGCCTCGGCGCAGTCTTCCGTCTTGAGGCTGGCATCGGTGTAGGGAAAGAGACAGACCGCTGGAATTCCAAGGCTTTGCGCATGTTTCGCGGCCTGAGCGATCTTATCAACTGAGCGCCGCACAACGCCGGGCATTGAGGCGACCGGTTCTTCGATGTCCTTGCCTGCGCGCACAAAAATCGGCCAGATCAGATCGGATGGCGTCAGTGTGTTTTCTCGCGTCAGGGCCCGCAAAGCTGCTGTGCTGCGGGCACGGCGAAATCGGGCAGCGGGAAAGGGCGCAACGGTGCGGGTCATGGCGGGCCTCATGGCAGTTTTGTCTCGCCCTGAACCTGCCATGCGCGGGGCATTAGAACAAGGCTGGGAATTGCCGCAAAGGCCCGTTATAGAGCGCCACAGACATAATATGCGATTGAGCGAGTCAATTTGACCCTAACAGATGCCCTTTTTGAGCTCATTGATATGCGCTCTTTCTCGAACCTTTGGTTTTGGATCGCTTTGGCCGTGATGTGGTCTTCTGCGTCCCATTGGATTTTGGGCGTGCCCTATGATCTGGTGCTGCGCGCGCGCCGTCATGGTGGTGATGCGGTGACTGACATGGAAGATCTGGTGCGCATCAACGTAACGCGGCTTTTGTATATCGGGCGCATGTCCGGGCTTTGGTTGGCCGGGCTGACCTGTTTTTTGCTAACAGGGCTTGGCATTCTTGGCTTTTTCTATTGGGTTGAATTCGCGCAAGCGGTGTTTCTGCTGTTGGCACCTATGACCCTTGTCGGCTTGCTTAGCCTTAACACGGCGCGGCTTATACAGGATACGGCAGCTTCGGGCGAAGCGCTTTACAAGCGTTTGTTTCGCCACCGTATTTTCGTGCAGATCATCGGAATGATCTCGATTTTCATCACGGCGATGTGGGGAATGTACACCAATCTGGCACTTGGCCCCTTTGGCCTTTGAGACGCACGGCCCAAGGAACGATCCCTACTTATGAGTAATGCTAAGCATATCACCGTTTCTGGTGCGCCAGAGGGCTTTGATGCCCGTCTGATCCTGAATGAGTTAGAGGCAGGCAGCGGTCCCGTGTGTCACATTGCGCGCGATGACAAGCGTATGGTGGCAATGCAGGATGCTTTGCGTTTCTTCGCGCCTGACATGCCTGTTCTGGTGTTCCCGGGCTGGGATTGCTTGCCCTATGATCGCGTATCGCCCAATGCGGATATTTCTGCCGCGCGTATGGCCACATTGGCGGCCTTGGTGCACGCGATGCCAGAGCGGTTTATCCTGCTTACCACGCTTGGCGGCGCAACGCAGCGCCTGCCGGCGCGGACGGTCCTGCGCGAAGCTGCGTTCAGTGCGCAGGTCGGCGGGCGTGTGGATGAAAAGGCGCTGCGTCATTTTCTGGTGCGTATGGGTTTTGTCCAAAGTCCGACAGTGATGGAACCGGGCGATTATGCTGTGCGCGGCGGGATCATTGATATCTTCCCACCGGGTGAGCTTGGGCCGATCCGCCTTGATTTGTTCGGCGATGTTCTGGACGGTGCACGCCGCTTTGATCCGGCAACACAGCGCACAACGCAAAAGCTGGACAACATCGAACTCGCGCCTGTGTCTGAGGTCATCCTCGATGAGGAGGCGATCACCCGTTTCCGCCAGAACTACCGTATCGAATTCGGTGCGGCTGGTACGGATGATCCCTTGTATGAAGCGGTCAGTGCAGGGCGCAAACACCAAGGCGTTGAGCATTGGTTGCCGTTCTTTCATGAAAAGCTCGAGACGCTCTTTGATTATCTGCCTAAGGCAACGATCACCTGTGATGATGCCCTGACAGCAGCGCGCATTGCCCGTTGGGAGAGCGTGGAAGATCAATATGAAACCCGCAAGATCGCGATGAGCGCGAAGAAGCGGATGGATTCGGTTTATAAACCCGCGCCAGCAAAACTGCTCTATCTGGATGAGGCGGCTTGGGACGCGGCGATTTCCAATCATCGCGTTGTCCAGTTCAGCGCGTTGCCGCAGGCGACGGGTTTGGGTGTGACCGACGCTGGCGGGCGTATTGGCCGCAACTTTTCGCCAGAACGCCAACAGGAAAGCATAAGTCTTTTCGGTGCCTTAGCTGCACATATTCGCATAAAAATGGCGCAGGGACCTGTTGTCGTGGCGTCCTATTCCGAAGGCGCGCGCGAGCGTCTTTCGGGATTGATCGAAGACGAAGGTCTGGCCGAAACGATCCAGATCCGCGACGCCAAAGGGGTTACGAAGCACGGTTTGCATCTGGCGGTTTGGGCGCTGGAGCATGGCTTTGAAAGCCCTGATCTGACGGTCATTTCCGAGCAGGACGTTCTTGGCGATCGTTTGATCCGTAGTGCAAAGAAACGCCGCAAGGCCGAAAACTTCCTTACCGAAACCCAAAGCCTCAATCCCGGTGATTTGGTCGTGCATGTGGATCACGGGATCGGACGGTATCAGGGCCTTGAGGTGATTACAGCCGCTGGTGCGGCGCATGAGTGTATTCTGCTCGATTACGCCGAAAGCGCGCGGCTTTATTTGCCTGTCGAGAACATCGAGTTGCTTAGCAAATATGGTCACGAAGAGGGCTTGCTTGATCGCCTTGGCGGCGGTGCATGGCAGGCGAAAAAGGCCAAGCTGAAAGAGCGCATTCGCGAGATGGCGGATAAATTGATCCGTGTCGCAGCCGAACGCGCACTGCGCCGCGCGCCGATCATGGAGCCACCACCCGGCATGTGGGATGCGTTCTCTGCACGTTTTCCTTATCAGGAGACGGACGATCAACTGAGTGCCATTGGCGATGTTCTGGCGGATATGGGATCAGGCCAGCCAATGGATCGTTTGATTTGCGGTGATGTGGGCTTTGGCAAGACAGAAGTCGCGATGCGCGCGGCATTCATCGCGGCGATGTCGGGTGTTCAGGTCGCGATCATTGCGCCGACGACTTTGCTGGCGCGCCAACACTACAAGAGTTTTGCCGAGCGTTTTCGCGGTTTTCCAATTGAAGTCAGACCCTTGTCCCGTTTTGTTACTGCGAAAAATGCGGAAGAAACGCGTAAAGATATGGCCTCTGGCGCGGTGGATATTGTTGTCGGCACCCATGCTTTGCTGGCCAAGAACACAAAGTTCAACAACCTTGGTCTGTTGATTATCGACGAAGAGCAGCATTTTGGCGTGGGGCATAAAGAGCGATTGAAGCAGATGCGCACGGATATTCACGTGCTGACCCTGACAGCCACGCCGATCCCGCGCACCTTGCAGCTGTCTTTGTCCGGTGTGCGCGATCTGTCGATCATTGGCACGCCGCCGGTCGATCGTTTGGCAATCCGCACCTATGTCAGTGAATTTGACGCCATTACCCTGCGCGAGGCGTTGCTGCGCGAGCATTATCGCGGGGGGCAATCCTTCTATGTGGTGCCGCGTATTTCCGACCTTCCAGAGATTGAAACCTTCCTCAAAGAACAATTGCCCGAACTCACCTATATGGTTGCGCATGGGCAAATGGCGGCGGGCGAACTTGATGATCGCATGAACGCGTTCTACGACGGGAAATACGATATTCTGCTGGCTACGACGATTGTGGAAAGCGGGCTGGATATCCCGACTGCGAACACGATGATCGTGCACCGCGCCGATATGTTCGGCCTTGCGCAGCTTTATCAAATTCGTGGCCGTGTCGGACGCTCAAAGACCCGTGCCTATGCTTATCTCACAACGAAGCCACGCACGAAACTGACCACAACGGCCGAGAAACGTTTGCGCGTTTTAGGGTCATTGGACACGCTTGGGGCAGGGTTCACGCTTGCCTCGCAAGATCTGGATATTCGCGGGGCCGGTAATCTGCTGGGCGAAGAGCAATCCGGTCAAATGCGCGATGTGGGCTATGAACTTTATCAATCCATGCTGGAAGAGGCGATTGCCAAGATCCGTTCGGGTGAACTGCAAGGCTTGAGCGAAGACGACGGGCAATGGGCACCGCAGATCAATCTAGGTGTGCCTGTTCTTATTCCCGAGGCATTCGTGCCAGACTTGGATGTGCGCCTTGGGCTTTACCGCCGTTTGTCATCCTTGACGACAAAGGTTGAATTGGAAGGCTTTGCCGCTGAATTGATCGACCGTTTTGGCAAACTGCCCAAAGAGGTGAACACGCTCTTGCTGGTCGTTCGGATCAAAGCGATGTGCAAGAAGGCAGGTATTGCCAAGCTGGATGCAGGTCCCAAAGGCGCGACTGTGCAGTTCCATAATGACAAGTTTGCCTCGCCCGAGGGTTTGGTGAACTTCATTCAGGGCGAGCGCGGGTTGGCCAAGGTGCGTGACAACAAGATCGTGGTGCGCCGCGATTGGAAAAACGACGTGGATAAGATCAAGGGCGCCTTCGCGATTGCGCGCGATCTGGCTGAACAAGCGGGCGCGATCAAGAAACGCGCGGGGTAAATCGCTTTAGAAATGGATCTGGCCCTAGCGCGTGAACCATTCTTTGATTTTGGGTGCCAGCCATTGCCATAAGGCAGGCGCGCCGCGCGCGATTTTTGAGCCGACACGGGTTTCAACGGTTTCGTAGCTGACACCGTAATCCGTCCAGCTGCCGCCATTTGCCATCAGGTTCTGGTTCGGGGGCTGAAAGCGATCCAGTGATTTGGCGAAAATCGCATCAGGGCTTTGTGCGGCTTCGAATTCTTCCCAGAGCGCGCGAAGGTCCTGGCCTTGATCGTTGGGCAAAAGACCGAATATTCGGTCTGCCGCTTTGGCTTCATCCGCTTCCATCGCCGCAATGTCATGATCGCCGAAAATTGGTGCATCGCCTGCATCGATTTCGACCAGATCATGTAACAAAAGCATCTTGATGACGCGGTTGATATCAACGCCAACCGGGGCATGTTCGCCCAAGACCAACGCGTATAACGCGATATGCCAGCTGTGTTCGCCCGAATTTTCACGGCGCGAGCCATCGCAAAGCGTTGTGGCGCGGATCACCGATTTCAGCTTGTCCGCTTCATTCAGGAATGCCATTTGCGCATCGAGGCGCTTGTTCATTCCTTGTCCAGCTTGGCGGCTGCTGCGTTAATCCGATCATTCAGCATCTGCCGTCCGCGTATCAGCGCCATGCGCACGCGCGCGGCGGTCATGAATGCTTCCTCGGCAGTGGTCGAGGAAGAGGCGAGCTGATTGCCGATATCAACAACCAGTTCTTCATCACCAAGAGCCGTTGCAGCTTCAATCGCGTCCTTGGCCAGATCGTCGGCCAGTTTATCAATGATCGCACTCATTTGCGGCGTCCTTTAGCGTGTTGTCTCCGTCAGGCGGCGCTTCACATAGGTGGAGACATTGCCGATCATCATATCCATTTGCTCTTCTTCGGAAAAGAAGTGGCCAGAGCCTTCAAGTTCCTGATGGGTGACGGTGATGCCTTTTTGCTCGTGCAGTTTATTCACAAGCGTGACGGTGTCAGCAGGCGGTGCCACGCGATCTGCGGTGCCGTTGATGATAAGACCTGACGCGGGGCAGGGTGCAAGGAAGCTGAAGTCGTACATGTTCGCAGGCGGGCTAACCGAGATGAAACCTGTGATCTCGGGGCGGCGCATCAAAAGCTGCATGCCGATCCACGCGCCAAAGCTGAAGCCCGCGACCCAGCAATGTTTGGAGTTGTTGTTCATCGATTGCAGGTAATCGAGCGCAGAAGCCGCATCGGACAGCTCGCCAATGCCTTGATCGTATTCGCCCTGGCTGCGACCGACACCGCGGAAGTTGAATCGCAGAACCGTGAAGCCCATGTTATAAAAGGCATAGTGAAGGTTATAGACGACCTTGTTGTTCATCGTCCCGCCGAATTGTGGATGTGGATGCAGCACGATAGCAATCGGTGCGTCCTTTTCCTTTTGCGGGTGATAGCGGCCTTCGAGGCGACCTTCGGGACCTGGGAAAATGACCTCGGGCATATGCGTAAACTCCTGCGGAAAGTGCTGCTACAATTCTTGACGAATTTGCTCGGACACTTTAGAACCATTCTAAGCTGAGCTGGGCCCGGCCTTTGCATGCAGATAGGCAATGCTGGTGCGAAGGTCAATCTAATCAGCGACTTTGCCTATATTTGGGCGCGGGTTTTGCAAACTTACTACGGGGCAACACAATGAAGCTGTCGACAAAAGGGCGTTATGCGATGGTGGCGCTTACCGATATCGCGCTTCAGCGTGGCGATGGATTGGTAACGCTTGGTGATATTTCCCGCCGGCAAGATATATCCTTGCCTTACCTTGAGCAGCTGTTTGTCAAGCTGCGCCGCGCAGAACTGGTCGAATCCGTGCGTGGGCCGGGTGGCGGGTATCGTCTTGCCAAGGCCCCGTCCGACATTCGTGTGTTGGATGTTCTTGGCGCTGTCGATGAAACCGTGGATGCGATGCACAAGGGGGCGGGCGCCTCTGGTGGCAGTTCGGGTAGTCGCGCGCAGAGCATGACAAACCGTCTGTGGGAAGGGTTAAGCGCGAATGTCTATGTTTACCTTCACCAGACACGTCTGTCGGATGTGGTAACCAACGGCCTTGCACCGTGCCCTGCGGTGCCTTCGCTGTTTGATATTGTGGATGAA